>NZ_JBIVCU010000004.1:0-41596 GCF_044746785.1 Pseudomonas sp. NPDC090208
TGACTTATCGTCTAACTCGTTGATATTCAAGGAGTTTTCCGTTCCGTCTGCGCCGGAAGTGGGGCGAATTATAGAGACATCCGCAGGCGCGTCAAGCACTTATTTCATTAATCAGCGAAAGCCACTCGGGAGATATATCCGGCCCGCCTCGCTTCTTCTATATAGAGAGAAGAGAAACAGCGGAAAGCGTATTGCTCGTCTACTCCTCGCCGCGCTCGACAAGATGATCGTGCATGGCCTTCTCGGCGCCCACCGGATCATTCGCCTTGATGAACTCAAGAATGATGCCGTGCTCCTTGAGCGTCAGTTCGCGGCCTTTGAAGCGCAGCATGTCTTCACGGTAGTCCGCCATCCAGTCGAGGATGGCGTGGGAGATGGCGACGTAGATCGGGTTTTCCGAGATGCGCGCAATCTCCGCGTGGAATTCCATGTCGGCCGGGATGAATTCGTCAGTCTTCTTGTGCTTGTGCATTTTCGCCAGCGCCGCTTCCAGCCGGGCCACATCGGCAGGCGTGGCCTTTTGCGCAGCGATCTTCACCAGCCCGGTTTCGAAGAACTCTCGCGCCTGGCGCAAGTGATCGACGTTCTTGGCGGAGCTGGACAACAGGTGACGTGCCGCCAGATCGATCTGATTGATCATGGAATGCATGTCGACACGGCCGACTTTAGCCCGCTCGCCGTGCTGGATAGTGATCATGCCCATGCCGGCGAGACGCTGCATGGCCTCGCGAACGACGGGACGGCCGACGCCGAAGCTCTCCATCAGCTCGCGCTCGCCCGGCATCTGATCGCCGGGCTGCAGTTTTTCTTCTTCGATGAGATCGATCAGTTGCTCGAAGACAACGTCAGAAAGCTTCTTGCGTTGAATGGTACGTTTCTTGATCTCAGGCATTAATCGACATCTCGTTCGTGAAAGCTTCAATGGCGGCAACGGTAACGCGATTATAAGCCGCGCTCAACGCTCCACCGGCAGTCCAGCACAAGGACTTCATAGGGCTGTAGCGAAGTCACGGCAGGCGCGGAAGTATCCAGCCGCGCCATGAAGCCTGGATCATCGTGAGCCACCTCAACCGTATCAGCAGCAAGCCGGGCACATCCGATGATGTTCAGGCCTTCCAGTTCAGCGACTTGTTCATGCCCAGTGAGGTTGGCCAGCCAGACTTTGACCTGCCGCCCCTCCCGCCAGCACAGCGCCGAAATCGCGGAACTCGAAACATCGACATCCATGGCGGCTTTACCACGCCCCTGATTGAGCCCTCGCAGCACATGAAACACCGGCCAGTATTCGCCAGCGGCAGCCACCGCAAAGGGTTCGTTCACCGCCCACAGGGCAATGGCGTCAACACCCGCACGTTGCACGGCGGCATAGTGACCCAGTGTCCACGCGGCAGCGAACAAACCACGCTGGCGAGGGTCCCGATCCGACAGGGTCAGCCGTTGCCGCTCGGGATTGGGCGTCAGTTGCCCCCCATAAGGGTTGCACCATGCGCCGATGGCAGAGGTTGTCAGCCGATACGGCTTCCCGCAGGCCAGTTGCCGCGCCGAGCGGACGATATCGCCCAGAGACTCAAGCGACTCCATCACCGAAAGATCATCCGCCGCATGCACGATCGGCGAAGTGGCGTGGGTCAGATAATCGAAACTATCGGGCGCGGGCCGGCAACGGTTCAGCTCAGTGAAGTAAGTCGGTACGCCCCCTCCGATCTCGTATCCCGGCAGGATGTCACGGGCCAGCACCGCGACGTCCTCCGGCGTCGGCCCATCAGGCCAGACTGCATCCGGCTGGTAGCTGAGCAGATAGGCGGCCGGCGTCACCAGAATCCCCTTGGGTCGAGTCGGCGAGTCGGCAAGCACACGGGACAGCTCGCGTAACTGTTTCTCCGGCGCTTCGTCGCTGACGATCACCAAGAGCCAGGCGTCGACCTGGGCTTGCTGGCTCAGCGCCAATGCCTCAAGCAACCGTTCAAAACTGTTGGGCCGGCGCAGGTCGACCAGCATGTCCAGATGAGCACCGCCGAGTTGCCTGACCAGCGCCTCGGTGCTCGCGACATCCGCAAGGTGGTCAACCCACAGACCATGCCCGAGCAACGGCAAGGGATGAGCCGAGGGCCCCGTGATGACGATACGCGTCGAGTTCATGGCCGGTACTCCTGATGGCGCCCGATTCGCAGTTCGATGCATTGCTCGATCCGCTCCCCCTCTGCGATGACATAGGGACAAGGCCACGTCAAAGGCCGGTTGTAGGTCTTGAACGAGGCGTCGGACCAATTGCGTTGATCCTCCATTTCAAAGACGTCACCACGCAATTGCCAATCCAGAGTCAAGCCAGGTGCAGGTGAATGGCTCAATCCGCGAATGTCGAAAAACGGTTGGCTCGGGCTGATCAGCTCAGGAAACACGCCCTCCTCCAATCGACCGTCACTGTGAAGCACCGACACCGGTGCGCCCACGACGCCCGCAAGCGGATGCAACAACATGAGCCCGGCGCGGCAGGTGGAAAAATCGCGACGGGCCTCCAGTTCGACATGGATCGACAACCTGTCGCTGGCAACCTCCATGCGCACCGTCCAGTCAAGGACCGGTTCGGCGTCAGCTGCAACCACGACACCTTCGATCTGCCGCCACCAACGCTGATCCTGTTCGCGGGTGTCAATGCGGTGCTGGATCAGCTCATGGGTCCCCCAGAAACCATCGCGAATCACCAGCCCGACGCTGCGCATGATCTCTTTCCCACGCAGACACAAGCGCCGCAACTGCGTGCCTTGGGCCAGAAATGTCAGATCGCCGAACTGTATCTGCTGCAGTTCGGCGACAGGCTGTGCGGTGCCATACAGGCGTAGATCACGCGACGGTGATGAGCTCATTCGGGTGTCCCTGTTCTTGTTATTGATTTCATTAAGGTAAATCGAACCGGCCTCAAGCGCAGAAAAAAGACACTACCTTGAACTGGTATGATGATGATATATAGTGATGACTGAACCTCCTGACAAGTACAAAAAAATCGCCCCAAGGCGAGGAGATCTGCATGAGCTTGACTGTATCCGGTAAACCGTCGGGGTTTTCCCGAGGCATCCCTGCTGTTGCACTGGCTGGCGCCGTCGCCGCCGTTCTGCTCACGACGGCGCTGACAAGCGGCCCCCTCGTGACCTTCCGCCCGCTGGACCCGGCAACCGGCCGTGTGGTGTTCAACACCACGCGCAACGCCAACGCCCAGGGGCAGGATCAGAAATTCGCGCTGAACAGCTTCAACGCCGAGCAATTCGTCGAGCAGCAATGGGCGAGCGACGTACAACCCATTCTCGACAAGAACGCCACCGACCTGCCGACCCTGCTGGCAGCCATCGCCGCCAACCCGGCCGACGCAGCCAATCGCTTCGCGACACCCCACGACAGCAGCGCGAAGAACTTCATCGTCAGCGGCACGGCCCGGGTGACGGAAGCCAGTCTGAAATCGCCCATGGGGCTGCTGACCCTTGAGTTCCCCGGCAACGCCGAGCTGGCTCAGCACAAGATTCAGCTGCTGACCGGCCCGCTGGTGATCAGCACTGCACTGCGCGATGTCGCCAGCAACATGTCGCTCAACGCGTTCACCAATCAGACCCAATACGCCGACGTCGCAGCGGCACTGAACAAACATGCGCTGGCGCAGGCGTACGGCAAGGCCCCGGCGGCCAGCCTGACCGGCAAGACAGTGCATTTCAGCGGCGTATTCAACCTGCAATCACCGGCCTCGATTCGCATCGTGCCGGTCAGCTTGACGCTGGAGGAATAGCCGATGAATGCGCTTTCCTCTCCTCAGCCGCTGGCGATGTGCGCCCGACAGGTCCGCAAGGTGTACCAGGGCACCACGGCGCTCAAGGGTGTCGATTTCGACGTGGTACACGCCAGCGTCAATGTGCTGATCGGTGAAAACGGCGCGGGCAAATCGACGCTGATGAAAATCCTCGCCGGCATCGAACAACCGACATCGGGGCAACTGTTTGCCGGTGAAGAGGCGCTGACGCTGAACAGCCCCCGTGAGGCGATGGCCCGTGGCATCGGCATCGTGCATCAGGAATTGAACCTGTGCCCGAACCTCAGCGTTGCCGAGAACATGTTCATCGGCAAGGAGCGGCGTACGCGCTTTGGCCGGGTGCTGCATGCCGAGCAGCGCAAGCTGGCCCAGACCACGTTGCAGCGCATGGGCCAACAGATCGACGTCGACACACTGGTGCAAGACCTGAGCATCGGCAAGCGGCAGATCGTCGAGATCGCCAAGGTGCTGGTCAGCGACGTGCGCGTGCTGATTCTCGATGAACCCACGTCGTCGCTGAGCGAGGCCGAGGTCGGCATCCTGTTTTCGCTGATCGCCGACCTCAAGCGTCAGGGCGTCTCTATCATTTATATCTCTCACCGCCTGGATGAACTGATCGAGATCGGCGACCACTTCACCGTGTTGCGCGACGGCCATCTGGTGGGCACCGGCACGCGGGATTCCGTCACGGTCGACTGGCTGGTGGAGCGCATGATCGGCAGCCAGATGACCACCGAACTGCGCGCCGGGGTCGATCCTGCCGAACATGAACAAGCCCCCGAAGTGCTGCGCGTCACTGATCTGGAAGTCGCCAGCGATCAAGGCTCGCTGCTGCTGAACAAGGTGTCGTTCAGCGTGAAGCGCGGTGAAATCGTGGCCTTCTATGGCTTGATGGGCGCTGGCCGTACCGAGCTGTTCGAAACGCTGATCGGCCTGCGCCACGCCATCGGTGGGCGCATCGAAGTCAACGGTCAGGCGCTGCCACTTCGCCAGGACATTGCCGGTCGCATTGCTGCCGGTATCGCGCTGGTCCCGGAAGACCGGCAGAAACTCGGTCTGGTCACCAGCGCCAGCGTGCGCGACAACCTGCTGCTGGCCAATCTCAACCGCTACAGCCGAGCCGATGGCCTCGCCCGCCAGCCGATGAACGATGACGTGGCGCGGATGATCCGCGAGCTGCATATCAAGACCGAGCACGCCGACATCTCCATCTCCTCGCTGTCCGGCGGCAATCAGCAAAAAGTGGTGGTGGGCAAGAACCTGCTGACCGAGCCTCATGTGTTGTTGCTGGATGAACCGACCCGGGGCATCGACATCAAGGCCCGGCGCGAGCTGTTTGAAGTGCTGGACCGTCTGGCAAAGCACGGCCTGACCATCCTCTACGCCTCCAGCGACCTGACCGAAATCATCGGCGGTGCCGACCGGGCGCTGGTCATGTGCCAGGGCCGCATCACCACCAACCTCACCCGCCAGCAACTGGACGAACCCACGCTGGTGAGCTGGTCGCAAGTCTCGCGCAAGGACTCCGCAGCCCTGGCGCCCATTGAAAAGGAAACCGCATGATGGCCGAGTCTCTTTCCATGCCTGCCCGCAAATCCCCGTCACTGAACCTGCGTTCGCTGCCGCTGTTATTACTCAGGCTGCGAGCTTATCTCGCACTGCTGCTGTTGGTGGTGTTGTTCTCCTCGATTGCGCCGTCGTTTCTGTCGGCGCGCAACCTGGTCATCGTCGCCGAACAGGTCGCGGTGTTCGCGATTCTCGGCATCGGCATGACCTTCGTGATTCTCGCCGCCGGTATCGACCTGTCCGTGGGCGCCGTGGCTGGTCTGGCGGCAATGATTGCCGGCTACCTGATCACCGAAGGCCTGCGTTTGCCATGGCTGGGGATTTCGGCATTTTTCAGCATCCCGGTGGTGTGCCTGCTGAGTCTGGCGCTGGGCACGCTGGTGGGTGCGCTCAACGGCTGGTTCATCACCCGCCTGAAAGTGACACCGTTCATCATGACCCTGGGCATGCTGTACATGGCCCGCGGCGCCGCGCAGCTGGTATCGGGCGGCGCCACCTACGGCGACCTCACCGGCCAGGCCGAACTCAACAACGCAGGCTTTCTGCTGCTGGGCACCGCCCGCGTGCTGTCGGTGCCGGTGTCGATCTGGCTGATGATTCTGCTGACCCTGGTGGCCGTGTACATCAGCCGCAAGACGGTGTTCGGCCGGCAAGTCTTCGCCATCGGCGGCAACGAGCGCACGGCGGAGCTCTCGGGGGTGCGGGTCAGCCGAGTGAAGATCGGCACCTACGCCATCTCCGGTTTCTGCGCCGCGCTGGCCGGCCTGATCATCGCCTCGCGGCTGGGCGCAGCCAACCCGGCCATCGCCACCTCTTACGAACTCAACGCCATCGCCGTGGTGGTGCTGGGCGGTGCCTCGCTGTTCGGCGGCGTCGGTACCATCGGCGGCACGATCATCGGCGCCTTTGTGCTGGGGGTTTTGAGCAACGGCATGGTGCTGGTGGGCATTTCCGATTTCTGGCAGACCGTCATTACCGGCGCGGTGATCGTGCTGGCAGTGGTGGTCGACCAATTGCAACGCCGCGTCGAAAAATCCAGCGCAGAACGTCAGGCCAAGGCCCAGGAAGACCGGGGCATGCCAACCACTGCTGCGTGACTTTCCATCACCTCAAGGGACGACTACAACAATGAAAAAACTCTTCTCCCAACACCTGCTGTCACTGGCTGTCATGTCGGCATCGCTGCTGCCGCTGGCGGTGTCGGCTGCCGAATTCAAACCGTCCGATCACCTGGTGGTGATCATCACGCCGTCCCACAGCAACGCGTTCTATAAAGCCGAATCCGACACCGCCGAAGCGGCGGCGAAGAAGCTCGGCTACCGGACCAACGCCCTCGTCCATCAGGACGACCCGGACATTCAGTTGCGCCTGGTGCAAACCGCCATTGGCGACAACGCCTCGGCGATCATCCTCGACAACGCCGGCTCCGACGCCTCGGTTGCAGCAGTCAAGCGCGCCCAGGAAGCGAAGATCCCGGTGTTTCTGATCGACCGTGAGGTGAACGCCAACGGCATCGCCACCGCGCAGATCGTTTCCAACAACTCGCAATGCGCGACTTCCGTTGCCGAATACTTCGCCGAGCAGGTCGGCTTCAAGGGCGAATACGTCGAATTGATCGGGCGCAGTTCGGACGTCAACGCCCATGTGCGTTCGGAAGGTTTCCACCGGGTGCTCGACCAGATTCCCGACCTGAAAATGGTCTCGCAACAATCGGCGAACTGGGACCAGACCCAAGGCTACAACGTGATGCAGTCGATCATTCAGGGCAACCCGAACATCGTTGGCGTGCTGGCCGGCAACGACACCATGGCATTGGGCGCCGCCGCTGCGCTGAAAAATGCCGGCAAGGGCGAAGTGAAAGTGGTCGGCATCGACGGCAACCCGGACGTCGTGCGGCAGATTGCCGGCGACGGCCCGATCATTGCCACCGGCCTGCAGCAGGCCACGCAAATGGCGGCGATGGCCATGGAACAGGCTGATCAGTTCCTGCGCAACGGCAAGACCGACAAACCGGAGAAGCAATCGGTGGATTGTGTGATGGTGTCCCGCGACAACAGCAAGCAGGTGCGTGAAGGCGGATTCGGCATGCGCTGAGTACAAGATGTCCCCACGCCCGGCGTGGGGACATTGCAGTTACCGGCTCAAGAATCGGGCAGGCACGATGGTTGTGCCCTTCGCCGCCGACTCGTAGGCGGCTTCCACCAACGCCTGGGTATTGAAGTTATCCGCGCCAGAAGTTTCCGAATCACGGCCGCCGCGCCGCTTGGCCAGCCACTCGCGCTGCAGACGCAGCACGCTTTCCTGGATCGGATACCACGGCGCATCGCTCCACGCCGGTGCTTCGGGTGCCACATTCACGGTTTCGACATGCCCCTGCGCATCGTGAATTTCCAGACGAAAGTCCGCCAGCAAGCGCAATGACCCCTTGTCGCCATCCACCTCGATCAGGCTCTGTGGAAACGGATCGCGGGCCAGCCGCGTCGCGTAGCTGAAATCGACGACACTGGTTGCGCCCTGTTCATGGGCCAACAACACCGTGGCAACGTCCTCACCGGCAATCGTCGGATTGACCCGGCGGGTTTCACAAGTCAGACGGGCAACATCGCCGAACAGCGCACGGGCGATGTCCAGCACATGCACGCCGAGGTCTTCGATGATGAAGCGCGGGGTCTTTGCCAGATACGGCTGCAGGCGATAAACGTCGAATCCGCTGCGAAAACTGACCCGCCCGAAAAAAGGTGTGCCGATCAGCCCTTCGCGCAGTTTCTCGATGGTCGCCCGCACCGGCGCCTGCCAGCGGAAATTCTCATGCACCGTCAAGCTCACGCCACGTGCGGCACAGGTGTCGATCATCAGCCGGGCATCTTCCAGCGTCGCGGCAAACGGCTTCTGGCAGATGATGTCGACGCCCGCCTCGGCGCCCATCAGTACCAGCGGCTTGTGCGCCGAAGTCGGTGTGGCGATGTCAATGAAATCCAGATCCAGTTCGCGCAGCATCACCTGCGCATCGGTAAACGACGCCGCATCCGGCGCGTATTCGGCAAATACGGCAAGACGCTGCGGGTCGCTGTCGCACAGCGCGACGATCTCCACACCGTGCAGGTCTTGCCAGGCACGCAGTTGATTGAGGGCGAAAAAACCGCAACCGATCAACGCGCCCCGTAGCGGTGGACTGTCCATGTTGTTGTCCTTGGCTCAGATGAAAATGCACAGATAAAAAAAGACGCCCGGAGGTGTTCACCGCCCGGACGTCAAACCGTAGTGGGTTTTCAGCGCGAATCAAGCCGCGTCGGCTTTGCGCACTGCGTCGATTTTCAGCATGCGGGCGATGATCAGATCGAGCTCTTTCTCGTCGAAAATCTTCTTCCAGTCCGGCTTGATGATCTGCTCGCGGCCGTACTCCATGGCGATCATGCAGGCATCGGAGAACGGGTTGGTGCTGCGGAACGACACCGCCAACGCAATCTGGATATGGCCATAAAGCATGGCCTTGGCCGCTGCTTCCGGCACGCCGATGCGGTTGATCGTCTCGTCCAGCGCTTCCTTCATGAAGCTGCCGACCATGCACGCCACGGTTTCCACCAGCGTCGGTTCCAGATAGGCCAGTTGCTTGACCGTGACCCAGTGCACTTCACCGACCGGGCCGTACATCACCGCGATGATGTTGGCCAATTCCGAACGCTGCTTGTCGTTGCCGCTTTCAAAGGCCGCACAGACGTCCTGCACCGCCGCGTTGCCGCCGAAGGCGTCGGCGTGTTCTTCCTGGGTGTAACGCTCCAGGAACACCGAAGGGTGGCAAGGGTGCGCCACGGCCTGATGAATACCTTCGCGCTGCGCCAGCAGGCCGGCATAGGACGCCGCCGGGTCGAGGGTCAGCAGGATCGCGCCGCTTTTCATCTGCGGCACGACCTGGGCCGACACGGCTTCGAGGGCGACATCCGGCACCGCGAGGATGACCACGTCGGCTTGGGGTACGACCTCGTTGGTCGCCGACAGGCTGCGGCCCGCCGCGACAATCTGCTCCTGCGCCCTGGGCGAGTTCTCGCAGTAGGTCACCGTGTAGTGGCTGCCCTGCAGGTTCTTGGAGATGCGCATGCCCATCTTGCCGCCGGCACCCACAATCGCAATTTTCTTGAGTTCGTATGTCATGGGGTCAATCCTCGGTTTGCCTTGCATTCAGGTAGTTCAGGTTGTGTCGGGTCCACTGGTCTTCGAGCGCGCAGGTGGAGGCCGCGTCCAGTTGCCAGGGGAGCCAGTGCTCGATGATCTGGTTGATGTGCCGGTGCCCGGGCCGGACCTTGTCGCGCATATAGGCGTAATCCAGCAGGCCCTCGCCCATGGGGCAGCCGGCATAGGTGAAGCCGACCCAGCCGTCGCGGCGGGAAAAGGCGAAGTCCTTGACGTGCAGGTTGAGCACCCGCGAGGCGGTCATGTCGATGACGTCGGTAGGGTTTTCCAGCGCCGCCACGCAGTTGCCGGGGTCCAGGCAGATGCCCAGCCACGGGTTGTCGATCCGTTCGATCACCTCCAGCACCGTGCGCGTCGGCACTTGCTCGTAAGTCTCCAGCGCCAGCTTGACGTCCTGCTCGACGAACTGCGGCATCACCGTGTTCAGCAGCGCGAAGGCTTGCTCCGGCGTGGGTTTCAGGCTGTTGCTGTTGAACATGCTGCGCAGTACGCGGACATCGAGGATTTCTGCCATCGCCAGGTAGCGGCGCAGGTGCTCGGTGTCCAGGCCGCGGGTGCCCAGCTCCAGGGTCAGGCCGAGGTCGTCGGCCATGCGTTTCAAGTCTGCCAGTTCACTGAGACTCAAGGCTTCGACGCCTTTGTAGTCGCAGATCTGAAAGACCCCGGCGCCCAGCTCGGCGGTCTGTTGCAGCATCGCCGGCAAGTCCAGTGGGTGCGGTACGCGCTCGCTGGCGCGCCAGAAAAACGAATAGGTGCTCAGGCCGATTGCCATATCGTGCCCTCCTGCCGTGGTGCCGACGACGGCGGGCAAAACCCCGCCGCCTCGTCGAGAATCGATTGAAAGGCCGCCGGGTCGTGGGCAAAGCGTCCGAGGAACAGGCCATCGACCTGCCCTTCCAACTGGCTCAACAACCCGGGCCCGGCGCTGCCGCCGTAGATCACCCGAATGCCGTCCTCACCCAGCGTGCCCCGCAGTGCCTGGCAGACCTGGCCGATGTAGGCAGCCGACGCCGGTTGCGCGGCGCCGATGGCCCACTGCGGTTCGTAGGCGACGATCAGGTCGCCCGCCAGCCCTGCGCGGCGGGCCGACGCCAGCGAGGCATCCAGTTGTTGCCGGCAGGCCTGCACCGCATCCTCGACCCGGCCGTGCCGCTCTTCGCCCAGGCACAGCACCGGGGTCAGGCCGTTGCGCAACGCGGCGGCGGTCTTGTCCGCCACCTGGCGGTCGGTTTCGGCAAAGTAGCGACGGCGTTCGGCGTGGCCGATCTCGGCGATGCTGCAGCCCATCTCACGCAACATCTGCGGACTGACTTCGCCGGTGTAGGCGCCCTCGTCTTCCCAGAACAGGTTTTGCGCGCCGATCCGCGCCAGCCCGTCGAAGATTTCCAGCACCGGTGCCAGCGCCGGATGACTGGGGATGATGAACACCTCGATCGCACCGCTGCGCACCGCCGCATGCCCGCGCAGTTGCGCGGCGACGGCTTCGCACCAGTCCAGCGTGCGGCGGTAGCCGAAGTACATCTTCAGGCTCACTCCGAGGGTGATCACGGGCCTACTCATCGTGCGCTGACCCGCTCGTAATCGGTCAGGGTCTGCACCTTCTGCGCCGACGCCGACAGCTCGTCGAAGCGATAGGTCAGCCACTCCTTGAGCAGACGCCGCGCCAGTTCCAGACCGATGACCCGCTGGCCGAAAGTCAGCACCTGCGAGTTGTTGCTGAGCACCGCGCGCTCGACCGAAAAGCTGTCGTGGGCGGTGACGGCCCGGACGCCAGGCACCTTGTTCGCGGAAATCGCCATGCCCAGCCCGGTGCCGCAGATCAGCAATGCCCGATCCGCTGCGCCCGAAGCGACTTTTTCAGCGGCGGCAATTGCCACCAGCGGATAGGCCGTATGGCTCTGGCTGTCGACCCCGACATCTTCGATGAGCTGGACATGCGGGTTGTCGAGCAGGTCGCGCTTGAGCGCTTCCTTGTATTCGTAGCCGGCGTCATCCGAACCGATGACGATGCGCAATGTGTCATTCATGAACTGTCTCCTCGATACGACGGGATGCCTGCGGCTCGCCTCGAAGGACGGGTTCGATGGCATTGATGATCAGTGAAAGCGAGACCGCGCCGGCGTCGGCGGTGCCGAGGCTTTTCTCGGCGAGCGGACGGGCGCGACCGATGCGCGGGCGCAAGTTGGCGGTGGCAGCAGCTGCCTCGGCGGCAATCTGCGCGGCGTGGTGCCAGGCTTCGGCGAGTTCCAGATCGCGACCAGCGGCTTCGCGCAGTGCGATGCTGAACGGGATCAGCACATCGACCATGGTTTTGTCGCCCAGCCGCGCCTTGCCGAAATGCTGGATGCCGGCGCAGGCCTGGCCGACGCCGTCGGCGACCTGAATGGCGTCAGGGTCATGCCGGTCACCCAGCGCATTGCCCAGTGCCGTCAGCAAAACACCCCAGATCGCCCCCGAAGTGCCTCCGGCCTGGTCCGCCCAGGCATCGGCGGCAATGCGCAGCAAAGTGCCGGCCCCGGCGTTCAACGCCAGCGCCTCGCGGGCCTTGGCAACCGCCGCGACCACGCCGCGCTGCATGCCGATGCCGTGATCGCCGTCGCCGGCCACCGCATCGATGCGGCCCAGTTCCTCCACGTTGTCGAGCACCACGCGCTCGGCAGCTTCCAGCGCGTGCAGCACACAAGCGGCGGAACGTCTGGATTTGGCGCTGGCCGGCGGAATGACGGTCTGTTGATCAACGCCAGCCTCGTCATCGCTCTGGCGCTCGGCGACCTGGGTGACGCCCTTGCGATAGGCCGGTGTCGACGTTGGGGCACACCAGAAGCCTTCCAGTTCGGCGTCCAGCCAGCAGAGGGTCAGCGACAGGCCGGCCATGTCGAAACTGGTGACCAGCTCACCGACCTCAGGCTCGACCACGGTCAGGCCGGCCGCGTCGAGCAACTGCGCAACCCGGCGATAGAGGACAAACAGCTCTTCGTATTTGACGCTGCCCAAGCCGTTCAAGATGACCGCAACGCGCTGCCCGGCGGCTTGCGAAACGCCGTCAGGCAACTCTTTAAGCAGCGACGACACCAGGGTTTCGGCCAGTTCATCGGCGCTGGGCACCGGCCCTTCGTGGATGCCCGGTTCGCCGTGAATGCCCATGCCGAGGGCCATTTTTCCCTTCGGCACCTCGAACAGCGGGTGGTCGGCGCCCGGCAGTGTGCAGCCGGAGAAAGCGACACCCAGCGAGCGCGTTCTGGCATTGGCACGCCGGGCGACGCGCACCACCGCATCAAAGTCGTAGCCTGCCTCGGAGGCCGCTGCCGCTGCCTTGAACACCACCAGATCCCCGGCGATGCCACGGCGCTTGTGCAGTTCGTCGCTGGAGGCGCTGGAGATGTCGTCGGTGACCGCGATCACTTCGCAGCGCACACCCTCGGCATTCAGCCGGTCCTTGGCCAGGCCGAAATGCAGGACGTCCCCCGCGTAGTTGCCGTAACCCAGCAGCACGCCACCGCCCTTCTGTGCAGCCTTGGCGACGCCGTAGATCTGCTGCGCGGACGGCGAGGCGAACAGGTTGCCCATCACCGCCGCATGGGCCAGGCCCTGGCCGACCAGGCCGGCAAACGCCGGGTAATGGCCCGAACCGCCGCCGATGACCACGGCCACCTCGCCTTGCGGGTACTTCGTGCTGCGGATGACGCCACCCTGGACCTGGCGCACCTTGTCGCGGTGGGCGGCGACAAATCCCTCGACCAGTTCGTGAGCGAACGAGGACGGCTGATTGAACAAACGGGTCATTTCTTATTCTCCCTGGAGGACCTGTTGCGTGGGGGCGATGGGGGTGTCGTCGGCCACCTTGCGTCGGGTGCCGAGCGCCATCATCAGCAGCGCGGACATCAGCATCAGGCCGCCGACCACCAGCATCGGCGCCGAGTAGGAACCGGTGTAATCCTTGAGCGCGCCGGTGATGAAGCCGGCGGAAAACCCGGCGATGTTGCCGACGGTATTGATCAGCGCCACCGCAGCCGCCGCCGAGGCGCCGGTCAGGAACTGCGTGGGCAGGGTCCAGAAATTCGGCAGTGCAGCGAAGATCGAGCAGGCCGTGACCGTGATCACCGCAATCGTCGCGGCTGGCGAGCCCATGGCCTGGGCCAGCGGAATGCTCACCGCACCGGCCAGCGCCGGCAGCGCGATGTGCCAGGTGCGGCAACCACGGCGGGTGGCATCGCGGGACCACAGGTAAAGCGCAACTGCCGCCGGCAGGTACGGGATCGCGGTGATCAGGCCCTTCTGGAACACGGTGAAGGTGGTGCCGAACTGCGCCTGGAAACCGCCGATGATGGTCGGCAGGAAGAACGACAGCGCGTACAGCCCGTAAATGAAGCCGAAGTAGATCAGGCACAGCATCCACACCCGACCGTTGAGCATCGCCGCGCCGACACCCATGTGCGTGGTGCGGGTCGTCGCATGCTGCTGTTCGCGGTCCAGTTCACCGACCAGCCAGCGTTTTTCATCGGCGCTGAGCCACTTGGCCTGGGACGGGTGATCAACCAGGTAGAACCAGGCGATCAGTCCCACGGCAATCGCCGGCAGCGACACACCGAGGAACATCACCCGCCAGCCGGTCAGCCCGAACAGGCCGTCATGGCCGATCAACCACGCCGCCAGTGGCGCGCCAATCACCGTGGTCAGCGGCTGGGCCAGATAGAACAGCGAAAGGATCTTGCTGCGGTAACGGGCCGGCACCCACAGGCTGAGAAACAGGATCGCACCCGGAAAAAAACCCGCCTCGGCGATACCCAGAAAGAAGCGCAGCGCGTACAGCCCTTCGACGCTGCTGACCCAAGTGAACAGCAGCGAGACGATGCCCCAGGACACCATGATCCGCGCCAGCCATTTGCGCGCGCCGAACTTGTGCAGCGCAAGGTTGCTCGGCACTTCCAGCAGGATGTAACCGATGAAGAAGATCCCCGATGCCAGGCCGAACTGAACCACGCTCAGACCCAGATCCTGGGTCATGCCGTTGGGTCCGGCGAAGGAAATCGCCGTGCGGTCGAGGAAGTTGATGAAAAACATGAGCGCCACGAAAGGCACCAGGCGAAACGAGATCTTGCGAATGGCCGAATGCTCGACCGGGGATGCGGAGCTGCTGTGCATGGCGGTTCTCCGGCTCATCTACGCCGTTCGAAAAGAACTGGTGTGATGAGGTGATATTCTTGTTAGGGCCGCTGTAAGGCAGCGATCCAGACCTGGCTCGTCGTCATGGGTGAAGCGAGAAGCTTGGTACTAGTTCTAACACGGGCTTTTCGGTTTGTATACTGTGGTGATGGTATGATCTCTATACATGATCAAAAAAAGGACCCGCATCAAGCAGTCATGCGGGCCCAACAGCTGGTTTACCGGCCGATCATCTGGTCATGAGCAGGTTATCCAGAATCTCGCGCAACGCGTGTCGGCGATGTCATCGAAGGCAATTTGAAGGGGCTGAGTCGGCTCGAATCGCTCAAACCCTGGACAGGGGCGGATTACTCGCCTCTGTCCAGCGTTTCACAAGCAAGCCTGATGTGCGGATTGAATGGGTAGCGGCAGCCACGCGTGCCGTTGGCGGCCCGGCGTGGCTGAAGGTGGTGCGATTTAGCCGATCTTCCGGCGTTTGGCTGGCATCGGGTACGAAGCTTCACTGCCCCGGCCGAGTTCGTTGCGAATCCGCCGGATTTCTTCCCTGATCGCATCCCGGACTTTCGCCTGATCGTCCTCCGAAAGCGAGTTGTACCAGCGTCGGTGATGATCGTGATCGGTGGGACGTGATTCGCTGCTGTGAGGCTTGGCCGTCAGCACCGCGATGTAGTCCTCGACTTTCAGTCCCACGCTTTTACTCTCAACGGCTTTGCCAAGCTTCTTATCCATTATCCCTGTCATCCGCGCCAACACCCGGATGCGAACTCTCTCACGCTGCTGGCCAATTGTCATGCACTGACAGAGTGGGTAAAAGGCCAAGGCATACGCCTGAACGGAAGTCGCCGGCGCAAAGCTCTGCCCGGCGACTTTTCCAACGCTTTTTTCAGCTTATCGGTGAGCAAAACCTGGCTCAGATTTCCCCCGGATGCTCCGCTGCGAACGAGTTGTTTCTTTCGACTTCCTGCAGCGCTTTCTGCCGCTCGGCTTCCTCCTGCGGACTTGCCGGGACTTCCTCTTCCTCGGAAGGCAGATCGTCTCCATCCAGGGGTGGAAGCGGAATCACGTCCGGCCTGCCGGGTTCCAGCGGCTCGATTGAATCAATGGCGTTTTCAGTACCGCCTGGAATACCTGTCGGGTTACGCATAAGCACCTCGCCCGGCCGTGAATGGGTTGCGGCCTACAGGTTTTGAATCCCCTGCCCTCGCCGTGGTTCGGTCGACGTTCCGAACGGTCATGTCGACGGAGGGTGTCGACTGATCGTGGTGAGCAGATGCGCCGCAACTTCCGTCAACGCGGGGTACTCAGATCAGCAAGACGAGCGCCGCGAATCCATAAAAACGCCGGGGAAGCATGCCGGTCCCGGTCGTTGATGGCAGAATTCGCCCATCTGATTGTGATGGAGACCCTTATGCTTCGTGTGTTTGAACGCTGGCTCGACCCTTTTCCGCCGGACGAGGTACCCCCTCCACCTGACGGCCTGGCTCGGTTTCTGTGGGCCTGCACCCGCGGCGCTCGCGGTTATATTCTCGCGCTGGCACTGCTCAGCGCCGCCGTGTCGATTTACGAGGCCTGGCTGTTTTCCTTTCTCGGCCAGGTGGTGGATCTGCTCTCGCACTGGCAGGCCGGCGGCGCTGCAATCGAACAGGAAAGCCATGTGTTGTGGGGGATCGGCATCGTGCTGCTGGTCAGCATCGGTCTGGTGGCACTGCGCACCATGGTTCAGCACCAGATTCTGGCGATCAATCTGCCGTTGCGGCTGCGCTGGGATTTTCACCGCCTGATGCTGCGCCAGAGCCTGTCGTTCTTTTCCGACGAATTCTCCGGCCGGGTCACCACCAAAGTGATGCAGACCGCGCTGGCCGTGCGTGAGGTGCTGTTCACCGTCATCGAAATCGCCCCCGGCATCGGCGTGTATTTCATTGCGATCATCGCCCTGGCCGGCGGTTTCGCCCTGAAACTGATGCTGCCTTTCATTGCCTGGGTCGCGTTGTTCGGACTGGCGATGCTGTATTTCGTGCCGCGCCTGGGTCAGGTCGGGCAGGAGCAGGCCCACGCACGCTCGTCGATGACTGGCCGCGTTTCGGACGCTTACACCAACATCACCACGGTGAAACTGTTCTCGCACTCCAAGCGTGAAGCGCATTTTGCCCGCGCGGCGATGGAAGATTTCAAGCACACCGGCTTTCGCCAGATGCGTCTGGTCAGCCAGTTCGAGATCGTCAATCAGGCATTGGTGGTCGCGCTGATCATGGGCGCAGGCGGCTATGCCCTGTGGCTCTGGCATCAGGGCGAAATCGGCACCGGTGCCGTGGCCGCGGTGACCGCCATGGCGCTGCGTATCAACGGCATGTCGCACTGGATCATGTGGCAGATGACCTCGCTGTTCGAAAACATTGGCACCGTGCAGGACGGTATCGAAACCCTGACCCGCAGCCCCAAGGTGCAGGACGCCGCCGACGCCGGCGTGCTGATGACCTCCGGCGGCGCGGTGAGCTTCGACAACGTCAGCTTCAACTACGGCGGCGAACGCCAGGTGCTGCATGGCCTGAGCCTGAACATTCGCGCCGGGGAAAAGGTCGGTCTGGTCGGCCGCTCCGGGGCCGGCAAATCCACCTTGATCAACCTGTTGCTGCGCTTCTACGACGTCAACAGCGGCGAGATCCGTGTCGATGGGCAGAACATTGCCCACGTCACTCAGGACAGTCTGCGCGGCGCCATCGGCATGGTCACTCAGGACACCTCGCTGCTGCACCGCTCGATTCGCGACAACATCGCCTACGGCCGCCCCGACGCCAGCGAAGCGCAGATCCGCGCCGCCGCCGCCAATGCCCAGGCCGACGGTTTCATCCAGCAACTGAGCGACCGCCAGGGCCACACCGGCTATGACACGCTGGTGGGCGAGCGCGGCATCAAGTTGTCTGGCGGCCAGCGCCAACGCATCGCCATCGCCCGGGTGATGCTGAAGAACGCGCCGATCCTGCTGCTGGACGAGGCCACCAGCGCCCTCGACTCAGAAGTCGAAGTGGCGATTCAGGAAAGCCTCGATGAAATGATGGAGGGCAAGACCGTCATCGCCATCGCCCACCGGCTGTCCACCATCGCCGCCATGGACCGGCTGATCGTGATGGACGAGGGTCGCATCATCGAGCAAGGCACCCACAGCGAATTGCTGGAAAAGAACGGCACCTATGCGCGGCTGTGGCAACACCAGAGCGGCGGGTTTCTGGGTGAAGATCAGGGCGTGGCCGAGGCGATGGAATAGCCCGGCGCGTGAGCCGGTCCTGATCGGGCCGGCTTACGCTTGACCCGCCTCAGACCCGGCCTGATCCAGCCCCTTCTGTACATACCAGGCAAGGGGCAAGGTCAATAACAGCAATGCAGCCAGGCCTGTCACGGCGACAGGAATACCAGTGAGATCGCCCAACCGGCCGAACAGCACCGGGGCGATCGCGCCGCCGCCGATGGTGCCGGTGTAGAACAAGGAAAAAGCGTGGTCGCGCCTGTCTTTGCCAGCCAGGTCCGGCACCGCGCCGTAGAGCACCGACGAGGTGCCGTTGAGTGCCAGCCCCAACAGCGGCAACACCGCCATCAGCGCCGTGTACGGCAACCACAACGCCAACAGGATCAGCACCGCCGTGCTGAATTCGGTCAGCCAGACCGTCTTCATCATGCCGATGCGCGCGCCCAGGTAGCCACACAGCAATTTGCCGAAGGCACCGCCGATGAACAGTAAGGTCAGCGCCAGACCGATGCCGGCGCTGCCGGCGCCCTTAGCTTGCAACAGGAACGGCAGAAAGGTCAGAAAACCCATGCGCACCGCGCTGTCGAGGGTGCCGGTGACAATCATCGCCCGCAGTCCGCCGACCGATCCCGCGCCGCTGCCGACCTTGCCCTTGCCGGTTTGAGCCGTGGCCGTGGTCGACGGCATCATCCACCACAGCCACACCGCGACCGCCATGCCCAACATGCCCACGCCGATGGCACTGGCGCGCCAGCTGAGCACCGTGAGCGACAGCCCGACCAATCCCGGCACCAGCGTCTTGCCGATGTCTCCCGCGAAGTTGTACTGGGAAAGCGCCTGCTTGATTCCACCCCCGGCCTCGTAGGCATCGGTGATCAATGACGAGGCCAGGGGATGCTGGCTGCTGGCGCCCAATCCGCCGAGCAGCAGCGCGACCAGCAACACGCCCAGGCCACTGGCAGCGCCGATCAACAGGTAAGCCAGCGCTGCCAGTACGGTGCCGCCGACCAGCAGACGCTTGCGCCCCCAGCGGCGTGCCGCACGGCTGGCGAGCAGCTGGAACCCGGCCATCATGGCCGAATAGGCACCCCGCAGCAGCCCGACCTGCGCATAGCTCAAGGCAAACTGCGCCTGCCACAGCGGCAGCAGCACGTAGATCACGTCCGTCAGCCCATCGTGGATGGCGTGGGCGCCGCAGCCGGCGAACAGCGCTCGGCGGCGCTCGGTATTGGCCTGGCGGGTGATCTGCGGCGCAGCCGACGGGCAGTTGAGGTCGTTCATCCTGACAAGCCTTCCATTGCGATACAGCGTTGATGACAGGGTGCTAGCCGATGCTCACGGCCTGGCTGATTTCCATCAGCAGCGGCACCAGTTCCTGCTCGACCTTTTCCACCGGCCAGGCACTCAATTGCGCGGTGATGTTGATCGCCGCCACCACCTGAAAATGCACGTTGCGAATCGGCGCGGCGATGCCGATCTGGCCCACCAGCACCTGCTCGCGGGTCAACGAGTAGCCGTTCTGACCGGCCTCCAGCACGCGCTCATACAGAATGTCCGGGTCCACTTCCGTGTGCGCGGTGTAGGCCACCGGGGCGACCTGCGCCAAGCTGGCCTTGACCCGCTCCGGAGGCAGGTCCGCCAACAACACTCGCCCGGCCGACGTACACCACGCCGGCATGCGCCTGCCGGGCAGCATCTCGGCGAAGGTCTGGTTGGGGCCTGGAATGCGCATCACATAGACGATGTCATGGCCGCTCAACACGCTGAGGTTGACGGTCAGGTTGCAGCGTTCGCGGATCAGCTTCAGCGCCGGCAGCGCCCGACTGATCAACGGCGACGCGTTGAGGTAGAGAAACCCCAGTTCCAGTGCCTTGTGGGTGAGGCTGTAGCGCCGCGAGCGCTCATCCTTGAACAGGTAGCCCAACTCGCACCAGGTATGGGTGAAGCGCTGGGCTGCGCTTTTTGTCATGTCACAGGCTTCGGACAGCTCGGTCAGGCCCAGCGAAGGCTGGCCATCGCGAAACACCTCCAGCACTCGAATGCCTTTTTCCAGCGTTTCGATGAACTGCGGATGCTGCTGGCGAGCGTCTTTATCGGTCAGGTTCACACGGCCTCCAATGTAGGTGGCCAGCATACCTCATCTTGACCGACACACCGATCCCTTATATACATAGTATCACTAAACAATATGAAGTATTGCATAGCGATACAATAAGGAGTTTTCGATGTCCGCTCACTCGGCAGGCAACCTGTCCTCTCGGCCCGCATGGGAACTGGCAGCAGAGATTCGTGCCGGTCACTTGTCAGCGCGCGAGTTGACCCAGGCGTGTCTGGATCAGGTCGATCAGCACAACCCCACGCTCAATGCCCTGGTCACCGTGGACGCCGAAGGCGCCTTGGCCCGCGCTGATGCCGCCGACCGCCGCCAGGCACGGGGCGAAACGCTGGGCGCGCTGCATGGCTTGCCGGTCGCGCACAAGGATTCGTTCCTCACCGCCGGGATGCGCACCACTTGGGGCTCGCGGGTGTACGCCGAGCACGTCCCCACTCAGGATTCACTGATCGTCAGCCGCCAGGCCGCCGCCGGTTCGATCCTGCTGGGCAAGAGCAACCTGCCCGAGTTCGGTGCCGGCTCGCAGACGTTCAATGAAGTGTTCGGCGCCACCCGCAACCCTTACGCCCCTGCCCTGACTTGCGGCGGCAGCAGTGGCGGCGCCGCCGTGGCCCTGGCGACCGGCATGGTGGCGCTGGCCGACGGCACCGACATGGGCGGTTCGCTGCGCAATCCGGCGAGCTTCTGCAACATCGTCGGCCTGCGTCCTTCCATCGGTCGCGTGCCGAACCTGCCCAACGCCAACAGCTTCGGCCAGTTGACCGTGGCCGGCCCGATGGGTCGTTGCGTCGCCGACGTGGCCCTGCTGTTGAGCGTGATCGCTGGCGAAGACAGCCGCGACCCACTGTCGTTGCAGTCCCGCGCCTTACCGCTGGACGTGAGCGCACCACGCGACTTCAAAGGCGCCCGCATCGCCTACAGCCCTGATCTGGGCGGATTGCCGGTCGATCCGGCCGTGCGCACCGTCACCGAAGCCGGCGTACGCCGCCTGGACGACCTGGGCTGCACAGTGGAACTGGCCGAGCCGGATTTCCGTGGCGGCGCGCGGGCGTTTCAAGTGTTGCGAGCGCTGACCTACGCCAGCGGCTACGCGCATTTGCTCGACAGCCATCGCCCTCTGCTCAAGGACACCGTGGTGTGGAACATCGAGCAGGCCAGCCGCTTCACCGCCCGGGACGTGATGGAAGCCGAAGCGGTACGCGCGCGGTTGTTCCGCGAGACCCAGGCGCTGCTGGAGCAGTACGATTTCCTCGTGGCGCCGGTCAGCCAGGTGCTGCCATTCCCGGTGGAACAGCCTTTCGTCAAACAGATCGGCGAGCAGACCATGGACACCTACATCGACTGGATGAACAGCTGCTCGCTGATCACCCTCAGCGGTCACCCGGCGCTGTCGCTGCCCTGCGGGTTCAGCGAGCAAGGCTTGCCGGTCGGGCTGCAGATCGTCGGTCGCTACCGTGACGAACAGCGGTTGCTGGCCTTCGCCCAGTCGCTGGAAACGCTGAATCGACCTTACGTCGACCGCCCGCTGGCTGGATAACCCGCAACGCCGGTAGCGCGCGACAGACGCATGAACAACGCCGGCTTGATGCCTTTTGAACAATGCCAACAACAGTCAAAGGAAAGCCCCATGTCCACCTCCTCCAACACCTCTCTTCCCGCTGGATCAGCGCGGGCGCGGCAGCCGGTCCGGGCCGCTGCCGGCTCGTTTCTCGGCACGCTGATCGAGTGGTTCGATTTCTATATTTACGCCACGGCCTCGGCACTGATCTTCAGCCACGTGTTCTTTCCGGGCAGCAGCCAACTGGTGGGCACTCTGTCCTCCTTCGCAACCCTCGCGGTCGGCTTTCTTGCGCGGCCGCTGGGCGGCATCGTGTTCGGCCACCTGGGTGACCGTTTCGGGCGCAAGTACTCGCTGATCCTCACGCTGCTGCTGATGGGCGTGTCGACCGTCGGCATCGGCCTGCTGCCTTCCTATGAACAGGTCGGCCTGTTGGCGCCGGTCCTGCTGGTGGCGTTGCGCATCCTGCAAGGTGTTGCGGTGGGCGGTGAATGGGGTGGCGCGGTGTTGCTCGCCAGTGAACACGCGCCCGAGGGCAAGAAGAGTTTCTACGCCTCGTTCGCGCAACTGGGCAGCCCGGCCGGGCTGGTGCTATCGCTGACAGTGTTCCGTTTCATCACCGAGCTGCCGGAAGCGGAGATGTACAGCTGGGGCTGGCGCTTGCCGTTCCTCGGCAGCGTGCTGCTGTTGCTGCTGGCGTTCCTGATTCGTCGCGGCGTCCATGAATCGCCGGAATTCGAAGCCCAGGCCAAGGCGGAGAAACCTGCGCAATCCCCGGTCAAGGCCGTGGTCCGTGACGCCTGGCCGCTGATTCTGCTGGTGATGGGCGCCTGCACCATCGGCATCTCTTCGGCCTACTTCACCAACACCTTCATGATCGCCTATGCCACGCAGTACATGGGCATCAAGAGTTCGGTGATTCTCGAATGCCTGTCGGTGGTCGCCATCGTCCAGTTGATAAACCAGCCCATCGCTGCCTGGCTGGCGGACAAGGTCGGCGCCGGTCGCTTCCTGCTACTGACCTCGGGCATCAGCGTTCTGGTGCCTTATCTCATGTTCGGCCTGGTGTCGACCGGGCAAAGCACAATGATCATCCTCGGCATTGCGCTGGCGAAAGTGTTCTCCTCGGCGTTCTACGCCGTCATCGCCGGCTACATCGTCAACGTGTTTCCGGTGTATCAGCGCTATTCGGGGATTTCCCTGGCCTACCAGGCCTGTGGCGCCCTGATCGGCGGCACCACGCCGATGCTGGGGACGCTAATCGCCGGGCAAGCGGCCGGGCAATGGTGGCCGCTGGCGGTGTTCTACTCGCTGCTGGCGCTTGCCTCGTTCCTCTGTGTGATGGGGCTGATGCGTCGCCACAGTACCTTTGCCCAGCCAACGCTGGCGTGACGCCGATTGCCGGCTGATTACCGAGGTAGTCGGCCGGCATCTGTGACGCCCGTTCATACCTGCTGTGCCGGTGATGCGGTTTTTCTGCCGCGCGCGCTCACCTACTCTGTGTTCAACCCCGGACGGTCAAGCAGCCGGGGATTCCGATCACCGACCGTGGACAGAGAACGATGAGCAGCGTTGCCAAGCCAGACGAACTCGCAATCCCCTATCAACTGCCGCAAGTGCCGTACATGACGCCGGACATCGTGCACCCCGGCGTACTGACCGACTGGCTCGAAGATGACCAGCTGTGGGTGCCGGTCACCGCGTCGGTGTCGTTCAAGCCGCTGCTGCTGAGCACCACGGGCGGCTACTACATCAACCTGTTGCGGGTTCGCCAGAGCGGCGTGCTGTCTCGTCATCGCCACACCGGCGGCGTTCACGCCATTGTGCTCAAGGGCCGCTGGTACTACCTGGAACACGACTGGGTCGCCGAGCAAGGCTCGTTCGCCTACGAGCCACCAGGTGAAACCCACACGCTGTTCGTGCCCGAAGACGTCGAGGAAATGATCACCTGGTTCCACGTTCAGGGCGGCTACACCTACGTCGACCCGCAGGGCGTGGCGGTGGGTTACGAAGACGTGTTCACCAAGCTGGAAGCGGCACGCAAGCACTACAAATCCCTGGGCCTGCCGGACGATTACATCGAGCGATTCATCCGCTGACGGGCAGGTTTCAGGTGACTGGCAAGCGGCTTGTCCGGGGCCTCGAATGCTGGCAGGCTGCGTGCCAACCGTAGCCTGTCGCGAGCGTGCAGATGGATAACTACTCACAGATGCTGGCCTTCGTCTGGGCGACCGAGCATGGCAATTTCTCGGCGGCGGCACGGGCGAACGGCCTGACCCCTTCGGCGATCAGCAAACTGATCACCCGCCTCGAAGACCGGCTGCAGGTGCGGCTGTTTCAGCGCGGCACGCGAACCCTGACGCTGACGGAAGAAGGCTCGGCCTATCTGCTCAGCGCCCGGGCCGTGATCAATGCCATGGCCGAAGCGGACTCGCTGGCTGAGGCGTTTCCCGACCGGGTCAGTGGCTCGCTGCGCGTACACACGATGACCACGTTCGCCAAGCACCAGATCCTGCCGTGGCTGCCGGAGTTCCTCGCCACTTACCCTGGTCTGACCGTCGACGTGCAGGTCGGGCCGCAGTACGTCGACCTGTTCGATCAGGGGCTGGATGTGGCGATTCACAGCGGCAGCTTGCCGGATTCATCCCGGATTGCGCGCAAGATCGGCGAAAGCGCCTGGGTCACCTGTGCGTCGCCGGAGTACCTGGCGCGCCGGGGCACACCGGCACAGCCTGAAGATCTGCTCGACCATGACTGTTTCAACTTCGGCTTTCACAGCGCCTGGAACACCTGGCAGTTCGTCGATGGCGAAGGCGAAGGCGCAATCATCACCCTGCCCATCGCGCCAAAGGCGGTGTTCGGCCAGGGCGACCTGTTGCGGGAAATGGCCTTGAGCGGCGCGGGGATCGTCAAGCTGGCGCAGTTCCACATCGGCGAGGACATTCGCCAGGGCCGACTGATTCCGCTGTTGACGGAGTTCAGCCTGCCGGGCAAGGAACCGATCTACCTGATTTATTCGAACAGGAAACACCTGAGCCCGAGAATCCGGGTGTTCCGCGACTTTCTGGAAAAACGCCTGAAGGACAACCCATGGGGATAGGCCCTGCCGCACCATTGATCAGAACGTCGGAGGCGATACCGCGCTGACCACCACACAGACTTCATCGAACGGATTGCGCATGCGGTGCGGCAAACGGCTGTCGAAGTAGTAGGCATCGCCCGGAGAGAGGATTCGCACCTCGTCGCCGACGGTCATTTCCAGCCGGCCTTCGATGATGATGCCGCCCTCTTCGGCTTCGTGAGAGTACAGCTCTTCGCCTTCCTGGCCAGTGTCGGCGCCGGGTTCGTAACGCTCATGGAGGATCATCATCGAGCTGTTGGCGAGGTTCGCGCCGACTTGCCGGTACGAAAGCATCTTGCCGTCGGCCAATTCGACCAGTTCGCTGGCCTTGTAGAACACCGCGCGGTCGACCACCGCCGAGTCGGAAAAGAACACGCTCAAGGTGACGTTCAGAGGTTTGAGCAGGCGTTTGAGAATACTCACCGAGGGGCTGGATTTGTCGCGTTCGATGATCGACAGCGTGGCGTGGGGCACCCCGGCCAGTTCGGCCAGGCCACGAATCGACAGGCCCCGACTCTGGCGCAAGGCCTTGAGGCGTTCGCCGACCGATGCGTTGTCCTCGGCTGACGTTTCGTCTGCAGGCGGCTCTTCCGGCGCGTGGGGGTTACGGCTGATCGCCGGTGAATCTGTCACGGTTTTTTCCTCAAATGAACTCGGCGCACCACGTTGGGTATTTCGCACCAACACGCCTCACCTGACAAGCGCAAAAGTAACAGCGTGTGACCGCGCCTCGCTTGGAAGACGCAAAGCAACGGGCTCGGCACGCCGGAAAGGCGCGATGGCCGGGGCCGCCCAATATCAAATTTCAGGCGATAAAAATCAATCGCTTACCGATTATCCGGGCGATTTCAGATTTCAGGCGCGCAGGAAAATAAAACTTGCGTCGCAGATTTCGCAGTGGTAAAAATTTTTACCACCACCACACAACATCTGCGTCGAGGTTCCAAATGCACAAGAAGCACAAGCCGTGCCACGCTTTAGCCGCTCTCGCGTTTGCCGTTGCCGGATTGGCAGGCGCACAGTCTGCGAGCGCCCGTGATCTGACTATCGTTTCCTGGGGCGGAAACTTCCAGGACGCACAGCGGGAGATTTTCTTCCTGCCGTACGGTCAGCAGACCGGCAAGAAAGTCCTCGACCAGAGCTGGGATGGCGGCGTGGGCGTTCTCGACGCCAAGGTGAAAGTCGGCAGCCCGAACTGGGACGTGGTCGAAGTGGAAGCCGAGGACCTGGCGCTGGGTTGCGAGGCCGGCCTCTACGAAAAGATCGACTGGGCCAAGGTCGGCAACAAGGCCGATTTCATCCCGGAAGCCGTGAATGACTGCGGCGTCGGCGCGATCGTGTGGAACACCGGCGTGGCATGGGACGCCGACAAACTGAAAACCTCGCCGACCTCATGGGCCGACTTCTTCGACACCCAGAAATTCCCCGGCAAGCGCGGCCTGCGCAAAGGCCCGAAATACTCCCTCGAATTCGCCCTCATCGCCGACGGCGTCAAGCCGGCCGATGTCTACAAGGTGCTGCGCACACCTGAAGGCGTGGACCGCGCGTTCAACAAGCTGAACAGCATCAAGTCGAGCATCGTCTGGTGGGAAGCCGGCGCCCAGCCGCTGCAAATGCTGTCGGCGGGTGACGTGGTCATGAGCTCGGCCTACAACGGCCGCATCACCGGTTTCAACCGCAACGAAGGCAAGCACTTCAAGTTCCTGTGGAACGGCAGCGTCTCGGCCATCGACTCCTGGACCGTGCTCAAAGGCAGTGAAAACAAGGCCGCCGCCATGGACTTCATCGGTTTCGCCAGCAAGCCGGAAAACCTGTCCAAACTGCCGAAATTCATCGCCTACGGCCTGCCGAACAAAAAGGCCAACGAGCTGGTGCCTGCGGACCTGAAAGCCGACCTGCCGACCACGCCGGACAACCTGGCGGCCGCCTTGCCGCTGGACGTGGAGTTCTGGGTCGACAACACCGAATCGCTCACCGAACGGTTCAACGCCTGGATCGCCCAGAAGTAACCCGCGTTACCGACGGCTCCACCGCCCTGCCGCCCCGTTGCGGGTGGCAGTTTCAAACCTGAACGACGCCCCATGTCGCGCCCGCCGCGACGTGACGGCCGACGATTGCTTCTTCATTTTGCGTGAACAGGCAGATGAGTAGCGAAGACAGACCCTGCCTACTCCCTGATGAGGGCTCTGCGACATGAAACACCTGGTCAGCTTCAAGAACATCCAGAAAACCTACGACGGCTTTCGTCCGGTGGTGAAAGACCTGAACCTGGACATCAAGGAAGGTGAATTCGTCACCCTCCTCGGCCCGTCCGGCTCCGGCAAGACCACCAGCCTGATGATGCTCGCCGGCTTTGAAACACCGACTCAGGGCGAGATCTTTCTCAAGGACAGACCGCTGCACAACCTGCCGCCGCACAAGCGCGACATCGGCATGGTGTTCCAGAACTACGCACTGTTTCCGCACATGACCATCGAGGAAAACCTCGCCTTCCCCCTGTCGGTGCGCAAGATCAACCGCATCGAACGCGCCGAGAAAGTGCGCCGCGCGCTGGACATGGTGCGCCTCAACGACTTCGCCAAACGCTACCCGGCGCAGATGTCCGGTGGCCAGCAACAACGTGTCGCCCTGGCCCGCGCACTGGTCTTCGAGCCCAAGCTGGTGCTGATGGACGAGCCGCTGGGCGCTCTCGACAAACAGCTGCGCGAGCACATGCAACTGGAGATCAAACACCTGCACAAGCAGCTGGGGCTGACGGTGGTCTACGTGACCCACGACCAGAGCGAAGCGCTGACCATGTCCGACCGCGTGGCCGTGTTCAACGATGGCGTGATCCAGCAGATCGACACCCCGACCGCCATCTACGAAACCCCGACCCAGTGCTTCGTCGCCCAGTTCATCGGCGAGAACAACACCCTGATGGGCACCGTGCTGTCCCAGGACGCCACCCACTCGACCGTGCGTCTCAAGGACGGCAGCCATGTCCAGGCGATCACCGTGACCCGCGCTCGCCCGGGCGAACCGGTCGCATTGTGCATCCGCCCCGAGCGGGTCATGGTCGGCGCCGCCGGCAGCACGCCGCTGACCGCGCGGATTCGCGAATACATCTACCTGGGCGATCACGTCCGGATGATCACCGAGATCGCCGGGCAGCCCGACTTCATGATCAAACTGCCCGCCGCGAAAATGGACAGCAGTTGGACCGTCGGCAGCGCCATCTCGCTCTCCTGGGCGCCCGAGCACATTCGTGCGCTCGACGCCACCCAGCACTGAGGCGCGGATCATGAGCCAGACCGCTATTGTGCTGCAGCATGACGAAGACACCGTCGACCTGAGAGCCAAGCTCAAGAAGTCGCAACGCGCCTACAAGATGAAATCCCTCGCGCTGATCGCGCCGCTGTTTCTGTTCGTGCTGGTGTGCTTCGCCTTCCCGATCGGCACCATGCTCAGCCGCAGCGTCGACAACCCCGAAGTCAACACGGCGCTGCCCGCCACGACAGCGGCCCTGCGCGGCTGGCAAGGCGACGCGCTGCCCGGCGAAAACACTTACGCGGCGTTGATCAAGGATCTCGCTGACGCCAGGGAAAACGGCCAGATCCTCGCCCTGAGCAAGCGTCTGAGCTACGAGCTTCCCGACTACCGCACGGTCATCACCAAAACCCTGCGCAAGCTGCCGGACGACAGTGCCGCGTCGAAGCGTGAAGCGCTGATCGACATCGACAAGGCCTGGGGCGACCTCACCTACTGGAAGGCGCTCAAGCAGGCTTCGGCGAAACTGACGCCGTATTACCTGCTCGCCGCGCTGGACCACCGGCTCGACCCTGCCAGCGGCGATCTGGTCAAGGCCGATGCCAACCAGTCGATCTACGTCGACATCTTCGCCCGCACCTTTTATATCGGCGCCATCGTCACCGTGCTATGCCTGCTGCTCGGTTTTCCCGTGGCCTACTGGCTGGCGATACTGCCCGAGGGCAAGAGCAACCTGCTGATGATCTGCGTGCTGCTGCCGTTCTGGACTTCGCTGATCGTGCGCACCGCGGCGTGGATCGTGCTGCTGCAATCGGATGGCCTGATCAACCGCACACTGATGTTGTTCGGCATCGTCGATGCGCCGATCCAGCTGGTGTTCAACCGCACCGGCGTGATCATCGCGATGACCCACGTGCTGCTGCCATTCATGATCCTGCCGCTGTACAGCGTGATGAAAAGCATCCCGTCCAACTACGTGCGTGCGGCCATTTCCCTCGGCGCCCACCCGTTCGTGGCGTTCTGGCGCGTGTATGTACCACAGACCTTCGCGGGCCTGGCGGCTGGCGGCCTGCTGACGTTCATCCTCGCCATTGGTTACTACGTGACCCCGGCGCTGGTGGGCGGTGCGGCCGACCAGATGGTCAGCTACTTCGTCGCCTTCTACACCAACAAGACCGTGAACTGGGGCATGGCCTCGGCGCTCGGCAGCCTGTTGCTGATCGCCACCCTGCTGCTCTACGTGGTCTACGGCAAGCTCACCAACCCGACCCAGGCGAGGTAATCGACATGTTGCAACCTTACGCATCCCCCGCCGAGAAACTGGCGCGCTTCGGCCTGGTGTCGGCGTCCATCCTGATCCTGCTGTTTCTGATCGTGCCGATCCTGGTGATCATCCCGTTGTCGTTCAACGCGTCATCGTTCCTGACCTACCCCATGGACGGGTTTTCCCTGCGTTGGTACGAGGAACTGATGTCCTCGCAGGAATGGCGCCAGGCGTTCCGCAACAGCTTCATCATCGCCCCCGGTGCGACAGTGCTGGCGATGGTCTTCGGCACCATGGCCTCGGTCGGCCTGTGTCGCGGCAACTTTCGTTTCAAGGCCGTGGTCATGGCGTTCCTGATCTCGCCGATGATCGTGCCGCTGATCATCGTTGCCGTCGGCCTGTACTTCTTCTTCGCCAAGCTGCAGCTGCTCAACAGCTACCTTGGCCTGGTGCTGGCCCACGCCATGCTCGGCGTGCCGTTCGTGGTGATCACGGTCAACGCGACACTGCAGGGCTTCAACACCAACCTCAGTCGCGCGGCGGCCAGCCTCGGCGCCCCGCCACTGACGGTATTTTTCCGGGTGATGCTGCCGCTGATCGCGCCCGGCGTGATTTCCGGCGGGCTGTTCGCCTTTGCCACCTCGTTCGATGAAGTGGTGGTGACGCTGTTCCTCGCCAGCCCCTCGCAACGCACCTTGCCGCTGCAGATGTTCGCCGGTATCCGCGAAAACATCAGCCCGAACATTGCCGCCGTCGCCACCATCATGGTCGTGCTCTCCGTGCTGATGCTGCTGACCCTGGAACTGCTGCGGCGGCGCAACGAGAAGCTGAAGGTCAAACAACAATAAACCGGCAGGCGCAGTCCCGTCCGGGACGCTTTGAAAACCATGTGATTCCGTTCCGGGCCGGGCCCGGACGGCAAACTACTGTCCAGATTCAGAGGTTGAAATGGCTAACTTAGTGGGCGATGTATCCAGTGCCGCGCGCATTCTGCCGGAGCTGAACGGCGAAAAGCTGTTCATCCGCAACGGCAAGGGCGCCTGGCTGTGGGACGACAAGGGGCGCCGGTACATCGACACCGCGCTGGGCTTCGGCGCGGTGTTGCTCGGGCATGCCAACGACACGGTGAATACCGCCGTGACCGAAGCCCTCGGCGACAGCGCGGCGCCCTCTTGGGCTCACGTTCGCGAACACGGGGCGGCGACCGCGCTGGCCCGGCACACCGGTGGACTGAGCAAAGTCATGTTCACCAACTCCGGCAGCGAGGCGGTTCATCTGGCCTGCCGTGCCGCGCGAGCCTACACCGGTCGCGGCAAGATCGCCAAGATGGCGGCGGGTTTCGACGGCTGGTTCGACGACGTCAGCTTCGGCAACGTGACCTCCGACGAAGCACGCTTCAAAGACGGCGCCCGCCCGTCCACCGAACGCACCACGCTGATCCGCTTCAACGACTTCGCCGATGTCGAGCGACTGTTCGCCGAAGACCATGACATCGCTGCGGTGATTCTCGAACCGATGCTCGCCAACGCCGGCTGCATCATGCCCCTGCCCGGCTACCTCAAGCATGTGCAGGACGTCGCCCACCGGCACGGTGCGCTGGTGATCTGCGACGAAGTGTTGATGGGCTTCCGTCTGTACGCCGGCCTCGCCGGGCTGCGTGACGGCCTGGACCCGGACCTGGCAAGCGTCGGCAAGGCCATCGGCAACGGCGTCCCGGTGTCTGCGGTGGTCGGCAAGCCACACATCCTCGCCGGTTTCGAGGAGGGCCGTGTGGCCCGTGGCGGCACCTTCAGCGGCAACCCGCTGGCCTGTGCGGCGGTCACCAGCACCCTTGAGCAACTGGACCAAAGTGACTACGCGCGCTTGATTCAGCGCGGCGAAGACCTGCGCTCCGCCGTGGAAAGCAGCTTCAGATTCCACGGCATCAGCGTCGCCACCAGCGGCTACGGCAACGTCTTCGGTATCTGGCCCGCCGCGACTGCGCCGGTAACCTATAAAGAAGCGGCAAAAATCGCCAACCCGGCGTTCAGCAAAGCCCTGCACCTGGCCTTGCGCGAAGCGGGCGTGTTGATGATGCCTTCGCCGTATGGGCGCATCTACATCTCGTTCGAACACGACGACGAAGTGATCGAGGCGATGAAGGTGGCGTTCGACAAGGCGGCCGAACAACTGAGTGCGCAGTTCGCCGGCGCTTGATCCAGCGCTGAAATGAACAATGCCAGCCGGTGTCACCGGCTGGCATTGTTCATTCAACAGTCGGCAAGATTCAGGCCGACATCCCGGGCCGCGCGGCCACCTTGTCGTACCAGGCCCTCAGCGCCGTCTGCTCCTCGGCAATCTCCATCTTCAGCGCGCCCCTGGCAAAATCCAGGGTCACCAGCGCGGTGATGTCCGCCGCACTGAAATGCTCGCCTGCCACGAACGGCACCGTCTGCAGACGCTGATTCAGGTCCGCGTAGAAATTGACCACACGCAAGCGACTGCGCACGGCCAGTTCCGGGATCTGCTCATACAAATGCGGACCGGCCAACGCCCGCCCGGCCAGACCCGGTACGGCGTTGCGCACGGCTTCCATCACCGCAGCAAAACCGTCGAGCTCCACGCGCCGCTCCCACATGGCAATCAGGGCTTTTTCAGTCGCCGTGCTGCCCAACAGCGGCTGCTCGGGGTGGGTCTCTTCCAAATAGCGCCAGATGGCCGGTACTTCGGCAATCGACGTGCCGTCCGCCAGCACCAGGGTCGGCACCATGCTGCGCGGGTTGATGGCTTTGTAGGCGTCGGAAAACTGCTCCTTGCTGCCCAGATCCACCGGCAATAGCCGAACCTGCAGGCCTTTCTCGGCAATGAAGATACGAACGCGGCGCGAGTTGGGAGAGCCGCCAGCGTGATAAAGGGTTGCGGTCATGATCGGTTCCTCGATAACGGTTGAAAATCAGACCGGTCGCCGTGGCGTGTGCCCCGGCGCCGGGAACAGCGATGGGTGGGTCGGCAGGACACCTCAGAGCTTGGAGCCGCCGTCGACCCGCAGGGTGTCGCCGGTGATCCAGCGGGCGGCATCGGAGGCCAGAAACGCGATGGTCCCGCCGATGTCATCCGGTTGCGCCACGCGCTGCAGGGCTTGCATCGACAGGGTCATGTCGCGACCGGCATCAGTGCGGGCGAAGCTCGACATGTCGGTGTCGACCACGCCGGGCGCGATGGCATTGACGCGGATCCCGCGCCCCCCGAGGGTGGCGGCGAAATGGGTGACCAACGTGTCGATAGCGCCCTTGGTCGAGGCGTACGCCGCCAGGTTGCCCACCGCCGCACGGGCCGCCAGCGAAGACAGCAACACGATGCTGCTGCCCTCACGCAGTACCGGCAGCAGTTGTTGCACCAGGAAGAACGGCGCACGCACGTTCACGGCGAACAGGCGGTCGAAATCCTCGACGGTGGTGTCCTCGATACTCGCCGCGCTGGCGATGCCGGCATTGGCCACCAGAATGTCGAGCCGGGCACCGACGATCTCGATGACCTTTTGCGCCAACCCATGGGGCCCGTTTGCGGTGGACAGGTCGGCAGCGACCGCTTCTGCCCGGCCGCCAGCGGCGCGAATTTCAGCCACCACCGCCTGTGCCTCGGCGGCGCCGCTGCTGTAATGCACCAGCACCTGCGCGCCGTTTTTAGCCAATGCCAGCGCACTGGCGCGGCCGATACCACGGGAGGCGCCGGTGACCAGCGCGGTTTTTCCAGTCAGATTGCTCATGGTGTATTCCTCAAAGGGGTAGCGATGAAAACCGGGGGTGGATGAAACGGTGAATCACGACTCGGACAGGAACATCGACACATGGCCGACGAAGCGCTCGGGGTACTGGTACTGCGAGCCATGGTTGGCATCGGGGTACAAAATCAACTGGGCGTTGGGGATGTGCTGTTGCAGGTGCCAGGAGTTGATCGAGTAAATGATCACGTCGTGGTCGCCGTTGATGACCAGGGTCGGCTGCTGCAGCGCGGCCAGGTAATCGAACGGTTTGTCCTGCGGGGCGCCCCACTTGGCCAGCGCCGCCAGCTGTGCCGGGGCAACGCGCTCGTTCACTTCGGGATCGCGGCCTTCATTGCGCAGACGGAAGCGTTCGAGAAAGGCCCGCCCTGCCGCCTGACTGGCCTGCGACGGGGTGAAAAACACACCGAGCCAGAGGTCGTCGGGATTCGCGTAGCTGGCACTGAACACCTCGACTGCCTCTGGTGTGAGCGATGCCATGCCGTCGCCGCTGCGTGGACCGGTGCCGACCAGTACCAGACGGCGTACCAGCGCCGGCTCCGTGATTGCCAGCGTCTGAGCGACCAGGCCACCAAGGGAAAAACCGAGCACGTCGACCTGCTGCAGCCCCAGCGCCTTGATGAAGTGCGCGGCGTTGGCCGCCATTTCCTCGACCGACGTCGGCACCTCACCGGAGGTGCTGGAGATACCGGCGTTGTTGAACAGAATCACTTCGCGCTGTTGCGCCAGGCCGTCGGTGACCAGCGGATCCCAGTGATCCATGGTCCCGGTGAAGTGCATGTTGAGGACGACCGGCACGCCTTGCTGTTTGCCAAAGCGGCGATAGGCGAAACGGATGCCGTTGGCATCGATGTACTGGGTAGGAGCGGTCTGATGGGTATGCATGACAGGCCTCGCTGGTCAGTGAGCGCAACGCTGAACCGTTGCTGTTGAGGCCAATCTATGCCGCAATTGCGCGGCTGGATAAGACTTTGTAAGCTGCTGTCCCATGCTTTTAAAGCATGACCCGATCAGGAGCCTGAACATGGAACTGCGCCATTTGCGTTACTTCATCGCGGTCGCCGAGGAAGGCAGCCTGACGGTGGCGGCACAAAAGCGCCTGTTCACCTCGCAGCCTTCGCTGAGCCGGCAGATCAAGGATCTGGAAGATGAAGTGGGCGCGCCATTGCTGCTGCGCAGCGCGCGCGGCATCGAATTGACCCCGGCCGGGACGGTTTTTCTGGAGCACGCACGGCGCGCGCTGGAACAGGTCGAAGCCGGTATCGAAGCCGCACGGGAGGCGGCGCATCCGAGCAAGCCAACCTTCGCCGTGGGCTTCTTGACCGGGCAAGAGGTGGACTGGCTCCCGGAAACCACGCGGCTATTGCTCGATCAGTTGCCGAACATGGAAATGACCGTGTCCAGCCAGTACTCCCCCGACCTTGCCGACGCCCTGGTGCGCGGCAAGCTGGACGTCGCCTTCCTGCGTGAAGAACACAACACCCCGCAACTCAATTACATCAGCGTTGCCAAGGAGCGCTTCGTGGTCATCATGCCCAGCGACCACCACCTGGCCGCAGGCACGGACGTCGACGTGCACGACCTCGCCGGAGAAGTGTTCATCGGCGCCTCCGACATCGCCTACCCGATGCGCCTGGCCATCGAAAACTACCTGACCGCCTCCGGCCTCGACATCACCCCCAGCCACCGCATTCACAACCTGACCATGGCCATGTCGCTGATCGCCTCCACCCGCGGCGTCGCCCTGCTGCCCGCCTACGCCGAAAACTTCCTGCCCTGGTCCGTCACCAGCCGCCCCCTGCGCGGCGAACCACCGACCATCGACCTGATGATCGGCTACAACCGGGCCAATGACTCGCCGTTGTTGAAAGTGTTTTTGTCGAGGGTGGATGAGTTGATCAGGCGTCGAACGGGATGAGTGGAGGTTGGTTCGGCCCTCTCGATCCACTCGTCGTCAGGAGAAAAAGCTCAGCTCGACGTCTCATGGCCGATCGTAAATTTTTTGTTACACATGGTGGCATTTAGATCTCACAGAGGTCATGCTTTACCAAAATCCAACGCTCCGAATGGACTCGATCATGCACTGGGATGTCACCCTTACGCTGAACAGCGGCGTCTATCCGTTGAGCGTTGTACAGCGCGCGGTATATGCACTCGCCTCCTCTCTGACCATCAGCGTTCAACAATCCGACTCCATCATCACTTTGCTCGTCACTCCCACCCTTTTGGCGGGCTCAAGTGAACAATTGACTCCGGATGCTGCCCGTGAACTCGTGCTGCGCAACTTGAATGACTTCGCTTTACGCGAACAGATTCAACGCGAAACGTCAGGATTAAGAGAAATCATCGCGAACGCTGCGCTAAGAGGCGCAGGTCTCTGATCATGCAGACTTCGTTGATCGCCAAGGACGTCGCGTACCAACTGCTGCCCTTTCGCTTCTTGCGGCTCGGTGACGATGACAGTGCGGCCGATATTCTTCTGACCGCAGAAACCGGTGAATACCTGTTTGTGTCAGAATCCGATCTGCAAGCGCTGGTACGCAAACAACTCGATGTCCGCTCATCTCTGTATAAGGATTTGCTGGCTCGGCATTTCATTTTTGAGCCGAGGGGACACAATCCGATCCCTGAAATTGCCGCGCAATACCGGAGCCGCAAGAGTTTCATCTTTGATGGGCCGGCCTTGCATATTTTCGTGGTGACGCTTCGCTGCAATCACACCTGCCAATACTGCCAGGTATCTCGTGCACCGCTCGGCGGATCCAGTCATGACCTCTCCGAGGACGACGCCAACCATGCAATTGACCGTATGTTTGAATCGCCCTCGCCGGTCCTCACGGTTGAGTTTCAAGGCGGCGAACCCCTGCTCGCCTTTGATCGCATCAAACAGATCGTTCAGGCAATAGCTCAACGAAATGAGTCGGAAAGGCGACGTATCCAATACGTCATCACTTCGACATTGCACCATCTGACCGACGATATTCTGGACTTCGCCTACCAGCACCGGATTCAGTTCTCCACCTCCCTGGATGGCCCGGCGTTTTTGCACAACGCAAACAGGCCGTCGCCTGGCCGGAACTCCTATGAGCGAACAATTGAAGGCATACAACGAGTTCGTGCAAAGCTGGGGCACGACGCAGTATCCGCGCTGACAACCCTGACTGCAAAGAGTCTGCTGCATCCCGTCGAGATCATTGATGAATATGTGGCCCAAGGCTTCAAAAGCATTTCGTTACGCCCGCTGAGCCCATACGGATTCGCTAAGACCTCCTCCAAACGGCTCGACTATACGATGGGAGAGTTCATTGCCTTCTACAAGAAATCGATGGATTACCTGATCTCGCTGAATGCCAACGGTACCTATCTCGCAGAAGGCTACATGTCACTCCTTCTTGCCAATGTGCTGACACCTTTTTCTTCGGGCTACGTCGATCTGAGATCGCCACTGGGAGCCGGGCTGGGGACGCTCGTTTACAACTACGACGGCGACGTCTACCCATCCGACGAGTCTCGAATGCTGCTGGAAATGGGAGAAAACGGTTTGCGACTGGGCAGCGTCAAGCAGCCGCTTGATCAACTGCTTCGCTCTCCCGTCATTGAGCTGCTGTTGTCGGCCGGCATTGCTGAAGCGCTTCCGGGATGTTCCGATTGCGCGCTGGTCCCTTACTGCGGTGCTGATCCTGTCGAACAGTATGCGAGGCAGGGCGATCCCGTAGGACATCGAGGCTTCAGCACGTTTTGTGAGAAGAACACGGCGTTGCTGACTTACCTTTTCGGTCAACTGAGAGATGCTGACGACCACACACAGAAGGTACTGGTGTCCTGGCTTTCGCGGCGATCGATAGTCGATCTTCCCTCGGCTGGATACAGGGGGTAATGATGCTGCGTAGAGATACCCGGTTTGATATGTGCAATGTCTCGGTACCGAAACTCCTCAAAGTGATCACCCCCGAGGAGTTGATTGAGAAAGGGACTGCCGTTTGTGCAGGCGAAGCCGGGTTTTCGGATCTGATTCTGTGGATGGACGGTGCGCTTGAATCCCATCGCGAACAGCTCATGAGTTTGCCGGTGGGAGGCTTTCTCTTTACCGACGAGATACCGCTGCTTTCAGGTTTGAGCGCAGTGATGTTGGGGCACCCGAAAGATTCAGGGGTGGTGCGGCCAGGAGACGTGATTGCGGTCAGCCCACATACGAACGTGGTACGCGTCCTTTACCGTCGGGGAGCCAACAGCAATTTGCTGTTCATGACGGATCGCTGTAACAGCCTCTGCCTGATGTGCTCCCAACCGCCAAGGGATGTCGATGATCGTTGGCATATCGATGAAAACCTGAGACTGCTGGATCTGATCGATCCGGGGGTTGAGCAACTCGGTATCAGTGGCGGCGAACCGACCCTCTATCGTGAAGGACTGCTGGCAATTGTCAGACATGCCGCTGCCACAGTGCCGGAAAAAGCGCTGCATATTCTCAGCAATGGCCGGCTGCTGAATGATTCGAGCTGGATGGTCGATTTGAAAACCCACGGACATCCCAACGTCACCTGGGGAGTTCCGTTATATGCGGATAACGCCGCAGATCACGACCATGTCGTGAGTGCGCCGGGGGCTTTCACAGAGACCATGGGAGGGCTGTACAACCTTCATCGGGCCGAACAGAAAATCGAAATCCGAATGGTCTTGAGCAAACTGACAGTCACCCGATTGCCGGAGTGGGCACACTTTGTTTTCAGAAACCTTCCGTTCATAGAACACGTTGCGTTGATGGGTATCGAAAACACCGGGCTGGCAAAGAAAAACTACGATGTCCTCTGGATAGACCCTGCCGATTATCAGGCCCAACTCGCCTTGACTGCGCACTTTCTCGATATCCGAGGCCTGGCCGTATCGGTTTATAACCTCCCGCTGTGTGTGCTGGATCCGAGTCTTGGGAAGTTTTATCGCCAGAGCATTTCTGACTGGAAAAACCTGTTCGTTGACACCTGTCAGGCCTGTTCTGCGAAACACGCTTGCGCAGGTTTTTTCAAGTCTCATTCGCCGCGCTGGCAGAGTCGAGACATCCATCCGCTTTCACTAAAAGAACTAGAAACACTGCAAGGAGCGCCGTATGAAGTTGCTTGATCGTTGGAAAGTCCTGATCGGCCAATCGATAGCTCTCGCGCCGATGCTCGCCAGTCCGCTGGCTGATGCTGGCCAGCCTCAACTCGCGGCAGATGATTGGTTACCTCATCCCCATAGCGCGCCACCAGCATTCAAAAACACGCTTAACGCAAGCGATGCGGTGAACATCTATGCGGCGCATCGCTCCCATAGCTCACACAGTTCGCACAGTTCTCATTACAGCAGCTCAGGCGGGTACAGTGCCCCGCGCTACAGCGCGCCGACTACGTCGTACTACAGCGCGCCTGCACCAACAACGAACCTTTACCGATCCAGCAGCCCGACGGTAAATCCGACACCGACAGCAACACCACGCACCTCAACGTCAACAAGCTCTGCGGCCCGAGCTACCCCTATCGCAGCAACACCGGCAGCAGCGGATGTATCCATGCTGGTGCGCAGGGTCCAGCTGGCTCTAATGATCAAAAAATATTACTCAGGCCCAATTGATGGCGTACTGGGTAACGGCACGCGAGGGTCGATCATGGCGTTCCAGGCGGATTCAGGCATTGTCAACAGCGGCCGGATGGATACCCCAACCCTGAATGCATTAGGAATCGCGATACCGTAACGGCTGCTAAGGCCATTACTCCACAGCTGCCTCACGCCCCGACGCTTCAGTGGCCGTACGGTCCCTGCTGAGCAGGCCCAGCACCACCGCTGCGGAAAACAGGGTGATGATGGTCAGGATGTGCAGCAGGTACTGGAACGCCTGGGCGTAACCTGCGATCAGTGTCTGGTTTGCTAGGCCCGGGACACGGTCGACCGCATGGGCCATGTCGCCACTGGTCACGCGCTGGGCGACTTCGGCGATGGCGGCGGTGTCGACGCTGCCCGATGCGCTCTGCATGATCTCGACCAGGTGCGTCTGCAGCAACGAGGCCAGGATCGCCGCCACGCTGGCCAGTGCAATGCCCTCCCCGGCCACCCGCACGGTGTTGAAGATACCGGCGGCCATGCCTGCGCGCTCCTTCGGTACCACGCTGACCGACAGGGCGTCCATCAGCCCCCAAGGCAGGCCGGCACCGATGCCGATCAGCAGCATCGGGCCGACCAGGCCGAACCGTGGTTCGCCGACGTTGTACAGGCTCAGCCCGTGCAACCCCAGTGCTGCGATGAGGAAGCCCACGCCGGACAGGATGCCGGGGGAAACGAAGCGCGCCAGCGACGCTGCCAGCATGGGCACCACCAGCATCGGTGCAGACAGCGCCAGTAACAGCAGGCCGGCGTCGATCTCGCTCAAGCCTTCAACACCGATGAAGCGCAGCGGCAGCATGACCACCAGCACGATGTAGCAATAGCAGGTGCCGATCGGCAGCATCTGCACGCCGATGAAGCGTGGATAACGGAACAGCGTGAGGTCGAGCATCGGGCGCCGGACCCGCATTTCAATCGTCACGAACAGCGCCAGCAGGACTGCCGAACCGATCAACAGCCCGGTCACCAGTGGGCTGCCCCAACCGCTTTCGGGTGCCTGAATGACGCCGAAGGTGAACAACGCCAGCACCCCGGTGAACGTGATGGTGCCCGGCCAGTCCAGCCCCTGAGCATCCGGGTCGCGGGTTTCACGCATGCGCGGCAGACCGAAGACCATCGCGATCACGCCAATGGCGGCGGTGAACACGAAGATCGCCCGCCAGCTGAACGCTTCGATCAGGCCGCCCGCCAGCAACGGTCCGAACGCCAGACCGATGCCGAACGTGGTGCCCAGCATGCTGTAAGCGCGAGTGCGGGCGTGGCCGTCGAACTCCTGGGCGATGGCGGCCGAACCACTGGCCAGCGCCGCAGCACCTGCAACGCCCTGAACTGCACGCAGGATGTCGAGCCAGAGCACCGACGGCGCCAGGCTTTGGGCAAGCGATGCAGCGGTGAACAACAGCATGCCGAGGGTGAACAGTTTTTTGCGACCATACACGTCCGCCAGCGCGCCTGCGGCCATCAACAGGCTGCCGAACGACAACATGAACGCGTTGGTGATCCAGGTTAACGCGACCGGACTGCCGCCCAGTTCGCGGCCGATTGCCGGGGTTGCCACGGCGCCTCCGGTGAAACTCAGCGGCAGCACAAGCGCTGACAGGCATATGGCCGCGAGAATGAGCAACTTGTCTCGCGCGCCTGCCGTGTGGGCAATATTTGTCATGGATGTAGCTACCTGTTTTACAAAAAGATGTGTCATTGTTGCTGGCGCAGAATTATCGATAAATGCGTAACCAAGAGACACTTAGTCGCCTCAAGAGAGACAATCATGGAACGCGCCGACACGTCATTTCCCGACATTGCCGCCTTCGTCGCTGTCGCCCAGACCGGCAGCTTCACCCGCGCAGCGGAGAACCTTGCCACCAGCAAATCCAACGTCGGCAAGGCGGTGCAGCGTCTGGAAAGCCGATTGGGCAGCCGCTTGTTTCAGCGCACCACCCGGGCGGTGCGATTGACCGAAGACGGCGAAACCTACCTGATCGCCGCACAGGCCGCTCTGGATGGTCTGCGCGACGCAGCCCAAGCGCTGGCGGCACGCAAGGAAGAACCCACCGGCCGGGTACGGCTGGACATCCCTTCAGGCTTTCGCCAACTGTTTTTGCCGACGCTCTCCGAGCTGCGCGACCGCTACCCGAAGGTCACGCTGGAACTGTCGATGACCGACCGCATGTCCGATGCGGTGGGCGAAGGCTGGGACATCGTCGTGCGCGCCGGGGAGTTGCCGCAGGACAGCGACATGACCGTGCGCAAGCTGTGCGACATCACGTTGAGTCTGTATGCCGCGCCGGCCTATCTGGCACGTCACGCCCCCATCGAGTCAGCGGCGGATCTGGTCAATCACGAAGCGGTGATCTTTCGTGGTTTCACCGGCAAGCTGCGGCACTGGTCGCTGGTGGAAAACGGCCACGCCCGCGAGTTTTCGCCGACGCCTGTGCTGATCGTTTCCGATGGTCAGGGGGTGATCGACGCCACGGTGATCGGCCTGGGCATCGCCCAGCTGTACGACAAGGTCGCCCAACCCTACGTCGATAGCGGCAGGCTGGTGCGCGTCCTCCCCACCGTCGACGCCCCCGGCCCGCCGGTTCATGCATTGATTCCATTGGGTCAGCGCATGCCGGCCAAAACCCGGGCGGTATTGAATTATCTGGCGGAGCGATTGCGCTGATAGAGGCCCGCTGCCCCTGTCTGGCTTGTCAACGTTGGCGCTACCAGGCCCGTGGGAGGGAGCTCTGCTCGCGATGGCGTCCATCCAGTCAATGCTGCACTGGCTGACCCTCCGCTTTCGCGAGCAGGGCTCCCTCCCACTTTTGGTCATTTGTCCGGCTTGTCAGTGTCGGTGTCCGTGAGATCGCCACCGCCGGCAAGCCGGACTGCTACGGAACAACCGGCAACTTCTGCTTTTGATTCTGGCCGAAGGCCGTGGGAGCCGGCTTGCTGGCGAATGCG
>NZ_JBIVCU010000004.1:41693-311065 GCF_044746785.1 Pseudomonas sp. NPDC090208
GGCAACTTCTGCTTTTGATTCTGGCCGAAGGCCGTGGGAGCCGGCTTGCTGGCGAATGCGGTGTGTCATTCAGCAAATGATGTAGCTGACCCACCGCTTTCGCGAGCAGGGCTCCCTCCCACTTTCGCTCATTTGCCCGGCTTGTCAGTGTCGGTGTCCGTGAGATTGCCACCGCCGGCAAGCCGGACTGCTACGGAACAACCGGCAACTTCTGCTTTTGATTCTGGCCGAAGGCCGTGGGAGCCGGCTTGCTGGCGAATGCGGTGTGTCATTCAGCAAATGATGTAGCTGACCCACCGCTTTCGCGAGCAGGGCTCCCTCCCACTTTCGCTCATTTGCCCGGCTTGTCAGTGTCGGTGCCCGTGAAATTGCCACCGCCGGCAAGCCGGACTGCTACGGAACAACCGGCAACTTCTGCTTTTGATTCTGGCCGAAGGCCGTGGGAGCCGGCTTGCTGGCGAATGCAGTGTGTCATTCAGCAATGATGTAGCTGACCCACCGCCTTCGCGAGCAGGGCTCCCTCCCACTTTTGGTCATTTGCCCGGCTTGTCAGTGTCGGTGTCCGTGGGATTGCCACCGCCGGCAAGCCGGGCTGCTACGGAACAACCGGCAACTTCTGCTTTTGATTCTGGCCGAAGGCCGTGGGAGCCGGCTTGCTGGCGAATGCGGTGTGTCATTCAGCAAATGATGTAGCTGACCCTCCGCCTTCGCGAGCAGGGCTCCCTCCCACTTTTGGTCACTTGCCCGGCTTGTCAGTGTCGGTGTCCGTGGGATTGCCACCGCCGGCAAGCAGCGCGCATATCAAAAGAACACACGACTGAAAAAGGGGCGCATCTATATCATGATCATGTCCCATGTTGTCTGATTACGGACATACGAAGTTGACACGTCCCAGTTATATCGCCACCGAAGAAACTCGTCATTTGCCGAATAACAGTATGCGTAAATAATGTGACCTGCCTTGGTCTGGGCCTCTTTTATCCTGTCCATCGCTTTAGGAAAATGCATGTTGATGACATCAATCGGGTTCGCAGGAAAGACACCCTGCACCTGATGCATGAGCTCAGTGTCAGAAACCAGGAACTTCGAATCTCTCAACCCGGGCTTCCTGAGAATGTCCGAGCCCGATTTTATCCAGTTATCTCCATCAAAAGCACCATGCCCCCCAGTGACAACCGTTATATTGTCACCGGGTTTCAGGCCGCTACTATTAATCTTCGTTATCTGCGGTACTATCTCGTTTCCCTGTAACTCCGTCGTGGTGACATGGTGATTGACTGTATGCCCATCGGCCTGGGTAGAAATAGACTTCCACCGTGCAGCCCCCCCAAAGTCCTTCTGGCCATGCGATTGTCTGACCTGACGCGACAGGTCTCCAAAAGACGGCAATCGGCTCTCGGTATAAGCCGGCAGTGCGTTAAGTCTGAAATCAGATGCAATCCTCTCAAGCTTACGGTTTATGACGATCCTGCTCCTCAGGCTTCGCAGCCTCTCAAGCCCTTTGCGTCCGCGCTTCGCGGCCCCCTTCGCAATGCCGTGAGCCGCGTCCACCATCCCGAGCCCCATTGACGCCCAGCCCAGTTTTTCCGCCAGTTCCGGGTTGCTCTCACGCACCGCGTACGAGGCAATCGACAGAGCAATGGATGCCGCCGCCGCTGTCCGAATAATGGCAGCCGCAATGAAACCCGCCCCTGTCGGTATCAGAAGTCCTCCCACGCCGGATACTATGCCGCCCGCCAGCTCAAGCTTGGCCGCCAGTTCCGGGTCCCTCTGCCGTATGCCCATGCCAACGCCCATGATGACGCTGCCCGCCAGCATAAGTATCCCTCCCACGACAAACAGGAGCGCACCGCCGCTCATGACAATGACCGCCAGCGCCACGACCGCGCCCACCCCCAGCAGTAGCCACTCCCACCAGGCCGCCGCCTGTGGCGGTGGGGGGTTGGTGTCGGTTACCCACTGGTCCAGCGACGCCAGTTGCTCGCCCGCCGCCGTGCGGTTCAGCATGATGTGGCCTGACGGGTCATGCCAGTTCACCGGGTCACGACCTGCGCAGTAGGCGCGCTCGTTGAGCCCACCGCTACCGAACGGGCTCAGACTGTCCGGTTGGCAAAACGTGCGCAGGGCCGGGCTGTAGGCGCGGTAACCTTCACCCAAGTGGTACAGGCCCGCGGGGTCCGCGTGCAGACCGTTCCAACCCGGCGTGGCCACGTGCTGCTGCGGTGATTCCCCCCAGGGCGTGAAGGCTGACGTCGCGGTGCACGTCCAGTTTCCCTTCACATCAGCGCACCAGGCGTCACCGCCCCCCGCGCCCGGTCCGGCCAGCAGGAAGAAGACGCTTTCGCCCGGAAAGGTCTGCACCACACTGACCAGCCCGTCGACGTCGCGGATGATGCGTTCGCGCACCGTGTCATCCGCCCCGACACGCGTGACCGCACCAGACAAACAAATCTGCCGCGTGTTCGTCGCTTCATCCCAGACGGCGACCAGTACCCCTTCCGCATCGTATTCGTAGCGGGTCCGGAGGGTGCCGTTCTTGAGGTCGCTGACCGACGCGAGTTGCCCTTCGGGTGTGTAGCGGTAAGCGCTCTCTGCGTCCGACTGCAGGTTGCCTGCCGCATCGTACGTCAGCGTCAGCGTCTTGCCCTCCACCGACTCTGCCGTCCGGCGCGAGGGCTGTTCAGCGTCGTCATAGGCGTACGTGCGTCGCTGCAGGGTGCCGTCCGCGAACGTGGTGCTGCACGTCAGCATGTTGCCCAGCGCGTCATAGGTATAAGCCTGTGACCGTATAGCCTTACCGTCGCGGTCCAGAACCGCGTCCTGACTGTCAATCGCCTCCACCGACCACGTCATCAACTCGTCACGCAGCCCGCTCCGCTGGGTTTCATAGGTGTAGGTTTCTGTGCGCGCGGGCACCTCCGCGCCGTCCCGGTACAGCGTGCGCGTCTGCACCTGGCTCTGGGCGGTCCACGTCTGCACCCAGCGGGCCTTCAACAAGCCGTCCAGGCGCTGCTCACGGGTGATTTCATTACCCGCGTCGTCGTAGCCGTAGTTCACCTCAAGCATTCGACCGTTGCGCAGATCTCGCACCGACACGCCTGCCAGCTGCCCTTTTGCCGTCCAGTCGTACCCGTAATCCAGCTCACCCCGGCGTACGCTCTGCGGCATACCCCGCGCGTTGCGGCGGTGAACGGGGCTTACGCCGGCAGCGCTGCGTCCGCTCGTCACGCGCCCGCGCAGCGACGTCATCAGTTGCGTGCGCTCGGTGAAACCGCCTATCCGCCGCCGCAGCCAGGATTCACCGTACAGCTTCGGTAAGAAGCTTTCATTAATGACCACCATGTGCCCGTCCGGCCCGGCAGCGCGCTCACTGCGCATTATCCGGGTAACGGGATTTATGCGGAAAGACGCAAACCTGGTCTTCGTGCCGTCTGAAAACTGCTTATATACCCCGACGACGCTACCGCCCGCCTCTTCCTGCGCGAACACCCTCGAACCGTCGGCGCCGTTACCGTCGCCTGACAGCTCGCGGCTGCCGAGCGTCCAGGTCTTTCCCTTATGCGTCAACGTCACGCGCAGCGGCATCTCGCTCAGTCCTTGATAGGACCGCGTGACGACCCTCCCGTCTGGCGCCGTAATGGTTGTACACCGCCCAAGGTCGTCATAGTTCATCTTCCAGCGGCGCGCCACGTCGCCCTTTCCGGTCGTGACCGTCTCTGTGACTGCGGTCACCTGCCCCTTCACGTTCGTGTCCTGCTGCGACGCGCTCAGCACCCTGCCGGTATCCAGCTCTCCGGCACGCGCGGTTTCATTCACCGCCACGCTGCCGTCCGCCCGGTTGGTCTGCACTGTCACCACGCTGCCGGTCACCCGCCCTGACGCAGCCTCTCCCTGAAGGCTCGTGATACTGAGCGCCCGCGTCCTCCCGTCCTCACTCTGCATGCTCTGACGCTGCTCTGCGACCCAGAACCACGCCCCCGCGTCGGCAGCGTCAGGCGCACGTCCGCCCTCTACCCACACGCACCGCCCGCCCGGCAGCCAGTCATACACCTCTTCTTCGGCGATCTGCCCGTCAGGGCCGTAGGTCCGGCGCTCCACGCACAGCCGGTTTGCTTCTGAATGGACTTCGCCGGGCATACGCTGCAGCCACTGGCTGACCGGCCGCCGGAGCCCGTCGTAACAGATGTAGGCCCAGCGTCCGTCATCTCCGCAGGTTCGCTCCCACGTACCGGTCGGCAGACTTTCGCACACTGATTCGTCAGTGGTTTCCAGCGGCGTCAGCCCTACGACATCCCCACTCCTGAAGCGCGACTCGTCCCAGGCGTACAGCGTCTGACTGCGCACCTGCCCGCGGCTGTTGCTGTTGATCACGGTGAACGTGACGGGCAGTCCGTTACCGTCCTGTTTCGATTCGCGCAGCAGAACCCCGCTGAAGGCAGAGGTGACGTGCTGACGGATAATGGCCTCACCGCCGCCGGGAAGCGGTGAGGTGGTGACTGACAGCCGCGCCAGGCCGCCCGGCAGAACGGACTGTTTCTCCGTCAGGGTCTGGGTCTGACGAGCGTCGTCGCTTTTATACCAGCGCGTCGCTGTCCGGGTAGTCGTGATGCCCAGGCCGGCTGCACGGCTGACCGACGCATCCTCCGTCTGCCTGAATACCGTCTCCTCCGTCAGGCTGACCTCCGGGGCCTGCCGGCCCGGCGAAAGCTGGACAGTCCAAGTGCCGCCGTCACCGGCGATGACGTCCACGCCGGTCAGCTCCAGCTGTACGCGCCGCTCTTCTTTCTCGCCGTCACCGCCGTAGCCGTACAGGGCCAGCTCCCCCTCAGACGCAGAGCCATCGGGGAACGGCAGGCGGCGGAACTGCGCCAGCAGCCGCGCGTGGGAGAACGCCGGCAGTGCCGGACACGTCGTGACGTTCAGAGTTGCCAGCTTTCTGCCGTCCGCCAGCGTGAGCCCCGCTATCAGCGCGCGGACATCTGGCGCTGCGATGCTGCTGCCATCGCGCGGGTACCAGAGCGTGAGCGTCTCAAGCCCGTCGGGCGCTACCGTACGTGACGGCTGGCCGTCGGCGTCGTATTCAAACTGCGTTTGTTCCGGTGAGGAAGCACTGATGTCTGTCATGTGGATTTCCTTATGCCTGAAGCTGTCCGTGAGATGTATGTCGGCCACCCGGCGAACGCCGTGTGCGCCTCGGTCGTTCGCGCGTCAGTACTATTCAACATAGGTTAAAAGCAAGGCTGAAAGAGCCGTTGCGCAGGGACGACGGACCGGCGGCACGATGACGTGAGATTTGCCGATACGGGCGGCCACGCGGAAGTTGCCAACTTGAATGCAGGGTCGTGCGGGTAATTCAGAAAAGTACTAACGGAAGTTTTAAATCACTCCGGCGTCTCAACTATCTTTTTATGACCCCCCCGCTGCCAGAAGGACCACTGCAGCCGCCCACCTTTCTGCTCATAAGGACATGATCATGGCAGCCCCCCAATCCGAATCCGAGAACGCCGCGAACAGTACCGTCCCGGGCATTTTTGCGTTTGCCGACGCCCTCGCTCTCGCGCAGGCATCGCTAAGCGGGGACAATGCAGGCATCCTGCCTGACATGAGCCAATTCACCCCACGAAGCATTGGGGCGTTTGGCATCGTCTGGAAGAGCCCGCTCTGGTTTTTCGCGGAGCGAGACCTGGCGGAAGGTGAACGCATTACAGTGGTGGCGGTGAGCCGCGAGAATGGCTCATTGCTGGCGCACCGGGACTTTTCCGCCAGCAAGGACAACCGGAGCCGGGCCGGGTGGCCTGCCGCCCTCGCCGACGCCGTTAACGTGTCCGGACCCGATGCCTGGGTGAAGCTGGGCATGATCGATGAACAGGGCGACTTTCACGGCGCGCCGGCGGACGGCATCGTGCGGCTGTGGGGCTGGAGTGAGGAGGCGCGGGTGTTCTGCAACGCGCCCTTCACGGGCAGTATGGCGATGGCTCTCGTCCTGCCGTCGCTGGCTGACGCCGGCGTCGCCACACTGATCATTGAAGTCCGCGACAGGCTGTCGCAAACGCTGTATGAGCGCCACCTTGTTCACCCGGCGGACAGCGACTGGCAGCAGCAGCTTAATAAGAACAGCCGGCTGGTCCGGGCGGGCACGCTGCAGCCGAGCGCGCTGTCCGTGGTGCCGACTGAAACCGGCGCTGCGTTGTGGGTGCCGCAGCTCTCCAACATGGACGTCACACTCACGCCGGCAGGTTTTGACGAGAAGGCGGCGTACAGTATTTTTGACAACGTCGAGAATGTGCCGGGGCCGCGCCGGGAGGATGGCGCCCCTGCTGTTACGTTCACGGAGGGTTCTGCCTTATTTCTGCCATATCGTGAACAGTTCGGCAGCGACCTGAGCAGGATGAACCCACTGAAGGTGTATAGCGCCCTTGAACGAAACGCCTATTTTATCTGCAGGGATAACAACATTTATCTTCTCAGCAATGAAAATCCCGTGTCCACACGTTCAGTCGTAGACTACTTCAATAATTTTGAAAGGCACTTTATAGATGAAACGTATGAATTGAAAGTGGTCTGCTTTTCTATGGCGGGCCGTCTGCCGGAGAGCGAACTTTTCCTTGCCGGCCTGGGTGACAAGCAGGATGGCGGAGTGGTGCGCAGACTTCGGACCACTCAGATCGACTTTGCTCATTTGCTTATGGAGGTTGATTTCGACCGCTTCAGGTGGATGACAACTTGTCTTCCTGATCCTGACGGCTCGAACGGCGTTCAGAACGCTAGGGATACACGGGGTGAGTATTATAGTCGTCCGCATACTAATTTCACAGCCGAGGAAGTTGAAAAAATAAAGCGTACCCGCTCATACGCTGGCGAGGACATGCCCCAGCTTCCTTCTGAAATGCTCAGGGAGGATTTTGATTACTACATTGAACACGACGACATACCAATATATCAATACTACCCTATCGTTGCCTTTCCTTCGTCCGGGCGTCAGCTGAAACCAGATGACGCTTTTAATATGGTTATTGCTGAAGTATCGCGCTCGCTTATCAGCAAACGTCTTGACCAGTTCAAGGTTGCTTACCCTTATCGTTTCGCAGAGGCCAGCAATGCCAAGCCCTCCGACACTCTGTGTCAGGACAGCGCTTTTACGGCAGGCTCCGAAGTGTTTGATACCTCCGGCGAGGCGCAGAGCGGCGTCTCTCCCCTCACCGGCCTGTACCACTGCCATTACCCCCTCGCCGGATTGCAGTCACTGTACGACCCGCGGGTGCGCCTTGATCTCACCCTGCATTATGCCGCCACCCGCGCCAACGAAGCCGCGCTGGGTGACGGCTGGGCGCTGCGGATGGCCTCCTTTGATAATCGGCTGCGCCGCTTTACCCTTCACACCGGGCGCGCCTTTACGCTGACCGAGAAGGACATTGAAACGCTCGCGCTCGGAGAGTTGGTGCGTGACGATCTGACCCTCAAAGGCCTCCTCCGAAAGGGAGGTTCAGCGGAGCTGCCGGTACTGGAGCGCCTCGATGTAACGCTGCCTGACGATGAGTTCATCACGCTGGGCATGCCCGCCAACGCTGAAGAACCCGGCAAAGACCACAAAAGCCGCATCGTGGAAAGCTACAAGAAGGTAAATGACAACCTGCGCTACTGGGCCGACAAAGAAACCGACGAAAAACGAAAAAAAGAGCTGAACCGGACGATAACCGACAACCAGCGTCAAATTAAACTTTATGAAATCAACGCCCCGGTGCTGGTACCTCTTCGCATCGGACGTAAAGCAGGCGGCGCTCTGGACCTGGCGTGGGACGGGCAGAAAGGACACGTTCGCCTGCTGTCGGTGAAGGATGGCGAGCGTACTTTGCTGAAGGTGGAGCACCCCCTGCCGTCGGTTGCCGATGCATACAACCCCGTATTCAGCTTCTGGCCGGGCACGGACGAATCGTTCACGGTGCGCCTTGATATCACAACGTGCCTGCTGCGGCGCCTGATCCGCAGGAAAGGTGAAACTGAAAAGGGTGAAGAGGAGCAGCGCGTCAGCTTCGACTACTGCCCGGATCCGTTGTTTGACCGCCTGCTCTGGAACGTTGAAGAGGGCGGGTCGACCGACCTGATTACCTGGGCGCCCGGGGCCGTGCTCGATGCTGGCCGTGACTGGCGCCTGCCGCAGGTCAGCCGCGTCACTACGCTGCCAGGCGCCGGGCAGTCGGCCATGTTCGAGGACTGGTCGTTCAGCGGCCCGGTCAGCCTGAAGGCGCGCGTGGGCAGCCGACGCACCGCGACCCACACTGCGCGGGACGGCGTCCTCACCACGCGCACCTGGCACTACGGCGACCGCGGCCCGGTGCTGGAAGTGTCCGGTGAGGAGCAGGATGACGCCCACACCATCACGGTGCTGGACTATAACGATATCGAGAAAGAAGGTGCCAGGCCGCAGGTCAAAGGCATGGCCAGCGTGCCCGTGCCAAAAGGCTTCCGCAGCCTTGAGTCGAGAATAACCGGGCTGTTCAGGGACGGGCTGGGAGAACGGCTGGAGGATAACGTGACCCGGGCCGGCGTGGAGACGCTCCGGTGCGAACTCGGTGAACTGGCGCAGGTCAATGCGGTGACCGGGGGCGTTCAGGTTGCGCTGGACGAAACGCTCATACAGCAGCTCGACGCCCTGCTTGATAACGCAGAACGGTTACTGACCGAGGCAGAAAAGGAACGACTGGCTGCTGACGCTGACAAAGAGCAGCAGCCCCCCACCAAGCTTGACACGGGGCAACTCAGGTGGTTCATCACGTCATTCAGCACCTCCGCCGACGCCAACGCACGGGTGCCCGGCAGTCAGAGCGTCACCCTGCGCTTCAGCGACAGGATAGATGACTACCTTCTGAACGCCGCATTCACCCTGCGCTCATCGCAAGCGCCCCTAATCTGCCGGCTGACGGGCGGGATAACCTCGCACAGCTCTCACTTTGAGCGGTTCAGCCGCACCTGGGTGATTGACGACATTACGGATGACCTCGCGGGGCTGCACGTCATCATGGGTCACAAGGGCAGCGAGTATCACCTCCCTATCCCCTCACCCGCCCTGCTGGCGATTCTGGAAAGCATTCAGGGGCTATTTACCGACGTCGCCCTGACCACGCTGAAGCCGGAAATCGTGCCGGAAGATGTCCGTCAGCTGTCAGAGGAGGTGCAGGCATCCAGCCTGACCAGCACCGAGAAAGCCGAGATGCTCGCCCTGCTTGATGGCGCGCAGCGGATGCTGGACGCGCGCGCAGACGAGATGCGCCGACGCGTACAGGCGTTGTTCTCCGGCGCGCAGAGCGAAGCATTATCCCCCGACGCCACACAGGAGGAGATTGATGCCCTGACCGAAGAGCTGGATGACCTTTTCTCCGATCATGAGATGCACCCGGCACTGTCCCAGCGGCTCTCGGACGCGCAGGTACTCCTGCTGCGTGACACGCTGCAAGGCTGCCGGGTCGATGCGAACAACCGGGTCATCGTGACGTTCACGGACGCGGAGAACCGCCGCTTCGGGGACTACCACTACTTCCTGCTGCTCGGCGAAGCGGACCAGTCGGAGTTGCGGGCCGGCGAAGCGGCCTACCCCTCGACGCTTGACGGCGCTGCGTGGACGGTGCTGCTCTCGCCGTCGCTGCAAGACACCTTCCGGCTGGAGGTGCGCCATGCCGGCACCCGGGACCAGACGTGCATCCTGCACCAGTCCGGGACGGACGTCTTTTACGCGTCCCAGGACGCGCGGGCTGACGCTGAACGCCGGGTTAACGCGCTGTTTACCGGCGCTGGCTTTACCGCCCTGAGCGGCGGCGTGGTGCTGAGCGATATCGAGTCACTGCGCAACAGTCTGAGCAATAACAGGTTTGACGATGCGTTTCTGTCGCAGCTCACCGCGCGACTGAGCCAGGCGGAGACTCTGCTGAAAAAAGAGCAGGCAGACCTGAAAAAGCGCACGGATGCCCTGTTTACCGACAGCACCCGCAAAGCCCTGCGCGCCGGCGCGCGGCAGGAGGAAATGGACAGCCTGTCGACCCTGCTGACCAGCAAGAACAGCACCGCGTCACCCTACGGCGAACTGTCCGGACAGCTGGCTGACGCGCAAATGCTGCTGCTGAAAGAAACCCTGAAAGACGTCACGGTCAGCGAGCTGAACGACGTCACCGTCACCTTCAGCGATAAAGCCGGACGGGACTTCAGGGAGTACGACTATTACCTGATGCTCAACGGAAAGTACCGCTCTGAAATCAGACGCGGCAAACTCGCCTATTCAACGGCGCCGGCCCCCGGCACCTGGAAGACCCGCCTTGAGGACGCGGGGCCGGAGGACACCTTCCACATAGAGGTGAGCCGCAAGCTTCAGGGCGTGGAAAAGAAACACATCGTGCACACGTCCGACAGCCCGGCGTTTTACGCGCCGGTTGCCAAACGGCGCGTACTTGAGCAGCAGCTCGGCGCCTTGTTCAGCGGCGTCGGTCAGACCGTACTCGTCGAAAAGGCGACACAGTCAGGCATTGACGCACTGGTCATCACCCTCGCCACCCTGCGGCTGGGGCCGGGGCCGGCGAAAAAGCTCGGCGGGCTGCTGGCTGACGCGCAGACCCTGCTGCTGAAGGAAACGCTGAAAGACGTCACGATCAGCGAGCTGAATTACGTCACCGTCACCTTCAGCGATAAAGCCGGGCGGGACTTCAGGGAGTACGACTATATCCTGATGCTCAACGGAAAGTACCGCTCTGGAATCAGACGCGGCAAGCTCGCCTATTCAAGGGCACCGGCCCCCGGCACCTGGGAGACCCGCCTTGAGGACGCGGGGCCGAAGGACGTCTTCCATATTGAAGTCCAGCGGGCGGATAAAACCCGCATCATTTATACATCTGAACTCAACGCCTTTTATACCTCGGCTGCAGGGCAGAAGCAGTTTGAGGGCCGCGTGTCGGCACTCTACAGCGGAAAAGTGCTGGCCCCTGGGGTCACGGAGCCCACCTTGCAGGCGCTGCGGGCTGAACTGCTGAACATGAAGCTCGGGCCGCAGCGCAAAGCCGAGCTGCAGAAGCAGTTTGATGAGGCGCAGATGCTGATGCTGAAGGAGGCGGTCAGCGTCAGCGTTGAAGGCAATACCGTCACTGTCCACTTCAACAGGGCCGACGGGCGAGAATTCAGTAACTATTATTTTGCGGCTTATGGTAACGGCAAATTTCATGACGGCTTCAGATACCCCGCCAGCGAGATCAGCACAGCCCAGCCGCCGCCGCGAGTCTATACGTTTAAGTCCGCTGACAGTTTTACATTCAGGCTTCAGGTTCACACGCACTCCACGGCTTACGTGCTTTTCACGCACCGTGAAACACCGCCTGCGCTGATTTACCCTATCTGACCAAAGAGACTGACCATGGAAACGCAAAGCGAATGGATGCTGTTGCCCAATGTGAAGATCCTGTCGGATCGGGACGCGCCGGACGGCGACACCGTTACCGCGGTGGTCTGCGACCAGGCCTCCGGCGCCGTTCTGGAGCAGGTCTCGCTCAGGCTCGGGCAGGAGCAGGCCGGGCGGACGCAGTGGCCGGCGCTGTTTGCCGATGAAATCAACGAGTGCAGCCAGTACCTCGCGGCCGGCACCCCGAACGGGGATGACGACAACACGTTCAACACCGGTTACGCAGATAACGGCATTTCGCTGTGGCGTTACACCGGACATGGCAACGAGAGCATCGACGTTTTCACGACCAGCCTGTCGGCGAACAACTGGGAAAATGGCCTGCCGGGTGAGGCCGCCCTGCTCTCACCAGGTGACCTTCTCCCGGATGAGCACCTTCAGGTCGAGGTGAGGGGCGCTGAAGGCTACCTTTATGAGAGCCTGAGCCTTGGCCCCAGCGATAAAAAAGTCAAATACACCCAGTACCACTGGCCCTTTCACCTGTGCAGCTATATCAACAGCCACAGCCGCTACTTGAGGGCGGGCGTGATCAATCCACCGGGCGCGTCGCCGGCCAAGGGGCTGATTACCCCGCTTTACAGCGACAGGCTGAACCGGCTCTGGGTGCCTGTGGGCTCCTCTATGCACGTCAAACTGACCATCCGGGATAAAGAGGGGCTGGACGTGACCGGCCTCAAGGGTCGCCCGACACTCGAGGACAGGTTGAGGGAGGTTTTCACTGATGACGACCTGACAGCGGTGAAGAAGGACCTGTCGACACAAAAAATGGGCGTGCTTGCGCGTGAGATAAATTCCATCCTGTCCTGCCCCGAGAAGGATACCGTCCTGATGCCGCTGCTTCACCGGGCGCGCCAGATGCTGGTGGCATCGACGATTGAGTTCGTCGCCCCGGACGCATCAGGCGCCATTGTGGTGACGTTCAGCCAGAATGCGAAGCGGAGCTTCAAGCGTTACAACTATGAGATTGTCATGAATGACGCGCATTCACAGATCCTCCTGGCCCATTTAAATAAAGGCCAGGCTAGCGAGCCCTCCTTACTGAGCGGCCACGTATGGACCGCCCCGCTCGGCGCACACCTTAACCATACGGTCAGCGTCCATATGAACGCTTTTTTAAAACCCCGGTGGGCCTACTGCGCCTGGCCGCTCACGGCGCTGAGGTTTGAGACAGTGCCCGATACCAGCCCTGAAGCCGGGATTGCTGCCCTGTTCGCCGATAAGGCGCATACGACGCTTGCGGCTGGTGTTACGCAGGAAACGATTGATGCGCTTGAGGAGGCGCTTTCCGAAACGGTGTCGGGCCTGGGGAAAAGGCTTGAATGTGAGGAAATGCTTGATGCTGCGCAATTGCTGCTGCTGAAGGAAACGCTGCTTCCTCTCCCGGAAAGCGTCAGCGTGGCATCGGAAAATCAGGTGGTCGTGAGGTTCAGCGCTGACGCGGAGCGGGACTGGGGTCGATATCATTATCAGTTCGTTCTGGAGAAAGAGGATTACACGCATACGACCGGGGAAATGAAAATGGGCAAGGCGATAAACGCCTCCCGGGGTGAGGGCAACGTCTGGACGATATTCGTCAGAAACGCTGCGGGGCCTAATGACCGATTCCGACTCGAGGTGCAGAAGCCGGTGCGCGGGGAAGTAAAAACGTATGTTATTTACACTTCCGGTGAGGATGTGTTTTACGTCTCCTGAGCGACAGCAGAGGGCTCGACTTGTCAACGGTGGCGTCTGCAAGATCGCATTCGCTGGCAAGCCGGGCTGTTACGGATTTAGCGTCATGCCAGTATTCACCTGACACCACAGGATCTGTGGGAGGGAGCCCTGCTCGCGATGGCGTCAGCCCAGTCAATCCTGTGCTGCCTGGCCCACCGCCGTCGCGAGCAGGGCTCCCTCCCACTTTCGCTCATTTGCCCGGCTTGTCAGTGTCGGCGTTCGTAAGATCGCCACCGCCGGCAAGCCGGACTGCTACGGATTTAGCGTCACGTCAATATTCACCAGACACCACAACAACTGTGGGAGGGAGCCCTGCTCGCGATGGCGTCAGCCCAGTCAATCCTGTGCTGCCTGACCCACCGCCGTCGCGAGCAGGGCTCCCTCCCACTTTCGCTCATTTGCCCGGCTTGTCAGTGTCGGCGTTCGTAAGATCGCCACCGCCGGCAAGCCGGACTGCTACGGATTTAGCGTCACGCCAATATTCGCCAGACACCACAAGACCTGTGGGAGGGAGCCCTGCTCGCGATGGCGTCAGTCCTGCCAATACTGTGCTGGCGAACCCACCGCCTTCGCGAGCAGAGCTCCCTCCCACTTTTGGTCATTTGTCCGGCTTGTCAGTGTCGGCGTTCGTAAGATTGCCTCCGCCGGCAAGCGGGACTGCTACGGATTTAGCGTCACGCCAATATTCGCCAGACACCACAAGACCTGTGGGAGGGAGCTCTGCTCGCGATGGCGTCACTCCAGTCAATGTTGTGCTGGCTGGCACACCGCTTTCGCGAGCAGGGCTCCCTCCCACATTTGGTCATTTGCCCGGTTTGTCCGTGTCGGTGTCCGTGAGGTTGCCACCGCTGGCAAGCTGGGCTGTTGCAGGACGTGCTTACGATGACTTCGGCGCCCAGCCGCCACCGAGCGCGCGAATCAGGTTGACCGTCGAGGCCATCTGCAGGCCCTGCATCTGCACCGCTGCGCGGCGGGCTTGCAGTACGGTGCGCTCGGCGTCGATCACGTCCAGGTACGTCACCGCGCCTTCGTTGTATTGCGCACGCGACAACTGCGCGGCACGGGCCGAGGCGTCGACAGCTTCGGCCTGGGTGCGGGTCTGTTCTTCAAAGATGCGCAGGTCGGATAAGCCATCCTCGACCTCCTGAAACGCCACCAGCACTTGCTGGCGGTAGGTTGCCACTTGCTCCTCGTACACCGCACGGGCATTGGCCAGGTCGCCCTTGCGCTTGCCTCCGTCGAAGATCGGCAGGTTCAGCGCAGTGCCTGTCAATGGCCCCAGCAGGAAAGTCCTGCTGCTCCACTTGAACAGACTGCCCAGCGAATCCGACTCGAACCCGGCCGCACCGGTCAGCGTCAGCGACGGGAAGAACGCTGCCTTGGCGACCCCGATCCGCGCGTTAGCCGCGGCCATCGCCCGCTCCGCCGCAGCAATGTCCGGGCGACGTTCCAGCAGCGATGACGGCAAGCCGGCAGGGATACGCAGGTTGATAGCCACCAATGGATTCGGCGCGATGGCAAACTCCGCCGGCGCCTTGCCCAGCAACACCGCCAGACTGTGCTCGGAGGTTGCCCGCAGGCGCTGCACGGTCATGCTGTCGGAGCGCGCCGTCGCCAGTTCGGCCTGGGCCCGGGCCAGGTCCAGCTGGCTGATTTCGCCCAGGTCATAGCGTTGCTGCACCAGCTTCAGCGCCTGCTCACGCAGCGCCACGGCGTCCGCGAACACTCCGGCTTCGGCGTCGTACTCACGCAGCGCAAAGTAGTTCTGCGCGACGTCGGCCTGCAACGCCAGATGCACCGAACGCAGCAACGCTTCGCTTTGCTGCATGTCGTCTTTGGCCGCTTCCACCGTATTGGCGACACGCCCGAACATGTCGACCTCGTAAGAAATCCCGGCCTGCGCACGCCACAGCGTTTGCGCAGGCACGTTGGCACTGTTCGACAGCCCTTGCGACGCACCGGAAACCTTCTGCCGGCTTGGGCCGATGCCCGCGTCCAGGGTCGGGAACAACCCGGCCCGCGCCGCCACGTTCAGCGCCCTCGCCTCTTTCAGGCGGGCGGTGGCAGCGGCGAGGTTCTGGTTGGCGCTGGCGGCCTGTGCCTGCAGATAGTTCAGGGTCGGGTCCTTGAACACCGTCCACCAGTCGCCGCGGGCGATTTCTTCGGACGGTTCGGCGGTTTTCCACGAGCCGGCTTCGGCCGCCGACAACGCCGTGCGCGGTTCCTGGAGCTTCTCTTCCTTGTAGGCTGGCGGCATCGAAACGTTCGGCTTCAGATACGTCGGGGCCAGTGAACAACCTGCCGTGGTCAACACCGCAGCCAGCCATACCGAGCCGAAAAACATCCGGCTCAGAGCAAAGGTTTTCATGTGATTCTCCTTACTTCTCGAGTGCGGTTTCAGGCGCGCGAGCCGTGGAATGAGTGCTGTGACCGGCAACAAAGGCGGCGTAATCAGCGGCGTCATGGCTGTCGAGATCCGCTGCCAGATGCGGATGCTTGCCGTGCTTGTCGACCAGGTGCTCCACCCCCGACAGCTTGCGCAGCAGCAAGTAGAACACCGGGGTCAACAGCAGGCCGAACAGGGTCACGCCGAGCATGCCGAAGAACACCGCAACCCCCATGGCATGGCGCATCTCGGCCCCCGCCCCGGTGGAGAACACCAGCGGCACAACGCCCATGATGAACGCGATGGACGTCATCAGAATTGGCCGCAGGCGCAGACGACTGGCCTCGATGGCTGCCTGCACGATGGTCCGCCCTTGCATTTCCAGTTCACGAGCGAACTCGACGATCAAAATCGCGTTCTTCGCCGACAGCCCCACCAGCACCATCAAACCGATCTGAGTGAAGATGTTGTTGTCGCCATTGGTCAGCCACACGCCCACCAGCGCCGACAGGATGCTCATCGGCACGATCAGAATGATCGCCAGCGGCAGGGTCAGGCTCTCGTACAACGCAGCCAACACCAGGAACACCAGCAGCACACTGATCGGAAACACCCACAGCGCCGAGTTGCCCGCCAGCACTTGCTGATAGGTCAGGTCGGTCCACTCGTACTTGATGCCGCGCGGAAACACTTCTTTGGCAATGCGGTCGACCGCCGCCTGAGCCTGCCCGGACGAATAGCCCGGTGCCGGGCCACCGTTGATGTCGGCGGCGGTGTAGCCGTTGTAACGCACGACCATTTCCGGCCCGTAGGTGGTGCTGACTTTCACCAGCGACGACAGCGGCACCATCTCGCCCTTGTCGTTGCGGGTTTTCAGCAGGCCGATGTTGTCGGCAGTGGCGCGGAACGGCGCATCAGCCTGGGCGCGCACCTGATAGACCCGGCCAAAGGCGTTGAAGTCGTTGACGTACATCGAGCCCAGATAGATCTGCAAGGTGTCGAACACGTCAGTCACCGACACACCCAGTTGCTTGGCCTTGACCCGGTCCAGCTCGACGTTGAGCTGCGGCATGTTGATCTGGAACGTCGAGAACGACGGGCCCAGTTCAGGTGCCCTGGCAGCTGCGGCGAGGAAATCCTGGGTGACCTTGTTCAGCGCTTCATAGCCCAGCGCACCGCGGTCCTCGATCATCAGCTTGAAGCCGCCGACGGTGCCGAGGCCGGCCACAGGCGGTGGCGGGAACACGGCGATGGCGGCGTTCTTGATGCCGGCGTATTTCCCGTTCAGTTGCCCGACGATCGCAGCCGCAGATTGCTCTTTTGAACGGAACTTGGATGGCTCCAGCACCGGGAACACCAGCGCGCTGCTCGGTGAGTTGGCCAGGCTGACCGACAACCCCGGAAACTGCGGCAAGTCCCTCACGCCTGGAATCGCCATGGCGATGTCGCCCATTTCATGCACCACCTTGTCGGTGCGATCCAGGGTCGCGCCGCTCGGCAATTGTGCGATGGCTACCACATAGTCCTTGTCCTGCGCCGGCACGAAACCACCTGGCACGATCTTGCCCATCCACACCGCAGCGCCGAGCAGAATGCCGTAGATCACCAGCATCGCCAGCTTGCGGTTGACCACGCCGCGCACACCGCTGCCATAACGCTCGGAGCCGCGATGGAACACCCGGTTGAACGCGCGGAAGAAACCGCCGAACAGCGCGTCCATGAAGCGCGTCAGCGCATCTTTCGGCGCATCGTGGCCCTTGAGCAGAATGGCCGACAGCGCCGGCGACAGGGTCAGCGAGTTGAACGCCGAGATCACCGTCGAGATGGCAATCGTCATCGCGAACTGCTGATAAAACTGCCCGGTCAGGCCGGACATGAATGCCAGCGGCACGAACACCGCAACCAGCGTCAGGGCGATGGCGATGATCGGCCCGCTGACTTCCTGCATGGCCTTGTAGGTGGCGTCGCGCGGCGACAGGCCGTCGGCGATGTTGCGCTCGACGTTTTCCACCACGACGATGGCATCGTCCACCACGATACCGATGGCCAGCACCATGCCGAACAACGACAGCGCGTTGATGGTGTAACCGAAGCCCAGCAGCAGCGCGAAGGTGCCGACGATCGACACCGGCACCGCCAGCAACGGAATCAGCGACGCGCGCCAGGTCTGCAGGAACACGATGACCACCAGCACCACCAGGGCAATGGCTTCCAGCAGGGTCTGGATCACCGCGTGAATGCTGTCGCGCACGAACTGGGTCGGGTCGTACTTGATGCCGTAGTCGACACCATCCGGCATGTCCTGCTTGATCTCTTCCATGACCTTGCGCACGTCATCGGAGATCTGCAGCGAGTTGGCGTTCGGCTGCTGGAAGATGATCATCTGTACAGCCGGCTTGTTGTTGAGCATCGCACGCAAGGTGTACTCGGACGCCGCCATTTCCACCCGCGCGACATCCGACAGCCGGGTCACTGCCCCGCCAGAGGTCTTGAGGATGATGTCGCGAAATTCCTGCTCGGTTTTCAGACGACCCTGGGCGTTCACGCTCAATTGCAACGGCACGTCGGTCAGCATCGGTGCGCCGCCGACGATACCCGCCGCGACCTGCACGTTCTGCTCGCGAATCGCTTTCACCACGTCGGTAGCGGTCAGGTTCAGGCGCGCGACTTTCTGCGGGTCGAGCCAGATGCGCATCGAGTAGTCACCCGCGCCCCACATCACCACTTCGCCGACACCGGGAATACGCGCCAGGCGATCCTTGACGTTAATCAGCGCGTAGTTGCGCAGGTAGGTCAGGTCGTAGCGTTGATCCGGCGACAGAATGCTCACGCCCATGGTCAGGGTCGGCGACGACTTGACCGTGGTCACGCCCAGACGCTGCACGTCTTCAGGCAAACGTGGCAGCGCCTGCGCCACGCGGTTCTGCACGAACTGCTGTGCCTTGTCCGGGTCGGTGCCGAGCTTGAAGGTCACGGTGGTGGTCAGCTTGCCGTCGCTGTTGGCCAGCGACTGCATGTACAGCATGTCCTCCACACCGTTGATCTGTTCCTCGATGGGCGAGGCCACGGTTTCGGCGATGACCTTCGGGTTGGCACCGGGATATTCGGCGCGCACCACCACCGACGGCGGCACGACTTCAGGGTATTCGGCGGTCGGCAATCGGGTCAGCGCAATCAGGCCGGCGAGCAGCACCAGCATCGACAGCACACCCGCGAAGATCGGCCGGTCGATAAAGAATTTTGAAATATTCATGATCAGTTCTCGTTAGGCCGCAGGCTTGGCAGCGCGGCTGACGTCGGCCATGTCCACGCTGTTGACGCGCACCGTGTCGTTGGGCCGGGCGCGCTGCATGCCGTTGACGATGACGCGGTCACCGGCCTTGAGGCCCGACGTCACCACGCGCAGGCCTTCGTGCAGGTTGCCCAGGGACACTTCGCGGTACTCGACCCGATCCCCGACACCGACCACCAGCACGAATTTCTTCGCCTGATCGGTACCGATGGCCGAATCGTTGACCAGCACGGCTTCGAACGGCTTGCCGCCACCGACCTTGATCCGCGCATACAACCCCGGTAGCAGCGCACCGTTGGCGTTGTCGAAACGTGCACGTACGCGGATGGTTCCCGACTGGGTGTCGAGCTGATTGTCGATGGAGTCGACAGCGCCCTTGCGCGAATAACCGTCTTCGTCCGCAAGCCCCAGCGACACGGGCGCGGCACTGCCGAAGCCCTGATTCAGGTAGCGCAGGTAGGTCTGTTCGTCGACATCGAACGCGGCATAGATCGGCGACACCGACACCAGCGTGGTCAGCAACGGCGAGGTGCCGGCAGCGACGATATTGCCCACCGTCAGTTCGGCACGGGACACACGGCCGGCGACCGGCGCAGTGATCTGGGTGTACGACAGGTTGACCCTGGCCGCGTCGAGTGCAGCCCTCGCCACCTTGACGTTGGCAACGGCTTCGCGCGACGCATTCTGCTTCTCATCGAAGTCACGCCGGGCGATGGCGTTCTGTTCGATCAGGCGCTGGGCGCGCGCCGCATCCGTGGCGGTATAGGCCGCGCGGGATTCGGCGGCGGCGAGTTGACCTGCGGCACGGTCCACTTCGGCCAGATAAGGACGCTGATCGAGGGTGAACAGCAGATCCCCCTTCTTCACCAGCGCACCGTCCCTGAAGTGCACGGCGACAATCGTGCCGGGCACCAGCGGACGAATGTCGACCCTGTCCACTGCCTCCAGGCGGCCGGAATAGCTCTGCCATTCACTGATGGTCTTGAAGACCACGGTGGCCACATCCACTTCGGTTGTCGGCGGCGCAACGTCGGAGGCTGCGTGGGCCGAACTGACAGGCTCAAGGTGATCGCCATACTTCACGACGATACCGGCGGTGCCGGCCACCAAGAGCGCACTGAACACGACGGATAGCCGTTTACGGTTGGCGATCATTGACTCTCTCCTGCTCATGAATATCACTCGAAAAACCACAAACTGCGGGCGCAACGGTGCCGCTCGGCCATTTCTGAAAATGTCGATCAACACATCGTCAAAGGGGTGGAGATAAATAAGGGCCGGGTACTTCGGCCTTGTAATCCACCATTACAAACAACGTTTAAAACATGATTTCTGCAGACAATGCCGTGATGTACCCGTCGGCCATTTCACGCTCATGCAGTGCAGCGCATAGCCGGTGTACGTAGTCCGCATTACTGCCCATCGGCCCCTCTGCCCGCGCAATGCAACGGGCAATGGCTGCGACGGTTGAATCGCGTTCATAAAGCGGGTGGGCCGGCTCAGCGACAAAGACCAGCGCCATCACTTTACGTCCGTCCGCCAGCTCGACCTCGGTCCAGACCGGCCGATAGGCACCCGTGGGCATTTCGCGAACCCACAGCAGGATCAACTCCTCGTCGGCCACTTCTTCGGTCAGGCGATACGCGAGGCCTTGCGTCGACCCACCCGGTTCAAGTGCAAGCATCCGACCTGGAACCTCCAGCGATGCGCGGCCGGCAATCATCCGCAGACAAAAACTGCGATGCCAGCCATGGAGCGTGGCACGCTGCTGCCCGACAAAACTCAACAACGGGTTCCAGAGCAGCGAGCCATAACCGAAGACCCAGAAATCGCCCTGATGGGGTCGTTGTTTAAGGGTGTCGTGCATGGACTGTTCAATTCGCTCCAGCGTCCACAAGATGCCGTCCGGTACGTGGCCGAAGTTCATCAGATAGTCGCCGGAAGTAATCAATTGCTTTGTCAGCATTGCCATTCGCCTCTGTTTCGATTCACCCCTGGGGTGACAGATTCGGGATGCGGTCCGTGAGCGAATGATGACCTGCGCATCAAAGCGGATAAACAGCGCAACGTGAGACGGTTAGTCGCTTTAAAGGCGACAATTTGCAGCGGCAACCGCTATGGACCGGCCGATTGATGGATTCAGAAGATGGGCTTGGAAGCCGCCTTATTGTCGCCTCATGGGCTACAGATAGTAGATTTTTGCGATGTTTATTGTTTTTCATGCCGAGAACAGACTGTGCTCACCGACCCGATACACGGGTCTGAACACACCCACTTCGAGGTAGCCCAGCCATGAAACTCTACATTGCCAACCAGACCTGTTCTCAAGCCGTTCAGATCATCGCCAACGAACTCGGCCTCGACCTCGAACTGGTGCATTTCGACGTGTTCGGCAAAAGCACATCCAACGGCGACAACTTCGCGCAGATCAACCCGCTGCTCTACGTCCCGGCGCTGGTGCTGGACAACGATCGGCAAGACATCCTCTCCGAGACCATCGTCGTTACGTCGTACCTGGCGGACCAACACCCACAGGCCGGTCTGATCCCTGCGCACGGCACGCTGGATCGTGTGAAGTTCGATCAATTGCTGACCTTCATCGCCACCGAAATCGCCCAGAAGCACATCCCGCTGATGCGCAAACTGCTGACCGAAGACGGCACCGCATGGACCCGCGCCAAGCTGGTCAATGCCTACGCCGCGCTGGACGCCCGCCTGGCCGACGGCCGCGCCTACCTGACCGGCGACACCTTCACCGTCGCCGACGCTTACGTGTTCGGTACCTGGTGGCATGAACGCTCCGGCGCAAAGATCGAGCACCTGCAACACCTGATGGCCTATAAGGCGCGTCTCGATGCATTGCCATCGGTTCAAAAAGCGCTGAAAGAAGAGGCAGCGTTGTTCGCCGCACATTCCGAAACAATCCCTGCATAACGGCACTCAGTACAAAAAAGGGGGTGCCTCGACACCGGGCAGATACATCGTCCGTGTCGACTTCAAACCCGGCGTGGCCTCGCTCAAACACTCCCACGCCGGCGTCGAAGTGGCTCATGTGAACAGCGGCACCTTCCAGTACCCGCTTGAGGGTCAGCCAACTGTCACGCTCAAGGCCGGTGATTCGCATGTCGCCACAAACATCGGCACGACCACAGGTTCTGAGCTCGCGAGGTACATCGTGCAGAAAGACCTGCCGCTGGTGACGGTCGAGAAATAGTCGCCGTACCTCAGCATGGGCGCGGTTACCTGCTTGCCTGTTCGAGTTCCGCGACACCCTCGCCCGACACCTTCTGTATCGCACACGCGAAGTTATGCATCGAATGGTTGGCCACGGCAGTTCCTCCGCTCAGCAGGCTGTAACGCACGCCTCTGATCGTAGGGTCGATTGACGACGGTTTGACAAACAGGCTGGTGAACGAGCGCAGGAGTGCAAGGATCTCGCCACGCTCGTAAATCCTGTCGATGGACAACCCTTTGACGTTTTCCTTTCGGATATCGGCATCCACACTGTAATACCCGGTGACCGGCGACGGATCGAAGGCGTAGACATGCGTCAGTTTCAACGGCGTCGACAAGGGCAGCGCATAAGCGAATTGCTGCGCCAGTCCACCACCGAGCGAATGCCCGGTGGAGATCAAGCGGGCGCCCTTCAACCACTGCCCATGCTCTGATCGCGAGCGGTCTGCAAGTTCTTTGACGAAACCCGGGGCAAAGTCCTTGACCAGACGGGTGTATTCGTCGTCGATCTTGAACGTTACCCAGCGAAGATTGGATCGCCAGTCATAGTTATTGGTGAAGTCAGTGCCGCCAAAGGTCACGACGACCCGCTTCGACTCCACCTGCTCCCAGACCTCGGCGCGCAGGTGGATTTCCCGCATCTGTCTGTCCAGTTCGCCACCGGGAGCCGGGAAGTTTTTCCAGCGTTGCCACTTGTGGGCTGCCAGCACCTTGTCGGCACTGGTGGCGGTGCAAATGTCCTTCGATTCGCCGTCGGCGGCGTGAGCGTAGGCCACATCGGCCAGCCAGGCATATTCCCAATGCTTTACCGCTTCCCCGGCGGCAGGAAACGGGGTGCCTAACACTCGCTCCCCCGCTTCCCGAACGACCACCTCGTCGTGCGTCTGGTTGAACGCCGCGCAGCCACTCAGCATTATCGGGATCAGTACTGACCGACCAAACATACAAAAACGGTGAGTTGCCATCATGTTCTATCCCTGCCGATGGTCAAAAGAAGTCCAGCCATTCCCTGCTGTCGATGCAGATTGCTACGAAGTATGGACAACCCGATGACAGGCCTGGCGATGAAAGTTTTATCGCTGCCGCAGGTTCAGTGACACTCTTTCGACGACCCTATTTTGACGCCCTGATTGCTGACGAAATTCGCTCGCCTCGCGCTGAGCGCTGACCGCCAAAATGGACAATGGGGACGCCAGCCACGCTGGAGTCCCCATCGTTTACAGCGCAGAGAGTGGTCTGCAAACCCGCGGTATCAGGCGGCGAAGCCACCGTCGATCAACAGATCGGCGCCGGTCACGAAGGCCGCTTCAGGGCCTGCCAGGTAGGCCACCATGGCCGCGATTTCATCGGCCTTGGCGTGGCGACGCAGGGCCATCAGATCGTGCAGGCTGGCACCGAACTCGCTGTTTTCCGGGTTCATGTCGGTGTCGACAGGGCCGGGAGCGACGTTGTTGACGGTGATGCCGCGTGGGCCCAGGTCGCGGGCCAGGCCTTTGGCCAGACCGATCAGCGCCGATTTGCTCATCGCGTAGGTCGCACCGCCGGCAAACGGCATGCGCTGGCCGTTGGTGCTGCCGATGTTGATGATGCGCCCGCCTTCCTGCATGTGCCGGGCTGCCGCTTTCGAGGCCACGAACACCGAGCGGACGTTGACCGCCAGGGTGTGGTCGAAGTTTTCCAGCGTGTAATCCTGCAAGTGACCGACGATCAACACGCCAGCGCTGTTGACCAGGATGTCCAGACGGCCAAAACGCTCGGCGACGCTGTCGATCGCCTGGGTCAGGCTGGTCGCGTCGGCAGCATCGGCCTTGATCGCGATGGCCTGACCGCCGCTGGCGTTGATGTCTTCGACCAACGCTTCGGCGGCGATGGCCGATGCGAAGTAGCCGATGGCGACCGTTGCGCCTTCACGGGCCAGGCGGCGCGCGGTGGCGGCGCCGATGCCGCGGGAACCACCGTTGATGAAAGCGACTTTACCGTTGAGTGGAGTGCTCATGATGTTTTCCTTTCGGTGTGTGATGCGGTGTGTGGAGTTGGTGAGCCCATCTTCGTCGCCTGCATCTGGTCGCGGTAGTCGTTAAACTGAGCATTCAGTTTCAACCAAAGGTAAAAGGTGAGCCATGCTGACTGAACTGAGCAGTTACCTGGATGCATTCATTTCCGCTGCCGACGAGGGCAGTTTTTCGGCCGCCGCACGCCGCATGGGGCTGACGCCGGCCGCCGTGAGCAAAAGCGTGGGGCAACTGGAAGCGCGGGTGGGTGTGCGTCTGTTTCAGCGCAGCACGCGCAGGCTGGCGCTGACCTCCGATGGCGAGCGCCTGTACGCACAGGTGCGCCTGCCCTGGGGCGAGATCGGCGATGCCCTGACCGACTTGCGCCAGGGCGCAGGCAAACCGGCCGGAACGCTGAAGGTGTCGCTGGCCTACACCCTCGGTCGCGAATATTTCGTGCCGATGATGGCCGAGTTCGTGCGCCGTTATCCGGACGTGGTGCCCGATCTGCATTTCGATAACCGTCAGGTCGACCTGATCGCCGACGGTTTCGACGTTGCCATCGGCGGCGGTATTGAGTTGACCAACGCGCTGATCGCCCGTGAGCTGGCGCGCTTGCGCATTGTGCTGGTCGCGTCGCCGGCCTACCTGCAGCAGTACCCCGCCCCGACACATCCCTCGGAGTTGACGCGTCACCGTGGGCTGCTGCGGCGCTTGCTGAGTTCCGGGCGACTGGCGCCCTGGGCCCTGAAAAACGACGCAGGAGAGGAAGTGGTGGCCGGCGTACGCCCGGTCATGGTGCTCGACGACCCGGAAGCGATTGCCCGCGCCGCCGCCAGCGGCATGGGCATCGCCTTTCTTCCGCTGCCCCATGTCCTGCCGTTTCTGCAGCGCGGGGAGCTGGTGCGCGTGCTGCCTGACTGGTCGGCCTACGCGCTGCCGCTGTCGATCTATTACACCAGCCGCAAACTGGTGCCGGCCAAGGTGAAGGTGTTCGTGGAATACATCGTCGAGGCGTTTCGTGCCAGCGGCCATCCGCTGTTGTTTCAACAGGGGTGAACGGGGTGGAGCCTATGACGGGCTCAACTGGCGGATTTCCTCGGCGCTCAAGCGAAACTCCGAGGCATCGCCCACCTGCTCCAGCACGAAGTCGATGAACTTCCTCGCCCGCCTGGGCATGTCCCGTGACGCGTAATACATGAACACGCCGTAGTGCTCGTGGATGTGCTCGCGCAACAGCGGTATCAGCCGGCCACTGCGCACATGACTGACGGCGTTGTGGATGGCTCAACGCAAACCTTGCCAAGCGCGGCCATGAGCTATCTTTATGACACCACGGCCCCCGCGCCCTGGCGTGCAGCGCCTGCGCAACGCACGCGAATGTGTTGAAGATCTGCTAACCGTCATGGAGGTCAGTTGAATGAAGTCTCAACGCTATGCACACACTCTCCTTCAGTCCGTTGCCTATCCGACGGGCAAGAAATGGACGCCTCAACAGCCTGCCAGGGTCAGCGCCTTGAACAGCACCCGCTGATACATCCTGATCGCTGCCAATGACTGACCACGGTACGCATGCCGAGGTCGGAGTGGCTGTGGCTGTCGATTGATGCCTTCAGGATCTCATACCCCTTAACGCCAGAAGAGGCGATGGTTGCCATGTGGCCGTCTCCTCGTCCAGGACTTCAATGATGATTTCAAGTGCCATTGATGAACGCAGCTTTCGCAAGATATTGCGCCGAAATGTCATCACTCCATTGCTGCTTGGCGTGGTCGCCGCTGCACTGTTTGTGACGCTGGTCACTTATCTGCTGAACCGTATCGAATGGGTCGAGCACACCGATCGCGTCATCAACAATTCCCACGAAACGCAGAAACTGGCCGTCGATATGGAAGCCGGCGTTCGTGGTTATTTACTCTCGGGTGACGACCGTTATCTGGATATCTACGAACTGGCGCGGGTCAAGGTGCCGGCCGGTATCAAAGGGCTGCAGGCGCTGGTAGCGGACAACCCCATACAGGCTGACCGGCTGGCACGTATCTCGGCATTGCAATCGGCCTGGGCCGAGCGAGCCCAGCGGATCATCGAAATAAAGCGAAATAACGGCGATTTCGAAAGCATCATGCGCCAGGGCAAAGGCAAGCGACTGAGCGATGAAATGCGCACCGAATTCGCTGAATTCATCTATATGGAGCAGAGTCTGCGAATTCAGCGAACCGAAATGGTTCAACGCACCACCATCATCACCATGAGCGTGTTCATCCTGTTCACGCTGGCAGCCAATATCCTGCTGGCGCTGTTGGGTCGACGCGAACTGACGCGATTGTCCAACTCGTACACGACCATTCTCAATGCACAAATCCAGAGCACGGCCAGGCTGGAGCACGCTGCCTGGCTCAAGGAAGGCCAGAGCAATGCGGCGCAACGCGTGCTGGGCGAGCTGTCACTTGAAGCCGTGGGGCGCAATACGCTGCAATTCTTTGCCGAGTTTCTGGGTGCGGTGGTGGCGGCCTTCTATGTACGCCAGGCGCATGGCGGCTTTACCCGCGTGGCTTCTTACGGGTTTTCCCAGGAGCAGGAGGCGCTTGATCAGCACTTCAAGCCTGAAGAAGGACTGGTGGGCCAGGTGGCCGGAAACAACAGCCCGATCGCACTCGATGACCTCCCCGACGACTATCTGAAGGTCAACTCGGGGCTGGGCGACGGCAAACCCGCCAGCGTGCTGATCGCCCCCATCGTGAACGACGACGGCGTCAACGGTGTGGTCGAGTTGGGCTTTCTGCGGCCGCTGACGCCCCGGGACATGGAATTGTTGAATGCCGTCAGCCACGACATCGGCATCTCGATAGAGGCTGCACGATACCGGCAAAGGATTCAGGAAATCCTCGCAGAAACACAGCAGCTCAATGAGGAGTTGCAAGTCCAGCAGGAAGAACTGCGCACCTCCAACGAAGAGCTGGAGGAACAGTCACGGGTACTCAAGGAGTCGCAAGCCTCGCTGGAAATCCAGCAGGTCGAACTTGAACAGGTCAATAAGCAGCTCACCGATCAAAGCAGTGAGCTGTCCCGCCAACGCGACACGCTGGACAAGAACAATGCGGATCTGAAACTGGCTCAGGTGGAGCTTGAGGCCCGGGCTCTGGAATTGCAGAGCGCCAGCCGGTACAAATCCGAATTTCTCGCCAACATGTCGCACGAACTGCGCACCCCGCTGAACAGCGCCCTGATTCTTTCAAAGCTGCTGGCCGAAAACTCGGGGCACAACCTGACGACCGAACAAGTCAGTTTTGCCGAATCGATTTATTCGGCGGGCAACGACCTCTTGCGCCTCATCAATGATGTCCTTGATATCGCCAAGGTCGAAGCCGGAAGATTCGAGCTGTTTCCCGAAGGTTTCAGCGTCGAGCGCTTGCTGGATAACCTGAAAAACACCTTCCAGCCCGTTGCACTGGAAAAGCAGCTGCAATTCTCCATCGACGTGCAGGAAGGCACGGCGTTGTCACTTCACACTGACCGGCAACGCCTGGAACAAGTCCTCAAGAATCTGCTGGCCAACGCCATCAAGTTCACCGAAGCGGGCAGTGTTCAACTGAGCGTCGCCAATGCGCCCGGCGACAAGATGGTGTTCCGCGTAACCGATTCGGGGATCGGCATCGAAGCTGACCAGATCGAGAGCATATTCGAAGCGTTCCACCAAGCCGATGGCTCCATCAGTCGACGCTATGGCGGCACCGGCCTGGGCTTGTCGATCTCCCGGCGTCTGGCCAATCTGCTGGGCGGCAACATCTCGGTGACGAGTTCGCCGGGCCATGGCAGTACGTTCACGCTGGAAATACCGGCTGTTTTCAGTGAGGGAACGCAGACGCTGGAACCCCTGCCGATGGCGTTGCCTTCGTTGTCCGTCGCGCCAATACCTGCCGCCGTGCAGGTCATCCCTGTCATCCCCGACTTCGATGATGATCGCCACCTGGCCTCTCTGGGTGACCGGGTCATTCTGATCATCGAAGATGACCCGGCGTTTGCCCGCGTACTGTTCGATCTGGCTCACGAACAGGGTTACGGATGCCTGGTCGCCCATGGCGCAGACGAAGGATTCGAACTGGCATGCCGCTTCACCCCACACGCCATCCTGTTGGACATGCACTTGCCGGATCATTCCGGTCTGACCGTTTTGCAGCGGCTCAAGGACATGTCTTCCACCCGGCACATTCCGGTCCATGTGATTTCCGTCGAGGAACGGCAGGAAACAGCGATGCACATGGGCGCGGTGGGCTACGCCGTCAAACCCGCTTCACTGGTTCAGCTTCGGGAGGTGTTTGCCAGCCTTGAAGAACGGCTCGCGCAAAAGGTCAAACGCATACTGCTGGTGGAGGACGATGCCCGCCAACGCGAAAGCGTGGTGCGTCTGATCAGCGACGACGACGTCGATATCACGGCGGTGGAAAGCGGTCAGGAGGCGCTTGCGCTGCTGCGCGAATGCCTGTTCGATTGCATGATCATTGACCTCAGGCTCCCGGACATGACCGGCAATGAGCTGCTTAAAATCATGGCCACCGAGGAGATTTCGTCTTATCCGCCGGTCATTGTGTACACAGGTCGCAACCTGACCCGCGACGAAGAAGCGGACCTGCTGAAGTATTCTCGCACCATCATCATCAAAGGCGCCCGCTCGCCCGAACGCCTGCTCGACGAAGTGACGCTGTTCCTGCACAAGGTGGAAAAAAACCTGTCCAGCGAACGGCAGAAAATGCTCAGCGCCGCGCGCAATCGGGACCGTATTTTCGAGGGGCGCACCATCTTGGTGGTCGATGACGACATTCGCAATATCTTCGCCCTGACCAGTGCGCTTGAACACAAGGGCGCTCTGGTTGAAGTCGCCCGGAACGGGCTTGAGGCGCTCGAAAAACTCGGAGCCAAACCGGACATCGACCTTGTGCTGATGGACATCATGATGCCCGGTATGGACGGCTATGAGGCGACCCGGCAAATCCGCCAGAACGCCCTCTGGCGCAAGTTGCCGGTCATTGCCGTGACCGCCAAGGCGATGAAGAACGATCAGGAGCGCTGCCTCGCGGCCGGGGCGAATGACTACCTCGCCAAACCCGTCGATCTGGAGCGGCTGTTCTCCCTGATGCGTATCTGGATGCCCAAGATCGAGCTGGCCTGACGCCGCTCTGCCCTGGGCACCGTCTGACGCATGGCTCTGCGCATGGCTCACCACTGTTCAGCGAGCCCGCAACATGACCGCCGCGCGAACCCGCTGGCGGCCGAACACCGTCATGCGCAGAAACTCGGCATGGCTCACCGGCAGGTGCTGACAGTCGAGGCTGCGCTTGTGCCGGCTGTGATCGACATCGGGATCGTGCAGGTAGACAAAGTCTTCGTCGCAGCCGGTGATCAGCACCCAGTGCGGCGCTTTGAGGCGGGTGAAGCGGTAGCTGCTGATCAGCACCACCGGTTTGAAACCAGCGGCCAGTGCGGCGCGAATGTCCAGCGCGGGCGCCTGAACCTGCTCCACACCGGTGGCTGCCAGGTCCTGAGCGAAGCCCTCCTCGACCAGCGTCATGACGGCTTTCTTCTCCGGATTGCGGACACCGTCCAGAAAAAGCGAACCTGCCTGACTGACCTCCAGACGCACCGCAAAACCTCGTCGCCACGCGGCCAACGCCAAGCCTTGCGGACTGCAGCCGCCGTGTCCGGCGGTCATGAAAATCGTGGTCGCCTCACGCCACAACTGGATCTCTTCAAAGCGGCTCATCGAGCGATTCGGGTCTATTGCGGCCATGGCCATCAGCAGGCAGGCAGCGCCGCAGGTGAACTCGGTGGTCTGCGGGTAATACGGCACCTGCCGGGCAGGCGGTGGCGCGTTGCGCAGAATGCGTTTCTCGTAACGCAGCGCTTCGGCGTGATCTTCGTAGTAGTCCTCGACGATGGCGAAGCGCTGATAACCGTTGGCCTCGTACAGGCTGATGGCCGCCGGGTTATCCGCGCGCACTTCCAGCCGCAGCCATGCGCAATTGCGCGCAAGGGCACAGTTCCGGGCTTCGTCCAGCAACCTCTGCCCCAGGCCATGGCCGCGAAACGAGCGGCTGACAGCAATCGAATACAGACGCGCCAGCGAAGTGCCCCGATGAAACAGCAACAGGGCATAGCCGGCGAGTTTTCCGGCGGACGTGGCGACCATCAGGCAGGCATTGGCCCGGCTGACCATCCAGTGAAAGTTGCGCTGGCTCAAGCGGTCGAGGGTGAAACATTCCTGCTCAAGCGCGACCAGATCGTCGATATCGTCCACCGACGCAAAGCGGAAATCAAAAAGCATGGCACCACCGTAAAGAATGAGTAACGAGCCGGGACAGGCCGAATGGCCCGTGATTTATTGAAGCGGCGTCTTCTTCAACAGGGATCGATTACTCATGTCAGCGGTGCAAGCCAACGTGAACGAAGTATTGGATAAATCCGAACGTTCCACAATCACCCTCAGCGAGGAACCTCCCAGCAGCAAGCCCTCCGGCAGCCGCTTGCTGATCCTCGTCGAGCGCAAGGAAGACTGGGCCGATTACCTGCCCAGCGAGAGCCTGATGCTCGCTCAGGACTACCTGGAGCACAGCGACGATTTCCCCCATCGCACACAAGTCATCAACCTGTGCCGCCACTACAAATACCTCGGCCAGGGCTACTACTGCTCGTTGCTCGCCGAAGCCCGCGGGCACAAGGTTTTCCCGTCGGTGCGCACCGTCAGCGAGCTGGCCCGCAAAGCGCTGTACGGGGTTGGCCTGGACGACCTCGAACGCACACTGGAACGGGCGCTGGCCAACCACCCCTATGGCGAAACCGAAGCGTTCACGCTGTCGTTGTATTTCGGCAAGGCGTCCATTGCCTCGCTGCAAGAGATCGGCCGCCAGCTGTTCGAAGCCTTCCCCTGCCCGATCCTGCTGGTGGAATTTCGTCGTGGCGACACCTGGCAGATCGCCGGGATCAAGGCCGGCGCCTTGCACAAACTGCGCGATGAACAGCAGCACGTCTTCGCCGACGCGCTCGATGCCTTCAACCGTCGCACCTGGCGCCAGCCCGCGTCCAAACGGGTGGCCCGATACGATCTGGCGATCCTGCACGATCCGCAGGAAGCCCTGCCGCCGTCCAACCCGCTGGCGCTGGAGCGCTTTATCGAGGCAGGCAAACAACTGGGCATCGATGTCGAGCTGATCGAGAAAAAGGATTACGCGCGCCTGGCCGAATTCGACGCGCTGTTCATCCGCGAAACCACGCGGGTCGATGACCACACCTATCGCTTCGCCAAAAAGGCGGAAAGCGAGGGGCTGGTGGTCATCGACGACCCCTCCTCCATTCTGCGCTGCACCAACAAGGTTTACTTGGCCGACCTCTTGAAGCGGCGTGGCCTGGGCATGCCGGCCACGGAGATTCTGTACAAGGATCGGCCTCAAGAGCTGGAGCAGGCAGGCCGTCGCCTGGGCTTTCCTCTGGTGCTGAAAATCCCCGACGGCTGCTTCTCGCGCGGCGTGATCAAGGTCGCCGATGCCCAGGCCCTGTCAACCGCGGCGCAGGAATTGTTCGAGCACTCTGTGCTGCTGCTTGCTCAGGAATATTGCTACACCGAATACGACTGGCGCGTGGGTGTACTCAACGGCGAGGCGCTGTATGCCTGCCAGTACTTCATGTCCAAGGGACACTGGCAAATCTACAACCACAAGGCCGTAGCAGGTGAAGTCAACGGCATGTGCCAGGCCGTGCCCGTCGATCAGGCCCCGCCCGACGTGGTGAAGCTTGCGGTGGACACCGCTCGCCTGATCGGTGACGGCCTCTACGGCGTCGATCTGAAGCAGGCCGGTGATCGCGTGCTGGTCATCGAGGTCAACGACAACCCCAACCTGGATGCGGGTATCGAGGACGCGGTGCTGGGCGACGAACTGTACCGCCGCGTGCTGCAAGCGTTCACGCAACGGCTCGAACTCAAGCATCGCGGCCAGGCGTGGTGACCGATGATCGAAGGTTACGGCATTCAGTCCGGCGCGCTGCGCGAGACGCTGCAAGACAAGGCCTGTGTATGGCTGTGCGTGGCACCGGACGCAGAGGAACAACAGCTATTGCAGGGACGTCTGGGCATCGGCGCCCAGGCGTTGGAGTCATCGCTGGACCCGGACGAAGTCGCCCGGATCGAAATCAACCCCGATCACCTGTTCCTGATCTGGAAGCGCCCGGAGAGCTTCGACGGCCGGGCATTCAACGTATCGTCGTTTGGCGTGATGTTGAGCGAGCAACGTCTGGTGGTGATTTGCGCGAGCAATTCATTACTGTCCAGCCTGGCCGCTGAATCGAACCTGCAGGGGCCGCTGGACGTGTTGATGGCCCTGCTGGCAGAAAGCGTTCATCACTACCTCGGCCACCTGAGAGTGGTCAAACAGGTGGCTCGCGAACTTCAGCAGCAATTCACCCGGACCCTGGACAACCAGCAGCTGGCGCAGATGTACAACCTGAGCGAAAGCCTCGTGTACTACGTCAACGCGATCCAGAGCAACGGCACGGTGCTGACCCTGCTGCGCAGCCATGGGCAGCGGCATGGTTTCAGCGCGGGCCAGCTCGATGCGCTGAACGACCTGATCATCGAAAACGAACAGAGCTACCAGCAGGCCCGAATTCACGCCCAGGTCTTCGCCAACCTCATCGAGTCTCGCGGCAACCTCGCCAACAACGGCATGAACCTGGCCCTGCGCAAGCTCACGTTGATCAACGTGGTCTTTCTGCCGCTGAACCTGATTGCCGGCATCGGCGGGATGTCCGAGTTCAGCATGATGACCGCCGGGACGCCGTGGTGGTTGTCGTTTCCGGCCCTGATCGTGGGCATGGCCTTGCTTGGCGCCGTGATGGTCGTTGGCCTGCGACGAATGGCCTGATGCCCCTCCTCTCTTCGATTTCCTAACGTGCGTGTTTCGCAGGAGTGAACGATGCAAGCTTCAGATGTGGGATTGTTGATGCTGGTAGTGATCGCTGTGTTGGGCACCCTGATCAGCCTGTTCGACCACCGCGCCCAGCTGGGGGCAACGGCGCCGGATCCAGTGATTGAAAAGCCGCCTCGTTCTTCGGAAATGCCATTGGCAGAGCGTGAGTCGAATTGAGCAGTGCTGGGCGCGCGCGGCGATCACCAGTACCTACAGATACTTGGTGATCTGCTTGAACTCCTCAAGTGATGCACCTTCGCTGCTGGTCAATGCACCGACTGCATCCTCCAGACAGTGATCGATGTGATCCTGGATCAGCGTGCGCTTGGCCTGGCAGACGGCCTTTTCAACGGCATGCAGTTGTTGCGCGATATCAACGCACGCCCTGCCATCCTCGATCATTGTCACAATACTGCGCAGATGACCCTCGGCGCGCTTGAGCCGCTTCACGATGGCGGCGTGAGACTGATGCGTGTGTTCGTGCTTGGGCGCAGGCGTATTCTTGGTCATGATCTGATCCAGCGAAAATAAGCGCGCAGTATCCCCTACCCGAGGTTGTTCGCACACTCATAACAGATCTATTCCGAAGCGCCGCAGCCCTGCGGCAAACACCACAAAGACGAGCATGCTGGAAACCATCGCGATGAAGAGCGCTGGCCAGAATCCCATTCGCGTCATGAGCTTCGGAAAAATCAGAAACATGGGCAAGGTGGGCACGACATACCAGAACGTGTACCAGGCGTGGTTGGCGATCTTCTCCGTGCTCTGCTGTTCGTAATGCAGCCAGATCAGAGTGAGCACAGTCACCAACGGAAGAGAGGCGATCAGACCGCCCAACTTGTCGCTTCGTTTGGCGAACTCCGAGACCAGGACGACAATGGCGGAAGTGATGACGTATTTGGTGATCAGCCAGCTCATGGGCCTGTTGGCGTCCGGGGCGCGACTCAAAAGATGAAGCGTGATCGTATCCCCCTGGGGGGGATATATCAATGCCACGTTCTGCTGGCTGAAGGGTAGCTCCCTGACCGGTTTCCAAGTGGACACCTGAGCCGATGCCTTGACCCGGGACGGCCTGACATTGATCAACGCACTGTTTGATGAGAGGCCCGTGCGTATCAAGGCGCTTTCGGTGCCGCTCAACACATCAGGGGATCAGCAGGATCGATCCAGTGTGTTTGCGTGCGGCAATGGCGCCATGAGCCACGGCCGCCTCTTCCAGTCGATAGCGAGTGAGTTCCAGGCGCCCCAGAGCCCCCTCGCGAAAGCGCTCGAACAATTCCGATGCGGCCATGTCCTGGTTTTGCGCGTTGACGTATTGGGGAGTCGACGGTTGTACATATTGAATGCCGCGCGCATTCAGCAGCACGGGGTCCGCAGTGACGGCGCCCGAGGCGTTGCCAACGTGAACGAGATCGCCACCGTCACGCAGCGCGCTGATCGAAGCGTCCAGCGTCTGCCGACCGACCAGGTCGTACACCACGTCGACACCATCCCCCCCGTTCACGGTTTTGATCCGTCCGGCCAGATCTGGCTCATCGGAGCGCATCACGTGATCGAGCCCCCAGCCTTCAACGATTCGGGCTTTGCCGGCTGACCCGACCGTAACGATGACGGTAGCGCCCAGGGATTTAGCCCACCGTGCAAGCAGGCTTCCGACCCCACCGGATGCCCCCTGCACAACAACGGTTTGACCGGCTTGAACTGCGTGTACCTGCCTGACGAGCATCCACGCCGTAAGCCCTTTCGACAGAAGCCCGGCGGCCTGCTCGCTGGAGATGTCGTCGGGAAGTTTGATCAGCGCGCTGGAATCGATCACTCGACGATCCGCATACGCACCGAACGCGAAGAAATAGCCCACGCGATCACCGACCTTCAGGTGCCGCACACGAGGGCCGACAGCCTCGACGACGCCCGCCGCTTCCACGCCCATGCTGAATGGCAGCGGAACCTGGAAGGTGCCATCCCTGAACATCGTGTCGACGAAATTCACGCCGATGGCTTCGTGGCGTATCAGCACCTGGTCACGGGCGGGTGACTCCAGATCGAAGGTTTCGTGGTGAAGCACTGCGGGAGTGCCTTGCTGGTAAATCCGGATGCGTTGAGTCATGACTGCCTCGGCGATTTAAAACGTGATTGGCGAAAACCTGAATCCTTGAGGTCAGCAGTGCCGTGCGGTTGGCGGACGGCACTGCCGATCGGATCGCTGGAGGTGAGATCGATCAGGCGCTCTGGCCGCCGTCGACGTTGAGCGTGGCGCCGGTGATGTACGACGCCTCAGGGCCGGCCAGGAAAGACACGGCGGCGGCGATGTCTTCTGGTTGACCGTACCGCCCCAGTGCTGCCAGGCCCGCAAGAAACGGGGCGTGGTCGGCGGTTTCAGGATTCATCTCGGTGTTGATCGCACCCGGCTGGATGACATTGACGGTGATGTTGCGAGGTCCCAGATCGCGGGCCCAACCGCGGGTGTAAGCAGCGACGGCGGCTTTGGTCGCGACATAATCGGCAGCACCGGGGAAAGGCACGTGGTCGGCGCCGGTCGTGCCCAGAGAAATGATGCGTCCACCGTCGTTCATCAGGCCAACCGCAGTGCGCACAGCGGTCACGACACCACCGACATTGACCGCTTGCTGGCGATCGAACGCCTCGATGTCGGCATCAGGCGCACCGACAGGGCCGGTGACGAAAACGCCGGCGCTGTTGACCAGAATGTCCAGCTGGCCGAAGTGTTGATGCACCTGTTTGACCAGAGCGATCACCTGCGTCGTGTCACCCTGATCGGCCTGAATGGCCAAAGCCTGCACACCGTGGCGCTCAATCTCGGCGACTACCTTTTGCGCCTGTTCAGGGGATTTCGCGTAGCTGAACGCGACGTGCGCGCCGTCTGCCGCGAGACGTTTGGCGATGGCGGCGCCGATGCCGCGAGAGCCGCCGGTTACCAGTGCCACCTTGCCTTGGAGTTGCTGAGTCATCTGTCTGATCTCCACTAGGAGCCAACCGGAATGGCTGGCTTCGTTTCGGTGAGATCAATGTATGAGATAGCCAATGCGGGATAAATTGGCTAAAAATGACACCACTGTTCCTTAATACGGGCTAATGGCTCAAACCCCTGATCATCATGGATGCGTCATCACGTGGACTACTTCTCGGCAGTCAAAGCGTTTATCCAGGTGGTGGAAGCCGGGAGTTTCGTCAAGGCGGCGCAAACACTGAACCTTCCACGCAACACCGTCACCAAGCACATCCAGTCGCTGGAAAGTCACCTGCGGGTGAAATTGCTCAACCGCACCACGCGGCGCATCTCGCTCACCAACGACGGAACCGCGTACTACGAACGTATGGTCCGGGTGGTGGATCAGTGGCTGGAGGCCGAGTCGGACCTGGTCAGCGCCCAGGCGCGTCCACATGGGCGACTGCGAGTCGACATGGGCTCGACGATGGCGACCATGCTGGTCTTGCCTGCGTTGCCGGATTTTCAGAAACGCTATCCCGAATTGCAGTTGGACATTGGCGTGAGCGACAGGCCGGTCGACCTGCTCGGTGATCGGGTCGACTGCGTCATTCGCGGCGGCACCTTGAGTGATCCGTCACTGATCGCCAGGCGTCTGGGCAGCCTGAAGTTCGTTACTTGCGCGACGCCGGGATACCTCGCCACTCACGGCACGCCGTTGCACCCCACCGATCTGGAAACGGACCATCAGATGGTTCGCTACTTTTTTGCGGGTACCAACCGGCGCCTGCCAGTGGAATTCGTCAAAGACGGCGAGCGCGTATCCGTAGACGCGAACTACTTCGTCTCGGTGAACGATTCCAACGCCCTACTCGCTGCCGCCCTCGCCGGCATGGGCGTGTTACAAACGTTGATGTTCATGGCCGAACCGCATTTCAAGTCCGGCGCCCTGGTTCAGTTGCTGGAGGACTGGTCACTGGAGCCGAACCCGATCTACATCGTCTACTCACCCAATCGACACCTGAGTGCCCGCGTGAGGGTTTTCGTGGATTGGCTCGTCGAGTTGTTTGAAGCGAAGGGATTGCGCTGATGGTTTTGAATGACGCCTGATTACAAGCGTTCGGCGATATATCGATTTCCTTTTTTTAAGGGGGAGCGGCGTGCGGTGCTGGCTCAGAATCTGCCTTCAGTGTTTTATTTCGGCCAGAAACAGACAGTCAACCAAGCCCTGCCCTGGACCGAAATGAACCATCCATGCGGCTGAGACAACTCAACCTCCGCTCAACGATCACCAAAGCGGGCGAGCGCAGCATCGATAAATAACCGGAGCTTGGCTGTTCTCTGGCGGTTGGCGGTGTAGAGCAAATGCATAGGTCGGCTCGGGGCTTCATAATCAGTTAACAGTCGGACCAACTTGCCGCTGCACAATATGGGCTCAAGTAAATCATTGGGGCCCAGAACAATCCCGAAGCCATCCAGTGCTGCTGACAGCAGTGCTTTGCTCTCGTTGACCCGCAATCGGCTGGAGACCTGTACCCGTTCAACTGCCGAACCTTTGCAAAATACCCATTCGCGGTCGGCCGGCTGGGACCAATACGCATACCCCAGACATTCATGGTTCTTCAAGTCGTTCGGTATTTGCGGCACTCCTCGTTCATTCAGATAGCTCGGCGCCGCACAGACTATCAACCGATAAGGCGCCAACGGCCTGGCGGTCAAACTGGAGGCGGTCAATGGGCCAATCCTGAAAGCCACTTCATACCCTTCTTCCACCAGATCGACAAAGCGGTCGGTCAGGTGCAGGTCGATTTCGACCTCCGGGTGTTGACGCAAGAACTCCGTCATAAAAGGCATGAGGCAATGGGAACCAAATGTTACGGGAGCGCTGATTCTCAACTTGCCGCGCGGGGTGTCGTTCATGATCTGTGCAAGCGAGTCCGCAGCCTGAGCCTCGCTCAGAATGTGCTTGCAACGCTCGTAATATGCGCTGCCCAGCTCAGTCAGGCTCTGTTGTCGAGTGGTACGGTTCAGTAGCCGCGCACCTAGTCGCTGCTCAAGTGCGGAGACATGCTTGGCCACCATCTGTGGCGATAGGCCCAATCGCTCGGCGGCGCTGGCGTAGGAGCCCGACTCTGCCGCGACTACAAATGCCCCCATGCTAGTCAAACGGTCCATCATTCAACACTCCCAGTAACGAGTCTAAGTAACCGATGGTTATTTATCTTCAGTTTGTTGGCAATGATCATAAGTTCCTCTGACCAACCAGCGGAGCAAAGGCATGCGCATAGGCATTATTGGGGCAGGTTTCATCGGGCGTGCAGTCGCGCAATTGGTCATCGCAGCGGGACACGAGGCGATGCTCAGCAATTCGCGTGGTCCACAATCCATGAGTAGCGTACTCAGTGGTATTGCAGGCAGTAAGGTCGGGACGGTCGAGGAGGTAACAGACTTTGGCGAGGTTGTACTCGTGGCGATTCCTTTCAAGTACTACCCAAGCGTGCCGGCGATGTACCTAAAGGGAAAAATCGTATTGGATGCCAACAATTACTACCCCGAACGCGACGGTCGCATTGCCGCTCTCGACCGATTCGAAACCACCACCAGTCGCCTGCTGGCCGAGCATCTGCGCTACTCAAGCGTGGTCAAGGTGTTCAATGCAATCCTCGCCCAGGACCTCACGCAGGATTCGCGTCCGAAAGCAGCGCCCGACCGACGCGCACTGCCGATAGCGGCGGATGATGCGGCGGCAAAAGCGCGGGTGATCAAGTTGCTGGACGAGATTGGATTTGATGCAGTAGATGCGGGGACTCTTGATGAAAGCTGGCGATTCGAACGGGCCAAACCCGCCTACTGTATACCGCTGGATAAACAGGGGCTGAAGGTTGCTCTGGCTGCGGCTCGCAGGGAAATCGAGCTGCCCGATGGATCCTGGCGCCGCTGAATACCCAGAATGGAGCGGATCGGGCGGAGACCAGGAGCTGATGTAACGACAACGTCCGCTTTGGGTCGAAAGCAGTCATCGTAACCGCGTCCTATGACCGCATCCCACGATGCATATGGCACATCCAAAACTAACGACAAAATTAGGTTACCGTTAATTAATTGGGGCTCTCAGGACGCTGTTCCGACTTGAGCCGAAACGATCAAACCAGCGGGGTTGACTCTCTGATTGAGACGTACGCGACCATCGCGGAGCAGACCTTCGGAAAGTTCATGGACGAGGCCATCGATCCCGCGACCGTTGAGCTATCTAGCCCATTCGACGATCCGGGGGGCGCTTGGACCAATATGAAGGAAGACGAATTAATGGCATCAAAACGATCGTGTTCGCCGCCATAGCCATCGAAGCGGCGGCTTATGAATTCACAGCTTGGGGTCTAGGTGATCAAGTCGCCCGGAGCATGGATAGGATGGAGATCGAGGGGAAATGGATGATTGGGACTCGCCTGATCTGCGGCCAGTCGTTCAACGCTACGGGGTCGGCCATCAATGGCCTCAAGGGCTTGGTGAAAGCCCGTAATGACCTGATGCATCACAAGTCGAAACCCGATGATGACGCGGGCGAATCTGCTCGGAAGATGATGAAGCGCTGGACCGAGTTTGAAAATCACCAAGTGCCCAACGCCTTCAAGACCCTCGTGCTGCTCTCGCTGGAGCTGGAAGCTCTGCCAAATAGCATGCACGGCATATTCCCTTTCTACCAAATGGACATCTTTAATGATTATCCGCGTCATTCTGGTGTGCGTGAGGCGATAGGACGCTGCCAAGAGATCCATCGCAAGCATCAGAGAGGGCTTTAAGGTATCTGACCTGATCATTGCCAACGAGCGCCGGTACCGGCAGCTGTCGAATGATTCGCCAATATTGATAACCCGCGCACCCGGCGGGCGTATCAGGGCGACCTAGTAGACTTCTGCAGTTTTGTCGGCCTGGCGGCGGCGGAAGAATTCAAAGCGGTGAACCGGGCCCACGTGCAGGCCTGGCTGGGCCACGCCAATATCAGCACGACGCGGATCTATGATCGCCGCCAGAACCGGCCAGAGGACTCCCCCACGTTTCGGGTGAAATATTGACCACCTGTAATTCGGGACACCACCTCTTCTGAGCTCCTCAGATAGAGAGACACGTTTGAACATTTCTCTAATGCTCGAAGGCGCGTTTCAAGACATCTATTCCGGGGAGAATGGCGACCTCTGATCACGGTTCAAATTTGGGTAGAGAGAAATAAAATGCTGAGCCATTAATCAGGTTCCGCGCCCATATCGCTCCTAGATGAAACTCCACTATCGATCGGCAAATCGCTAACCCCATTCCCATTCCGGTCTCGCGGGTAGTCACGAATGGGGTGAACAGGGATGGGAAGGTCATAGCGTCAATGCCAGGGCCTGCGTCAGCTATTTCAACAATGACTTTCTCGTGGTCGCAACTCGTTCGCATCTGCAGTAGCCGACGATGATGATCCACACTGCTCATAGCCTGGCAGGCATTCATGATAAGGTTGATGAGAACTTGCTGCATCTGAACCCGGTCAACTCGTACCTGTGGGTTTCCCGCATCGAGCGCTAGACTAAGACTGATGTTATGATGATTGAGTTCGTACTGCATAACAGTAAGCGTCTCTCTGATCAGCTCATTCATGCGCTCCGGTCGATGATCGGGGTTGTTCTTACGCGCCAAAGCCCTGATCCGCTTTATGACTTCATCAGCTCGGAGTGCGTTGCCGGTAATGTTGTCCAGCCCAGCTCTAATTTCAAACAAGTTAGGGTGTGGTAAATCGAGCCACCGACGACATGCATGCGCACTACTTGCAATGGATGTGAGCGGTTGTTTGACTTCATGGGCAATAGACGCTGTGAGCTCTCCAAGCGTGGTCACTCGACAAATGTGTGTCAGTTGAGCCTGGGTGCGGTATAACTTCTCCTCGGCCTGCACACGCTCGGTTATATCCATGACCGCTCCTAGGTACTCGCATCGGTCGTCCAGTGGGAATAAGGGGGTAGCGATCATGTGCACATGTTTGATCCGTCCATCCGACATGAGCAGTTTATGGCGGACCTCGATTTGCGCTTCCTTCCGTGACGCTCGTTCAAAGGCATCGTGTACTTGAGGATGGTCCTCTTGAGGAATACGTGCCAATACCATAGATTTCGACACCGGCATCTCCGGGGGGTATTCAAATATACGGGCACTTTCCACCGACCAAGACATCAAGTCTGTCACCGCGCTGAAGTTCACACTTCCGGTGTGACTCAGGCGCTGCGCACCTGTTAGGTAGATTTGATGAAGATGCAGATTATCAGCAGCCTGCTTGGCCCGGGTGGCTAGGAATCCGATTGCAGACAAGGCCGTTAAGCACCTGACGAAAGCGGTGATCGAATTCCAGTCCTCATAGCCTGCATCAATAAAAAACTTGAGAATAATGGTGACCATGCATACCAAAGACACCCCACCCACCATTCTGATAGTTAATATGTTAGCCGCCAGCAACAGTACAGAAAGGTATATTCCAGTCGCTGCAATGTCGCGGTGATTTGGAACAGTGTCAATTAAAATGATGCCAGCGGTAATGGCTAAACCAATTCCCCAGATGATCCAAACCTCGTACCGACTTTGGCGTCTAGCTATGAAGGGACGAGGCCTCAACGATCCACTACGACGGTAGTCAAGTAGCGAGCGAAGCTGACGGAGCGATGCAAACATTGATATACACTCTTTTATCATCATCTATGAGCCAGGTGGTAGTCCGTGAAGCAAAACGGTAACACAGCGTAGCCAGGCATCAGAAATAAGCATCTTACTGATCATCCAGGCGCCTTAGGGGGAATTGGCGATGACTTGAACCGCCCCTCCGCTCAAAACTACCGCCACTAAAAATCTGTATAAAGAGAGATGAGATCCGTATCTGCTTAACCTTTCCAAAAAGATCGTAATACACCTAAACCACTCGCAACAACTTAGTGCGCAAACAAATTTCGATCACCATTAATTAGGTTGAATTTGGTAACCAAAAAGGCTGCAATTTACATACATAGGTATAGTGGATTTTACTCAAGATTGACATGCTCACAACCAAGCACTGAAAAGATCATGCCCCTGACTTAAGAGATCTTGCTATGCAATAAAATAGCGCCTATCCAACGAACGGTTTTGACAGGTATGCTTACCCTAATTCAGGGAGGTGGCAGGCGAGCGCTGTATAGAGAAAAAAATTGGCGAATGTCGCACAGCTTGAATTGCTTAAAAGATGGAGGGATGGCAATCGGGATAAACTTCCAAATCAAAGGATACTGGTCTGGGTTGCTTGACAGCGCCAACAATCAGCAATTTGAGGAGATATTTCTACATGACAGTCACAACTCATGCCGATTCGATCCATTCTCCACGCACAGTGCTTTTTGTCGCTTACCCTCAGATGGGCCTGCTGGATCTGACCGGTGCACAAACCGTGTTTTATGCAGCTGACAAAGCTATGAAAGAGCGAGGGCTACCAGGGTATCAACGACTCACTGCGAGTATTCAAGGCCACGCGATGCCCACGGTTGAAGGGCTCTCTGTTGGGACCATGCAGCTTGCTTCAGTTGAGAATGATGAGATCGATACAATTATCGTTCCTGGGTCGCCAGAGATCCTGGCCGCGCTGACGCATAACAGGGATCTCATCGACTGGCTATCGTGGATGGGGCCGAGAGCGCGTCGCGTAGCCTCAGTCTGCACTGGCTCATTTCTCCTAGCCCAGGCAGGTTTGCTATTTCAAAAGAAAGCAGCTACGCATTGGGGGATGTGCGACCTGCTCGCCTCACTCTTTCCGTCTGTCGAGGTCGATAAGGATGCGATTTTTGTGCAGCAGGGCAGTATATGGACATCAGCCGGCGTAACAGCGGGCATTGACCTGGCCCTAGCGTTAGTCGAGGCAGATTGTGGGCGCGATGTGGCAATGACGGTCGCGCGGGAACTCGTGGTCTTCATGAAACGGCCAGGGGGGCAGGCCCAGTTCAGCGAAATGCTCAAGGCGCAAATGAATGACGCCGACGTATTTGCGGACTTTCACCTATGGCTGGCGGAGAACTTGGAGCGTGAGGATCTAGACGTAGAAGTAATGGCTGAACAAGCATCTATGAGTACTCGAAACTTTAGTCGCGTCTACAAGAAGAAGACCGGCCAATCTCCCGGGAAGGCCCTTGAGCTTTTCCGCCTTGAGGCGGCACGCCGATTACTTGAAGACTCTGACAGGAACGTTGGGCAAGTCGCCTTGGCATGTGGGTTTGGCGATGAAGAGCGGATGCGCGTCACATTTCAGCGCCATCTGGCGGTCTCCCCTCGTGAATATAGATCCCGCTTCGAGCGCTAGGGTTGCCTAAGCGCCTTAATGTGTAAGGTGAACGCCAGTATATATTCGTGAAAAAAGCGGCGAATCATGCCTCACCATTGGCGCATACCCTCCCTTATCATCGCGTCCGAATCGGCCACTGTAGAGCACCGGGCCTGATCTACGTCGATTTTCAGCCTCTGGCAAAGGGGCCGACCATGCTCGCGCATCGCGCCTTGGATCAAGCTTCAAGATTACGGTGAAAATCGGCGAAGTGCGTTTGTATTTTAACTTAGGCACTGCGATCACAGGCTCATGAGCGTCATGTGGCCAGGAATCAGACGCTAGGAACAGCCGATTTTATTGCAGAACATACAAAAGTAGCAAACCCTGTATTTAAGACAAATAATCCATGTATTAAGCCATGATTAGAAATATCTCTCGTTAACTGACCGTCCACCATGAGCATGCGAACCCTGGCTGCGGTAAATACTTGCCACCCTAACTCATTAAGAGCGGAATTAATTTGCCGCACCGGTTCAATTTTCGGCACTATCAAAATGAAATGTCCAGTAAACACTGACATTTCAGTGAGTGGCACATCATTTGCTCTACTCAGGTTTCGTCATCCACCTCCATATGAGAATCAGCCTCGGTAGGCAGTGTCGTGTGGAGACCCGACGAATTCTGAGCAATTGATTACAAATTCAATATTGATTATAGAAGGATCTGATATGACAAACTCAGTCAGCAACAACGCCTCATCCGACTACGTAAAATCTCTGCAGCAAGGCACATCCGGGAAAACCGGGAACAGCGTGACCGGTGGTAGCGCATTAGGCAAAGATTCGTTTCTCACGCTGCTAGTCACCCAAATGCAGAATCAAAATCCACTCGATCCACAGGACAATACGCAGTTCGTTGCACAACTGGCGCAATTTAGCAGTCTCGAAACCATGCAGAACCTGAGTACTAGCGTGGATGCAATTGGTGGAATGTATCAAGCCACTTCCGCTGTCCAGGCGGCGTCATTGGTTGGACGTACAGTAATAGTGAACAGCGACTCCACCAATGTCGATACCACCAAAACATTCACCGGTCAGATCGACCTACCCACTACGAGCACGCTGACTACCGTTAAAATTTATGACAGCGAGAAACACCTTGTACGGACAGTTGAGCTTGGCGAGCAAAAAGCAGGGGAAAGGGCATTTACCTGGGATGGTAAAAATGCTGAAGGTGAACCCGTTCCATCCGGAAACTACACTTTCACTGCCACTGGCAGCTTGAATGGTAAATCCACGAAACTAAGCACCTATCTGCCAGACAAAGTCTCCAGCGTCAGCATGGGGTCCGCAGGTCAGGCAATGAGCCTGAACCTTGCAGATGGGACAAATGTGGGACTTGGTAAAATCAAGCGGATTGAGATTTGAAAAGAGCGTATTCGTGACAAGACACTTGTCATAACCCCACTGCCCAATCCGGCCTCAGATATTGACTCTGAGGCCAATCTTGCGTTTAGCAATGCTGTATTGATCCACACTCTTGCACTGTTTAGCTAGTTAATAAGCGCAGGCGACCGCGCGAAGTTTTTCCCAAGGCCTAGGATGCACGTGCCCGATCAGCGGACAGGAATCAGCGTGAAGGAAATCTTTACTAGCTTCCGTCACGCCCTGGGAGGCCCGGCAGCCACTGCAGATGATCTACCTATTGCACAAGCGCCTATAGCAAAAGCTTCCAACGTTGCACTGGGGTATCAGATACGCATAACCTTCACTGGGCTCCGGGGACCACAAAGTGAATGACCGCCCCGCGCGGTACATTTACTCGGGCTCCAAGTTGCCCTCCCAAACCCTCGATGATCGAGCGACAGATAGAGAGCCCCATACCCAAGCCAGTGGTTTTGGTTGTATAAAATGGCGCAAAAATCTGATCGTGGTCTAGAGAACTGAAACCTGGTCCCGTATCACTTACAGTGACAGATACATTCCCATCATCACCTGCATTAGTGCTTATCGAAAGCTCACGTTGATCGTCATCCAAACTAGCCATGGCTTCCAGCGCGTTGATGACCAGATTGATCAATACCTGCTGCAGCTCCACCCGGTCAGCTTTGATCGGCGGCACGCCTTTCTGCAAGCTGACGTTGATACTGCAACGGTTCTTAACCGCCTGACCACGAGTAATTTCGATGACCTCGCGTATAGCCGCATCAAGATCGACGCATTCTTTGCGATGAGGTTGTTTGGTGATCAGTCCACGTATGCGAGTGATGACGTCTGCGGCGCGATGGCCGTTTTGGACAACTTGACCCAAGGCTGATTTCACTTCCGCGGTATCGCCAATCTCAAGCCAACGTTGAGCAGCCCCTACCCCGGTGAGCGTTGCAGCAATAGGTTGGCTAACTTCATGGACGATCGAAGCAACAAGCTGCCCCATCGTGGCTACGCGATTAGCATGCGCTAACTCTGTCTGCATCTCTCGGTAACGACGCTCACTGTCGCGCATCTGCTCCTCTGCCCTTTTGCGCTCGCTTAGGTCGACCACGAACGCAACTCCCTCCTGCCGACTAGCCTCGAACATGGCCAAACCAACGATGACGGGCACCGAAAGTCCATTTTTGTGCAGGTAGGCTTTTTCAAAAGGCCGCGCGGTACCTGTTCGAACCGCTTCGCTCATCGACCACTCGCTGATCTCTTTGAACTCCTGAGGTGTCATATCCCGCCACCGTACCAATCCGCGCTCGATTTCGTCGCGCTCGTAACCGAGCAAACGCAGGAACGCATCGTTGGCCTCAACGATCTCCCCCGCCGTATTCCAGACCACGATCCCGATGATGTTGGCCTCGACCAAGCGGCGAATCTTGCTTTCGCGGGCCTCTATAACGCGATACAAGCGGGCATTTTCCAAAGAAACGGCCGCCTGAGCCGCAATCAATTTCAGGACCGCTACCCGCGAAGGACTAAACACATGAGGTACCATAGTGTTTTCCAGGTACAGCGCTCCGGTCAGCCGAGCCTGGTGCATCAGCGGCATGCAGAGCAGTGAGCGAGGACGCCGACGTTGGATATAGGGGTCTGTCGCGAATGTTTGAGCACTAACAGCGTCGTCCAAGATCAGATGTTCCCCGCTACGTAACACGCGATAGAGCACAGACTCGGGCAAAAATGCTGAAGTGACAGGGACATCCTGCAACCGCGTTTCTTCAAACCCGACGCTCACTTCCCCTACAACCCGATTGGTCTCCCCAGTGGAAAGGATCAGCACCCCACGCTCTGCGCCGGCTTGTTCGATCGCCAACCGCATGATCTTGTCGATCAGTTTTTCCAGGATGATTTCACTCGACACTGTCTGCGCAATCTTCAGCACTGTTGCAAGATCAAGATGTTCCACAGGCGCTGTAATTGTCATCTCGGGCGTCAATGGAGGATGTACTCTATTAAGAAGCGGGAACTGACTGTCCAGCTGGCGCGCCTTACCCTCCGCCCCCCACCTTACATAGGCGTAGCGCGCATCTCGCATGTAAACACCGGCAACTTTTTCCATACCGCGTGCTGAATAGAAGCGTGCTGCCAGTTCATTAGCCAGCGCCTCTATGTGCAAGAACTGGCTTTCCTGCGAGCGTCGGATGGCGAGCTCATAACCGTGCTCAGCCGCTAGAAACCTTCCTTCAACCCTCGCAATTTCAGCTCCCAGCAACTGATGCCGGCTTGCGAAATTCTCCGGACATTGCTCGGCCCAAATCTGCAGTTGCAGATAATGAGCTTTCATCACGGAAATATGCGACGAAGGGACTTCACACAGACGATCTTCGCAAAGCGCTGCTCGAGCGAGCGCATCAAAAAAATGATACTCGGCCTCTTCGTAAAACGAAGCCGATGACCATAGGGACTGCTTTGCTTTCAGCCCGGCGGTCAAAGCACCTTCAAAGTCACCTGCAAGAAATCGCGCCTGTAACAGGCGTACTTGAAACCAGCAGAAAGCCTGGATCAAGCCTGGACTGGCCTCCAGCTTGGCTTCCACTGTCCGCTCATCGAACAGATCATCAGCCAGCCGGCCGAATTCAGGGGATTGACCTCTGAGCATACGAATAAGCATCAGCTGAGTTTTGATCACGTCCGTAATCAACCCGAAGCCCACCCCCCGGACATATTCCAGGCCCTGTTCGGCGTCTGCCTGTACTGCCGCAAGAGGATCGCCTGCATATAGCAGGTCCGATATCAATGCGTTACGCGTGAAGGATCCGTATGCGAGATCACCGATACTATTGGCGGCCTCGAAGGCCTTATCCAACAAAGGGCGGCACTCTCGGACCGGCTTCATCCATCGCACAACAAAATTCGAGAAACACAGACGTGTGCTGGCCTCAAATCTTTTCAACTCACGATGGTCGACAAGATCGCATCCCAACTGGCCGAACCTCAGGCCTCGCTCCCAGTCACCAAAGCGGGGACCAGAGACTCGCCCAACATTGGCATAGAGCATGGAAGAAGCGTCACAATTGCCCCATTCCAGGCTCAAACTTACCGCTTTGCAAATCGTCAATGCGGCAAGGTTCGCATCCGCCTGCACTGCCGGAGCAAACATTCGACTCAGAACCTCGAGCGTTGCCAGAATATCGGCGTTGCGCATGATCGGCTGATCAAGCAGGGACTCAATAGTTCGGTCACCCAAGTGGGTCCAAATAAGACGATATTCAAGCTCGACCTGCTTATTGTCTGGATGCTCCGACCAGTTGACGCCCGCCTGTCGCAGATAGTCGAGCGATACCCGCACCGCACGGGCGCTATCATCTATCAGCAGATAGACATCAACCTGTAAGCAGGTGACGCTGGCTCGCTCGACCATGTTGCGCGCGTGCTGGGAAAGCAGCTCAAGCCGTGCTTCGGACTCAGATAAGCGGCCGGTGAGCATTTCACATTCAGCCTGGTTCAGTTCCAGGGCAAATCGCACATCCTGTGAGCTGGTCTCCCCGAGCATTTTCAAACCGCTTGCAAAGTAAGCCGAAGCCGAAATATAGGCCGTCGATGCTTTGGCACGGAGCCCTGCCATCAAATTGAAATTTGCCAGCTGCTCACGTTCTTCGGCGCCAATGATTAATTCGCTTGCGCGATTAAGCTGACTCACGATGTCGAAAATCGAGTCCTCGCTGCCGCCCTGATTCGAAGCAGCGATCAAGCGGCCGATTCGAAGATGCGCCGACGCTCTCTTGTCCTGCGCCATCAGTAGGTAGGCTGCTTCATGGACGCGGTCATGCATGAACACGTAATCAGTGCCTGACCGCTCCACAAACCCTTCACGAAAAGCATCCCACAGCAACGTATGAACGCGCTCCTCTTCCATTTCGAGTACAAGCGCCAAGGCGGTCGCACTGGCGTGGTGTCCAAGACAAGCAAGCTGCTGCAACGCATCTTGGGTTGGCCGCGGCAGACGAGTCAGCTTGCTGAGCATCAGGTCCGCGACATTATCGGTGTACCCTTTAGCGTGTATTCCTTCGGTCATCCAGTGCCACTGCCGAGCGCCGTGATCGAACGTCAACAGATCCTCTTCAGCTAAGGAATAAAGGAACTGAATGGTGAAAAATGGGTTGCCGTCGGTCTTTCCGTGCACAAGTCTGGCCAGTGGTCTTACTTGCGGTCTCGAGCTGTGCAACGTCTCAGCTATCAGTTGTTCGGTCTGATTGAGATTCAGTGGCGCCAGCGTGATCTCATCGATCCTCGCACCCGCTTCGCGAATCTTGACCAGTTTGCGTGGCAGGGGGTGCAGGTAGTTCACCTCGTTGTTGCGGTAAGCGCCGATCAGAAGCAAATGACGCACGTCGTCTGTAGTGAGCAGATCTTCCAGCAAATCGAGCGTCGCCACGTCCAACCACTGAAGATCATCAAGGAAGAGTGCCAGGGGATGCTCAGCGCGAGCAAAGACGCCGATGAAGCGGCGGAAGACCTGCATGAATCTGCGCTGGGCTTGCTGCGGCTCAAGCGCTGCCACAGGCGAGGGCTCGCCAATGATCAGCTTCAGTTCAGGAATCAAGTCAGTGAGAAGCCGAGCATTGGGCGTTAACGCATCGACTAACAACGCTCGCCAGCCGGCCAGTTCAATATCGCTTTTGCCCAGCAAAGAGTGAATGAGCGCCTGAAAAGCCTGAATCAGTGTCGAGTACGGTATGTTGCGCTTGTACTGGTCAAACTTCCCCGCAGCAAACAACCCTCGCGGAGGGACCAATACCTTGTGCAACTCCCCAACCACCGATGACTTTCCGACTCCCGAATAGCCACTCACCAAGACCAACTCTGGCGTGCCACCACTCACCACGCGATCGAAAGCAGCGACGAGCTTATCGACATCACCCTCACGGCCATACAATTTTTCGGGGATCATCAAACGCCCGATGCTGCGGTGCTTGTCCAGGCCGAAGTTGCTGATCGATCCATCTGCCTGCCATTCGCTCCAACAACGGCGTAAATCGCACTCGAGCCCTTTTGCCGTCTGATATCGCTCCTCTGGAGTTTTGGCCAACAGCCTCATCACGATGCGGGCAATAGTGCCTGGTACTCCTCCGACTTTTTGCTCAAAAGGTGCTGGCCTTTTGGCGATATGACAGTGCACCCAACCCATCGGGTCTTGAGCGGTGAACGGCAACCCCCCTGTGAGCATCTGGTAATAAAGTACCCCACATGCATACAGATCGCAGCGCGAGTCTATCGAGCGATTCATCCTGCCAGTTTGCTCTGGCGCCATGTAAGCCAGTGTTCCAGCAATGGTTTCCGGGGGCTCAGGTAGTTGGCGCTCTCTTGGGAGGCGGCTTGCCAAACCGAACCCTGTAAACCTTGCTCTGCCGTCATTACAGTTGATTATGACATGGGCTGGTTTCACATCTTTATGGATAAGCCCAGATTGATGCAGCTTGGCCAGCGAGGCCGCTATTTCAATAGCGAGAGGTAAAAAAATCTGAATTTCCAAGGGGCGGTTTAACACCGCCAGCAAAGGCTCTCCGCCTGAATCCCCCAATACCAGAGCCATCTCACCAGCTTCGCGCACGAGCTCCAATGGCTGCAGCGCCCAATCGGTGGATAATTCATCCTTCAGGCCATATTCGTGGCTTAGGCGATAGGCACTGGCATACGACGACTGAGGAAAAACTGAGCGAACAATCAAGCACGGCTTCTCATCTCCACACCGCGTCATGCGGGTCAAAGTACGTTCGCCGTCGTCCCACAACATTTGCATCTGCTGCCAATTCACCATTGACGCTCGGACCCCGAGTTATAGCAATCACAAGACAAAACTTGCCTGTTGAGAGTAATAATCGACATGGGGATTCGCTAGGACAAAAAACCCTTAAAAAAAGACCTGGTTTTTTTGTGAGCGCTCTGCCCAGCTGTAACGTGCACAGAGCGGCTTGAAGCTTTCCAGAGAGCGCCTGGAGAACGCATATGCACAACGGCAGCCGACAGCTCACCAGATGGCCATACCAACTCATCGTGAACGAGATATTGGTTTCTCATTGATAAGCACTTCTACCTATAGGAAAAGGCAAGCGGTCGAGTACGTCAGCAAGACGATTTATGGCGAAAGCTCAACGCAGCGGCTCCAGAAATCCATACCGCTCCGACTTTTTGCAGCCTCTAGCAGACAGGGACTCCAAACGCGAACAGCGATGTCGCTGTAGGTCCACTCCTTCAGGAGGTTATTGGTAGATTGCTTAACTAGGATTTCCGTGCCGATGAGAACACCTGGACTGCAGCTCAGGTGATTGCCGGGTCACTCGCGCCTGGTAACACGTGGCGTAATCTCCGATGGTGGCTATCTGGAAAGGTTACTCAAACCAAGGCTTTGCTTGCTTCGAGAGTTAACGGCGACTTGGCGGGCGTCCACGGCATTAGCGTGGCTATCCACAATGTCGTCCAGGGCATGCATCAAGTGTGTACTCTCTACCTCGAGCCGTAGCATCGCAACACACTCACCGTCGCAAGAGCAAAACAGCTTGGTCGTATCCCGAGATCTAACAACGGCCCCTCCAAATAACTCACTCTCTTGAAGTTATCGCCCGTCAAAGCCGGTGAATTTCAATCTGAAGCCCTTCATCTTCATCCGGGGCCCGAAAATAGCGGGTGATCAGATCGAACTCCGCGTCGGTCGCTGCAAACTCATGTTCCGCGCGGCGGTTGCGAAGGTGCAACCGGGCTCGGCAGGTGTCATCGTCCACCTCGACATAGTGAACACGGTGAGAAACCCCGGCTGCGTCGGCCAGGCCGCGCAGCCATTGTCGATCTTGGGGAGTGTTGGCAGGGAAATCCAGGACCACCGTCACGCCGGCGTTCAGTAGATCAATGACGAGTGGACCGACCACCTCGCGAATCTGGCGTGCAAGGCGCACGTAATCGGTTACCGACTTGATCTGATCAGAATAAAGCCGTGAGAGCCATTGATCCTCGCTGAGCAGAATCGCCGAGCGTTCGGCGGCCAGGCTTCTGGCAAGCGTTGATTTGCCGGATGCAATCTTGCCTGACATGAGATGAAGGACTGCTGTGGGCATGAGGGACGCCTCCTTGTCGAATCCTGATGATGCTCATGGAAAAGCACCGAAGCAACCGCCGTCCATTCACCGTCCGCCATGGATCGAACGCGACATCCGCCTCGGAAGGCGCCCCCCTCCATTCCTCACAGGCATGGCTGATATGCCCGCCCCCTGCGTTCCGCACTCCGATCGAGAGCAGCACTATGGCTCCAGCACTCTTGCTGACTCTCTGAAGGAATACTGCGATGACCACATTCACCCGCTACACCCTCGACACTGCCCCTGCTGCCTCCAAACCCATTCTGGAAGACGTGAAAAACGCGTTCGGCTTTTTACCGAATCTTCAGGGCCACATGGCGGAATCGCCTGAGTTGCTGGCCGGCTACAGCCAGCTGTGGGATCTGTTCGGCAAGAGCACGTTGACGCCCCATGAACAGCAGGTCGTGTACCTGACCTCCAATTTCGAGAACGACTGCCACTACTGCATGGCTGGTCATTCCACCCTCGGCAAGATGATCGGCATGTCCCCCGAGGTCATCGCCGCGCTGCGGGCCGGCAGCGCCATTCCTGACGCCCGGCTGGAAGCCCTGCATGTGTTCGCCACCGCTGTGGTGCGTGATCGCGGCTTTGTCAGCGATGCCGGGATCGAAGCGTTTCTGGCCGCCGGCTTCACCCGCCGCAACGTGCTTGAAGTGGTGTTGGGTGTCGCGACCAAGGTGATGAGCAATTACACCAACCATCTGGTGCACACACAGCTGGATCCCTTCATGAAGGGCAACGAGTGGACCAAGCCGGAATGACTTACCGACGGGCTGCCGCTTTTCATCTCCGTTGAGTCGTTGAAACGGCAGCGACCCGATCCTCTCGCCAATGAGAAATCCATCATGTTGATCGTTCATGCGTTTGCCACTCCCAACAGCATCAAGGTGCCTGTCGTTCTGGAAGAGCTGGGGCTCGATTATCAGTTGGTCCCGGTCAACATTCGCCAGGGCGAGCAGAAACACGAGGCGTTCGTCGCTTTGAATGCCAACGCCAAGGTGCCCGTGCTGGTCGACACCGAAGCGAGAAATGGCGAGGGGCTGGTGCTCACCGAGTCCGCCGCCATCATGGTTTACCTCGCCGAGCAGCACGGCAGGCTGTTGCCGTCCGATGGCGCCAAACGCGCCAGGGTCTTCGAGCAGCTGTTTTTCCACGCCAGCGGATTGAGCCCGGCGTTCGGTCAGTCCGGTTATTTCCAGAAGCTGGCCAGCGAGCCGAATCCGGCAGCCGTTGCCCGCTTCCACGGTGAAGCCCGGCGCACATTGGCGGTGCTGGATGGTGTGCTGGCGAACAACGCTTTCGTGGCGGGCGACGAGTTTTCCATCGCCGACATTGCGCACTTTGGCTGGTTGTGGCGCAGGGAGTTTGCCGGTGTCGATTTTTCCGCAAGCCCCAACGTCGCGCGCTGGTACGACACCGTGGGCCAACGGCCTGCCGTGTTGCGCGCCATTCAACGCACCAACGCCCTTGTTCCCCAAGCCTGATAAATGAAGGAGTGCCAACCATGAACGATCAACCACTGTTCACGGCCACTGCGATTGGCCCTTTTACCCTCGAACACCGCGTTGTCATGGCGCCGTTGACGAGAATGCGCTCCAGCGAGGGCAACGTGCCGAATGCGCTGATGGCCGAGTACTACGCACAGCGCACAACCCGCGGCGGACTGATCATCGCCGAGGCGACTCCGGTTTCACCTTATGGGTTCGGATACGCCGGCGCGCCGGGCATTTTCACCCAGGCCCAGGTGGACGGCTGGCGCAAAGTGGTCAAGGCCGTACACGACAAGGGCGGCGTAGTCTTTCTCCAGCTGTGGCACGTCGGCCGCCAGTCACACCCACTGCTTCAGCCAGGCGGTGTCGACCCGGTGGCGCCCTCGGCGATCCAGGCAGAGGGCGAAGCCTACGCGCCGACCGGCCCGGTGCCGTTCAGCCGGCCACGAGCGCTTCATCTCGACGAAATACCGGCAATCATCGAGTCGTTCCGCCACGGCGCGCAGCTCGCCAAAGAGGCGGGATTCGACGGCGTCGAAATCCACGGGGCCAACGGTTATCTGCCAGATCAGTTCCTGCAGGATGGCACCAACAAACGCACCGACGCTTACGGTGGCCCGATTGAAAACCGCGCGCGCTTCCTGCTTGAAATCACTGCGGCGGCCATCTCGGTGTGGGGTCATGGGCGGGTGGGCGTCAGGCTGAGCCCATCGAGCAGCTACGGCTCGATGCATGACGGCAACCCGAAGGCGACCTTCGGCTACGTGGCCCGGCAGCTCGATAAACTGGGGCTGGCTTACCTGCACGTTGTGGAGCCACGTATCAAAGGCACGGAGACCGTGGACGAGAACGCGGAACCGGTCGCGGTCCAGTACCTGCGCACAGAGTTCAAGGGCCCGATCATCGCTGCCGGAGGCTTTCATCTGGAAAGCGCACAGAGCGTGCTGTCACGCGGGGATGCGGACCTGGTCGCCTTCGGTCGCGCCTTCATCGCCAACCCCGATCTGCCAAGACGACTGCGTGAAGGAGCGTCGTTGAACGCCTACGATCGGGACACCTTCTACGGTGGCGACGCCGAGGGTTACATCGACTATCCCTTTGTCGAGGAACTGCCCGCCAGCGCGTAACGGCTGGGCTGGCGGGCGTCTGACCGCCCCTGGCCATTCAACCGAGCCAAGGACGGCAGATGGTGAAGCGGTCGCGTGGTCAGTGAGCGAAAATGCGCTGCAATAAAAACCCGCCTGAGCGGGTTTCTATCAGATGGCTGCTGGTGGACGGCGCTGCTGTAGCTGAACGGCGCACGCTTGCCCTCCTCCGGCTGGCATCAACCTCAACCGTGCAAGCGATCATCCGCGGCATAGATGGCCGTGTGCAGGCCGCCGTTCTCGTCCCGCCAGGCGCGGTACATGCCCGGTGTGTTGAAGCTCAGGACGGTCTCGCCGGTCGGGGCAACCGCGACGACACCACCGTTGCCGCCGATGTCTTTCAGCTCACCCTGAACCACCTGGGTGCAGGCCGTGTTCAGGTCGCACTGGGTCAGGCGCACGCGCGATGCGATGTTGTGGGCCACGACGGTGCGGATGAAGTATTCACCGTGGCCGGTGGCGGAAATCGCTGCGCTGCGGTCGTCGGCCCAGGTGCCGGCGCCGATCAGCGGCGAGTCGCCTACCCGTCCGTAACGCTTGTTGGTGATCCCGCCGGTGGAGGTCGCTGCCGCCACATGGCCGTGTCGGTCCAGCGCGACGGCGCCGACGGTGCCGAACTTTTTCTCGATTCCGCCCGGTTCCAGCGACACCACGTCGGGTTGTTGTTGCTGCGCCTCCAACTGCCGACGGCGCAGCGGTGTGCTGAACCAGTCGTTGGCTACCAGTTCCAGATCCTGCTCGGCAAGGAACGCATCCGCGCCGACACCGGCCAGCAACACATGCTCGCTCTTTTCCATGACCGCACGGGCACCACGAATCGGGTTGCGCACATGGCGCACCCCGGCAATCGCGCCGGCGTCGAGGTCAATCCCGCTCATGATCGCCGCATCCAGTTCATGATCGCCAGAATGGGTGAATACAGCGCCTTTGCCGGCGTTGAACCACGGGCACTCTTCCAGTTCGACGACGCTGGCCTGCACCGCATCCAGGCTTGCGCCGTCGGCTTCAAGCACGGCCAGGCCGGCCTTCAAGGCGCGCAACAGCGCCTGATGGATGGCGTCTTCGTCTTGTGCGCTGATCATGCCCGGGGTCAACACACCTGCACCGCCGTGCAAGGCCATAGCGATAGGACGGGTCATTGCGGGTGTACTCCATGGTCAAGAATCTGCCCGAGAAACAGGCGTGTACGGTCGGATTGAGGGGCGGAAAAAAACTGCTCGGGAGGTGCCTGTTCGACGATTTCGCCGCGATCCATGAAGATCACCCGGTCGGCCACGCGGCGGGCAAAGCCCATTTCGTGGGTGACGCAGATCATGGTCATGCCCTCTTGGGCCAGGCCGGTCATCACGTCCAGCACTTCGGAGATCATCTCCGGGTCCAGCGCCGACGTCGGTTCGTCGAACAGCATCACCTTGGGCTGCATGCACAGCGCCCGGGCAATCGCTATACGTTGCTGCTGGCCGCCGGACAGCTGCGAGGGAAACTTGTTGACGTGGTCACTCATCTTGACCTTTGCCAGCAGCCCAAGAGCACGCTCGATGGCTTCTTTTTCCGGCACGCCGAGATTGGAGGTCTGTGGCAGCGTGCAGTTCTTCAAGACGGTCAGATGCGGAAACAGATTGAAGTGCTGGAAGCACATGCCGACCTGACGACGGACGCGCTCCAGTTTCCTGACGCTGCCATCCAGCACTTCGCCCAGCACCGTCAGCGTGCCTTCCTGATGCTGTTCAAGCTGGTTGATGCAACGAATCAGGGTGGATTTGCCGGAGCCCGACGGGCCACAGATCACCACTTTTTCTCCCGGTTTGACCGCCAGCGATATGTCGCGCAAGACGTGGGTATTGCCGAACCACTTGTTGAGTCGGTCAATCGTCACGATGGAGGCGCCACCGGCCTCGTGTGCATTGATCATGAGCGTTTTTGCTCCAGTTTTTGTTCAAGATGACGCGCATATCGCGACAGCGCGAAACAGATGACGAAGAAGTAGATCGCCAGAAACAGATAGACCTCATGACCGAACGCCACCCACTCGGGGGCCGCCACGGTGCTCATGGCAATGCCGACGATGTCCAGTACGCCGACGATCATCACCAGCGTGGTTTCCTTGAACAGGCCGATGAACTGCGTCAGCAACGGTGCGATGGATTGCTTGAGCACTTGCGGCAGGACGATCTGCCCCATGGTTTTCCAGTAGCTGAAACCCAGCGCCTGCGCCGCTTCGTACTGCCCCTTGGGCAGGTTCTGCAGGCCGCCGCGCAGGGTCTCGGCCATGTAGGCGGCGGTGAACAGGATCAGCACCAGTTGCACGCGCAAGAGGATGTCGAACGCCGAGCCTGGCGGCAGGAACAGCTGGATCATCAGCGAGGCCATGAACAGCAGCGAGATCACCGGCACCGAGCGCACCAGCTCGATATAGGAAACGCTGAGCATGCGGATGACCGGTTTTTTCGAGCGACGCCCCAACGCCAGCAGGATGCCCAGCGGCAAGGCGAACACCATGCCGACCGTGCCCAGAAAGACCGTGACCATCATGCCGGCGAATTTGGTCGAAGAGATTTCCGGCAGCCCCGCGCCGCCCTTGAGCAGCCACCACATGACGACCGGCAGCAGCGCCAGATAGCCGATCAGCAACCGACGATCCAGGCTTTTGAAGAACAGCAGCACGAACGCCATCACCGCCAGCACCATGGCCAGGGTCACACGCCAGCGCTCGGCCTCGGGATAGAAGCCATAGACGAACAGGCTCCAGCGTTGCGTGATCGGCAGCCAGCAAGCACCGTGCGGGTTGCAGTCGGCGGCGGAGGTGCCGACGAACGTGGCGTTGAACACCAGCCAGTTCAGCGCCATTGGCACCAGCCACAGCAGCAGGCCGAGAACAACGAGGGTCAGCACGCCATGCGCCGGGGTGGGAAACAGCTGGCTGCGGGCCCAGTGAATCCACCGTTGCTTCGCATTCTGCCGCGGCGGCAATCGGTGAGTCAGGGATGGATGCATCATGGTCATGATCAATGCCCTCTCTGACCGATACGGTGGTTGTAGATGTTCATCAACACCGAGATCAGCAGGCTGATCACACAGTAAGTGCCCATCACCAGAATGATGCACTCGATGGCCTGGCCGGTCTGATTGAGCGTGGTGCCACCGGTGGACGACACCAGCTCCATGAAGCCGATCACCACGCCAAGGGAGGAGTTCTTGACGATGTTCAGGTAGGTGTTGGTGATCTGCGGAATCATCGGGTAGATGGCTTGCGGCACGATCAGTTGACGCATGCTCTTGCCGTACTCGAAACCCAGTGCCTGGGCCGCTTCGTACTGGCCACGATGCACGGACTGAATGGCACTGCGCACGGTTTCGGCAATGTAGCTGGCACTGTAGAACGACAACGCCAGCCACAGCGCGAGTAGCTCGGGAACCAGCACCACGCCGCCGCGGAAACCGAAGCCGCGCTGTACCGGGACTTCCCACTGCCACTGCACGCCGCTGCACAGGAACACCAGCACAGGCACCAGCACCGCGCCGGCCAGCATGAACGGCCAGCGTCTGGCGGCAAATCCCTTGTACGGTGCGCGGTTTTCACGCGCCCGGCGCCACAGCCAGGCAATCAGCATGCCGCCGACCATCGCCAGCAAACCCCAGCCGACCAGTGCGCCGTGCTTCGGCCACGGCAGGATCAATCCGCTGTTATTGAGGAATGCCACGCCGAAGATCGACACCGACTGTTTGACGGTCGGCAGCGCCAGCGCCAGGCCGTACCACCAGACCACGTGAACGACCAGCGGCACGTTGCGCAGAAACTCGATGCAGGCGCCGCCCAGGCGGTTGACCAGCCAGTTCTCGGAAACCCTGGCCAGGCCCAGTGCGAGACCGAGGGCAGTCGCCAGCGCGATGCTCATCACCGACACCAGCAAAGTGTTGAGCAAGCCCACCACATAAGCGCGCTGGTAGGTGTCGTCAGGGGTGTAATCGATCAGTTTGAAGCTGATGTCATAACCGGCGCGCTTCGACAGAAAGTCGAAGCCGGAGGCTATGTTCAGCGCCTTGAGGTTCAGTTGGGCATTGTGCGCCAGCAGGTAAAGGGCGAGCGCGACAACGCCCAGCACCAGAGCCTGCTGCAACGCACTCGCCACCCGAGCCTTTTGCAGGTAAGGGGTCAACATGAGTGTGTTCCGTCAACAAATGAACGAGTCGGCAGCCATCAGCGGATAGGCGGTGCGTAAAGCAGGCCCTGGTCTTTCCACAGGCGGTTGACCCCACGCGGGAAGTGCATGCCGCTGTTCTCGCCCAGGTTGCGCTCGTAGACCTGGGCGTAGTTGCCCACCGACTTGATCGCCCGCAACGCCCAGGCGTTATCCAGGCCGAACGACTTGCCCACGCTGCCTTCGCTACCGAGCAGCCGGGCCACGTCCGCCGATCCACCTTTGCGGGCAGCCAGTTCGTCGGCGTTGGCCGAGGTCACGCCCAGCTCTTCGGCGGTCATCAGCGCATAGGCCGTCCAGGTCACGATGTTGCGCCATACGGTGTCGCCCTGCGCCACATAGGCACCCAGCGGCTCCTTGGAAATCATCTCCGGCAACAGGGCGTAATCCTGCGGGTTGCTCATCAGCGCCAGGCGCGACGCCAGACCGGACTGATCGTTGGAGATCACGTCGCAGCGACCTTTCTGGAAGGCGGCAAACAGCTCGGGGCTCTTCTCGATGATCACCGTCTTGTAGGTGAGGCCGCGCTGGCCGAAGTAGTCTTCGAGGTTCTGTTCCGAGGTGGTGCCCGGCGACAGGCAGAAGGTCGCGCCGTCCAGATCGGTCAGCTTCTCGATGCCGTCTTTGGCGCGCACCATGAAGCCCTGACCGTCGTAGAACCACACGGTGGTGAAGTCCACGCCCAAGTTGGCGACCCGCTCGGCGGTCCACGACGTGGCACGCGACAACACGTCGATCTCGCCGGCCGCCAGAGCGGTGAAGCGGTTCTTGCCGGTGGTGGCGATGTATTCGACCTTGCTGGCGTCGCCCAGCACGGCAGCGGCCACCGCACGACACAGATCGACGTCCATCCCCGTCCATTGACCTTTGTCGTCGATCAGCGAGAAGCCGGGCTTGTCCGATGCCACGCCACAACGTACCGCACCGTGTGCCTTGACCTTCTCCAGTATCGCCGCCTGTGTCGCGCCCGCCGCCATGACCCCCAACGCCAACAGCGAGGCGCTCAACAGATGCCGCATTCCATTCAATTTCCGCATAGCTTTACCCCAGAGTTCTCTTGTTATATTTAAGGGAACCACCGTAACGGCAGCCTCAGATTGACGTCACCATAAACGGTGGACCACTCTGGAGATAGCGGCGATTGATGCACTATCCGGGCTCGGCTATCGAATTTTGGAATAATGGTATGGACATTGAGTGGTACGAAGACTTTCTGGCACTGGTCGATACCGGCAAATTCACGGCAGCGGCGAGCATGCGCCGCTCATCCCAATCGGCCCTGAGTCGCCGCATCCAGCTATTGGAAAGCCACTTGGGCGCAACGCTGATTGACCGCAGCAAGAACCCGGTGCGGCTGACCCCCGCCGGCCAGGCGTTGCTGCCCAACGTCGTCGAACTGGTGCGTCTGGCGCGGGACTGTGAGCAGAGCGTCAAGGCGCTGGATCGGCCGCTGACTTTTGCCTCGTTGCACACCCTGGCCTGCAACTTTTTTCCGCAATGGATCAGCCGACTCAACTCGGCCGAGTCACCGATGTTCACCCGCATCGACACCGGCTACCGCAGCACCGACGACTACTACATGGCATTGATGTCAGGGCGTTGCGACTTCGTGCTGTTCTACCGCGACGCGAAGCTCGAATCTTATTCGCGCCAGGGTGACTTCGAGGTGCTGTCGCTGGGCAACGACGAACTCTACTGGGTCGCCACACCGGAACTGGCGGCCCGCTGTGCCTCGTCCGAAGGCTTCATTCCGTTGCTGACCTACGCCCGCAGCGCACAATTGCACGAGATGTCCCGCCTGCAGATAAGTCGTCATCCGCAGCCCCACCGATTGCGTCAGGTGTTTGAAGCAACCGTATCCGAAGCCCTCAAGCCGATGGTTGCCAGCGGCCAGGGTGTGGCGTGCATGCCGCACAGCATGGTAGCGCTGCAGATCGAGCGCGGCGAACTGATTCGTCTGTATCCGGAAATGGAAGCCGACCACCTGGAGATCATCCTGGTGCGCTGGCGAGACAACCGCAATCCGGCGGCTCAAGCGCTGTGGACGCGGTTGATCGAAGAACGGCGGGTTTAGCCTTCGGACGGCGCACTCGATGCCTGACTGGCTTCAGCATCGAGTTTCAGCCGATCGGCCTTGCTGATGTAGGTCGACTTTTTCCGTGGCGCCAGCTTGGCACTGGCCTTTTTGGCGTGGGCTTTGAGCAGCTGGTTAATCTTCTTGCGGCGGTTCATGGCTTTGTTATCCGGGTGAGTCAGGTCGTTTCATGGGGTTACGCCAATGCTGCTACTGGCCGAGGCACACCGTACAGCAGCGGTGCATTGTACTCGGCCAGGGTCATCGCCGACTGAACAACCTGAACCATTACCGATAAAAAAGCGCCGGCTACACCGAACGCGTCACACCGCCGTCCACCCGCAGGTTCTGGCCGGTGATGTAGGCGGCGCCTTCCGAGGCGAGAAACGCGATGGTCGCGGCCACTTCCTCGCTGGTGCCATAACGCTTGAGCGGCACGCTGTCGCGACGCTCGTCCGTGCCCGGCAGGCTGTCGATCCAGCCCGGCAGCACGTTGTTCATGCGGATGTTGTCGCCGGCATAGGTCTGCGTGAAGATTTTGGTGAACGAGGCAAGCCCTGCGCGAAACACGGCGGATGTCGGAAACATGTCGCTGGGCTCAAAGGTCCAGGCCGAGGAAATGTTGATGATCGCGCCGCCTTTCTGCTTCTGCATGAAGGGCGTGACCAGGCGGGTCGCGCGGATGACGTTGAGCAGGTACACCTCCATGCCGCGATGCCAGTCTTCGTCAGTGATGTCGAGGATCGGCGCGCGCGGACCGTGGCCTGCGCTGTTGACCAGCACGTCGATGCGCCCCCATTGCACGTGCGCCGCGTTCACCAGACGGGCGATGTCTTCGGTCGACTGGTTCGAGCCCGTCACACCGATACCGCCCAGCTCCTGCGCAAGCGCTTCGCCCTTGCCGGACGAGGACAGGATACCGACCTTGAAACCGTCAGCGGCCAGACGACGTGCGGCGGCGGCGCCCATGCCACTGCCGCCGGCAATCACGAGGGCAACTTTATGCTCAGTCATGCGATGAATCCTCTTGAGAAGCTCAGGGTGAGGTGCTCAATCTAGGCGTCTTCGGCGGGGTCTACCACTCATAGTTTTTGCGCAAGCCTGTAGAAAAACTACATACTCAGGCGCTCGCTTCCCTTTATGAACCTTGCGTTGTGCGCGATGAACCGAGACCACTCTATGACGGACACATCAAACCCCGCGCGCCTGGGGCACTCCCTGCTCGGGCAGTTGGTGGCGTTTGAAGCAACGGCCCGACTCGGCAGCTTCCGAGCGGCGGCGGACGAGTTGCACATCACCACCGGCGCGGTGGCTCAGCAAGTCCGGTTGATGGAGCAGAAACTGGGCATGGAGGTCTTCAAGCGCTTGCCGCGCGGCACCCGTGTGCTGCCCGAGGCGGAAGGTTTTCTGAGCAAGGTTCAACTGGCGCTCGACCTGGTCAATGACGCCACCCGCGAACTCACCGCGCTGCGTTCGCCCAAGGTGGGTCGCCCCCTGACCCTGAGTACTACAGGCGCGTTCGCCAGTCGCTGGCTGATTCCCAAGCTGGCCCGACTGAGCGAAGCGGAGCCGGGGCTGTCGGTCATGATCGATGCGTCCAACGCCGCCCGCCCCCTGCATGGCGCCGATGCCGTCAACATGGCGATCCGCTGGGGAGCGCCGCCCTTCCCCGGTTGCCATGCCCATCTGCTGCACATCGGCACCGCCATCGCCGTCTGCGCACCGGCGGTGAAAAAGGCACATCGCTGGCAAACCCTGAATGACCTGGCTGACGGCGCGCCGCTGGTGTCAGACTCCCACGACAATTGGGTCCGCTGGTTCGCCCTGCGTAAGCTGCCCATGACCTCGACGTCGCAGATGTTTTCCCAGACCAGCTTGGCCATCGAGGCCGCGGAACGGGGCCTGGGTGTCGCCCTGGCACCGGAGGTGCTGGTGGCCGACGCGCTGGAGACGGGAGCGCTGGTGCGGGCGCTCGACTCTGAAGAGTGCCTGGAAACGGACGCCGGGTTTTACCTGCTGACCGCCACCGAGCCCGACCCGGCCTCGGATCTGGGCAAGATGGTGCGCTGGTTGCTGCACGATGCGGCCTGAAGGTCGAGCGTTCTAACCCTCAGCCCCTTTACCCTCCCAGATGCTGGCTCAGCGCATCGCCAATGGCACGACAAAGCCCAAGCGTTACACAAACCCTCGGCGCTCAGGCCACCGGCAACACCTCGTCTGCATTGACCGGGATCAATATCCGGGTTTGAAAGGATTCATTCCGTGACAGGGCAATCCACAATCAGGCCCTGCCATTCACCCTGGCGCCGCCGCGCAATGACCAGGCAGTCCCCCGTCCCGGTTGCACTCGCAACAAGGCTCCCGCCTGGCGACCAGAACGCACTGCGGCCCGCACAAGCCCAGCCGCCAGAAGGCCCACCGTGGTTTGCCATCAGCACTCCCAGCGAATGCTCTTTGGCATGGCGCCGTAGCAAATCGCTGTCACGGGCATAACCGCTCTCGCTGATCAACACGCCAGTCGCATACACGCCGGCACCTTCAATTGCGGCGGTGCGCACGTGGCTTGCGTGGGTAAAGTCAGCGCAGACCGATAGCGCGACACGCTCGGATCCGATGTTCAACATTGCGCCGCCCCACCCCGCACTGAACACGACTTCCTCGCCAGGGTGAAGGTGCTGCTTGGTGTAGACAGCCTGCGACCCGTCGGCACCGAAAACCCATGCGCCAATCATGATTGCCTCACTGCCAGACTGGCGCAGTAGCAACCCGACGACGGTTGTCATTGCCAACCGCTCCGCTAATTCACGCAGCGGTTGCAAGACCTCCGTATCAGGTGTTTGAGCAAGGTCATGAGCCCGCGACGGCTCATAGCCTGTCAGTGACAGCTCCGGAAACAACAGGAACCCTGCGCCGTTACTCGCGGCGAATTCCATGAAACGGATATGGCGGTCAATGTTGGCAGCGAGATCGCCTGCCGCCGAACAATATTGAGCGGCGCAAATATCGAGATCGGTCATGTGGCATCACATTAGAAAGACGTGCGTCAGTAAAACATGGTTTACCGCTCACTTTCCGCCTTCTTGATCGATGCAGGTGTAGCGTCCCGAGTACCAGAAAACTCTGACAGAAAGTGCTTACAAAGATAACTCTTCACCCATTTGAAGCATTTTCAGAAACGCCCTACAGAACCACTGCAACCCCGCTGAATACACTGGCCGTCCAATTCTTCCCAAGGACGACCGGGCATGGCACATCAGGCCTACATGACCATCAGAGGCGCGCGACAGGGCTTCATTTCCGAAAACTGCTCTCACCAGAACTCCATCGGCAACCAATGCCAGACCGACCATATCGATCAGATCATGGTGCTCTCCTACAACCACGGCATGAGACAGTCCGGCTTTGGCAAACACGCCCTCTTTGAACCGGTACACATCTGCAAGTACCTGGATAAATCCAGCCCTCTGCTGGCCTTGGCGCTGGACAGTGGCGAAACTCTCGACTGCGTGATCGGTTTCTACCGGGCATCGAGCACAGGGCGAGAAAAGTACTACACGGTTGAACTCAAGGGCGCTGTGGTGTCAGCCCTGATCCCCAACATGGCGGAGAGTTTTGGGCGTGATGGCCAGGAGATGACGGAACTCCTTGGCCTCCGTTATCGCGGCATCACCTTGACCCATCACATCGCGGCCACCACTAGCCATACAGGGTATATCCCCGCGCCGTCCCCTACGCCTTCCCCCCTCAACACCCGCTCGCATACCGAGGAAAAAGCAAAGGACAAAACCTTCGCTCGTCGCTTCATCGTCAGCGACAGCGAAAACGGCCAGCCGCTGGCGAACCGCAAGTACACCGCAACGGTCGACGGGCAACAGATCACAGGCGTAACGGACAGCAACGGCATTGCCCATGTTGAAGCAGCGTCTGCGGATTCCACTGTTTCCATTCACATCACCTTCCGCTCCCCGGCCCGCGAACTGCCCGAACTGGCGGGCATGACCACCCGCACGGTGACCACCACAACCCGCGTTGAAGAAGTGCTGCACGGGCAAACCCTCAAGCCGGTTGCGATCAGCGTCAATGACCGCGCTGCAACGCGCGAAGCGATTATTCGCAAAGTAAGGGAGTTGGGGTGTGAGTTTGTTGAGCGTTCGGAGTGGAGGGCAAGGCCGCCGAAGAGGCCGCTAGACCGCGATTGGGATTACACAATGATTGCGCTGCATCATGCGGGGAGAAGTTATTCATGTAGTGTTGGGCATACGCAGATGGCCGAAATTCAAATACTTCAACAAGGTGAGTTCAATCAAGAAATTTTTGATGATGTTGGCTATCACTTCGCTATAGATTGCTCCGGCACTGTCTATGAGGGGCGAGACATTCGCTATAAAGGAGAGCATCTAAGATTGTACAACTCAAACGCCATAGGAGTTTTGCTTATAAATAATTACACCACACCAGAAGAGGGCGATGACAAATATGCAGTATTCCGAACGGCGCTGGATGCTATAGGGGCTGACACTACGAATCAGGTGCCTGACCTGCAAAAAAACGCTGCTACTGCTCTTACTGCAGCTTTAAGAAATATATTTGACATAGAGCACTTTGGCGGCCATAAAGAATTTCCATTTCAAATGGAGGGTGAAGGTGAAGGAAAAATCTGCCCAGGAAATATTGGCATGGAACTTGTCGAAGCGATTCGCGCCGAGACAAACTTACCAAAGCCTAAACTGCCATGATTAGGCGAATAGCTGCACTGACTGCCATAGTAGCGTTGACACTTGTCGTTGGCTTTTACAGGTCAAGTGGAGAAATAGGAGGGCACATGAATTTTTTCATAAAAAAATATCCAACTTTTCAAGTTGAGTTTGAGAATTTGTTTGCCAATTATAAAGACCATAAAGCACTTGCCGAGCTCACCCCGAAGGAACGCCAAAAAATCATAGATTATTGCAAATATCGGCTGGGTATTATCACCACGTTGGAAACCCAAGATGACCTTGAAAGCTGCAAGGCGTATCGCTAGGTGAGGAACATACCAGCGGCAGTTATTTCGCTGCCGCTGGTATCGTTTTAGAGCAACGAGGGTTAGAAGTCGTGAGCACTATGAAAGCAAGAGCGAAGCACATAGTCATTGCTACATCTGCGATAGCCACAAGCGTACTATTCCTGAATATCGGCTACTACGAGACGCGCTGGGTTGAAGATGATCAAATTGTCTTTTTTTGGAAAAAGAGCCCAACCTTTAAAGTGTCGTTTGTAAACATTTTCTCAAGTGATCATGAGGATAACTGGAATGGGTATCTGGAAAAGCAAGAGCGCCAGTATGCGGTTGATTTTTGTAGATACTATGTAGGCTACGAAACCGAAGTTAATTCTATGGATGATTACTGTCGTTGTGAGCACGCTTATCGCGACCTTAAGAATCGAATATCATTTAAGTCAAATAGCCAGTGATGTTTAAGTGATGAAAATACAACGACTCAAGGCTTGCCCCTCGCTGGTGGTGATTTCAAAGCCCCCACCGCCGGCAAGCCGGACTGCTACGGGGCGAGCACCGCCATTTCATGTAGGAGCTGGCTTGCCCTGCGAGCGGCTGCGCAGCAGTCGTAAGTTCGGTATACGCGGTAAGTCAGGCGTATCGCATTCGCAGGTTTACGACAGGCTCCCCGCCGCTCGCAGGACAAGCCAGCGCCTACGAGAGTCCGCGTAACGTGCCGAAGGCTGAACGGGTTCCGCTCACAGGTTCGGCACGGGTGGTCAGTCATCCCCCGCCGATCATGAGAAACCCGCGCCAACCGCTCTATTCAGCGTGTTTTATCATTCCTGCTGATAATTACTATCGAACGGCCCGCCTGTCGGCTCGTCAAAACCGACTCTTACAATCGCCCCTTGCTTTCTCCCCGCTCCCCCGCCTGCTACAGGCGACACTCTCTCCTTGGAATCCAGCATTATGCCAAGCGTCAGCCAGGCCTCTCATGGCCTCCCCGAACATGATCAACAGAACGTCAAGCAACAGTGGCTGGCGATTCTCTCCGTTGCCGTCGGCGCCTTTGCCCTGGTCACCAGCGAGTTTCTGCCGGTGGGCGTGCTCAATGATGTGGCCCGTGACCTCGGTATCAGCGCAGGTCACGCCGGCTTGATGGTAACCCTGCCGGGCATCATGGCCGCCCTCGCCGCGCCGTTGCTGTCGGTGGGCATTGGTGCCCTCGACCGTCGCTATCTGCTGGTTGGCCTGACGCTGCTCATGATCATCGCCAACCTGGTGGTGTCCCAGGCCAGCGATTTCAATCTGCTGCTGTTAGGGCGCGTGCTGTTGGGCGTCAGCATCGGCGGCTTCTGGGCCACGGCCATCGGCCTCAGCGGCCGGCTTGCCCCCCGGGGGGTGAGCGTCGCTCAGGCGACCTCGATCATCATGGTCGGCGTGACCCTCGCCACCGTACTCGGCGTACCCGTGGGCACCTGGCTGAGTGAACTGATGGGCTGGCGCATGACCTTCATGGTCACCGCGCTGCTGGGCGTACCGGTGCTGTTGGCGCAGATTTTCCTGCTGCCGCGACTGAACCCGGACAAGGCCATTCGCGTAAGTGATCTTCCAGCCCTGTTCATCAATCCGCAGGCGCGTGTCGGCTTGATCGCGGTCTTGCTGATCGGCCTGGCGCACTTTGCCGCGTACACCTATGTCGCACCCTTCTTCAAACACAGTGCCGGTTTTGACGGCCCGACCATTGGCTCATTGCTGCTGCTCTACGGCGTGGCCGGGGTATTGGGCAACATTTTTGCCGGTTTCGCCGCCAACCGCAGCGTGCGTCACACGCTGATGCTGGTCGCGCTGATGATCGGTGTCAGCACCGCGCTGTTCCCCTGGTTCGCCACCGGCTTGACCGGCGCCGCGATGCTGATCGCACTGTGGGGCTTCGCCTTCGGTGCCTTCCCGGCCTGCGCCAGCATCTGGATGTTTGTCGTGGCGCCCAAGGATGTCGAACGCGGCATGCCGCTGTTCGTCGCCATGTTCCAGGTGATCATTGCCCTGGGCTCGTTCTTCGGTGGGCAGATCGTCGACCAGATGGGTAGTTCGGTGCTGATGAGCCTGGCCACGGGTCTGGTGGGTTGCGGTCTGGTTACAGTGCTGGTGCTGGGGCGTAACGTCAGCAATAGCCTGGCGGCGAATGCCGATGAGCAGTCGGTTGTAATGAGCCACCATTGACGGTGAGCGCTCTTGAGTTTTCCAACCGCCACCACGGAAGGAAAGCTCAAGGCCAGCGACGGTCTGAACCTGACCGTCGCTGGCGGCTCAGCCGAACGCCGGGCTCAAGTGCCCGACCCGATCCGTCAAAGCGTCATGCCCGTCCACTGCTCGGACAGTTGCCAGAGACGCTCGGCCTGATCGCCATCGACGGCCCACGGCGCCACGCCCTTGCGGCCGGATTCGGCGTCGTTGATCGGTGCAATATTGCAGTCCTCGCAATAGACCCCACCCTTGCCCTCCAGCGCCGCGCTGGTCGCACACCACAGCCCCGTTGCCGCGCCCTGCTCCAGAGTCTTGAGTCCCATCTGCGGCGCGATTTTTTGCCGACCGTGCTCATCGAAGACATCGAAAGCGGCGATCTCGGCACTGCTCAAGTGACGCCCGAGATTCGTCAGTATCTGCCCCGGGTGCAGCGAAAATGCCCGCACACCATGGCGCTGGCCGCGCTGGTCAAGGGCCCGTGCGAACAGCACGTTGGCGCTTTTCGATTGACCATACGCCACCCATTTATCGTAGGGACGGCGCATGAAGTCGATGTCGTCGAAGTCCACGCCGGCAATCTGATGGCCGCGCGACGACACCGCAACCACTCGCGCAGCCTTGGCGGCGACCAGTGCCGGCCAGAGCCCACAGGTCAGGCGGAAGTGCCCAAGGTGATTGATCGCGAACTGGCTTTCATGCCCGTCAGCGTCACGCGCCAAAGGTGATGCCATGACCCCGGCACAATTGATCAGCAGCGAAAGCGGCTGGCCGCGTTTGACAACCTGCGCGCTGAAGGCCCGAACCGAATCGGGATCGATCAGATCCATTGGCAGCAGTTCGACGCCCTCCACGCCCGCCAGCGCTTCACTCGCCCGTTGCAGGTCCCTGGCCGGAACGATGACCCGCGCACCGGCCCGGGCCAGGCTTTTCACAGTCACCAGCCCCAACCCCGAATAGCCGCCCGTGACGACAGCCAGTTGCCCGGTCAGGTCCACCCCTGCCATGACCTCATCGACGCTACTCGCCGCGTCGAAGGGCGAGAAAATCGGTTGCTGAAGCGTTGCCATGCTCATGTCCTCAGGTATCGGAAAACAGAATTCTTCTTTAACCTGACAGGACGAACCAGTTCAAATCATCCGGCTTTCTATCGTGATCATCCAGAATTCTGTCATTGACCCTCTGTCCGACGTCCTCGCGCTGGCCGGGCTTCGTGCCGCCTGCTCGGTACGCCTGCTGGCCGGCGGCGCATGGGCGTTGCGTTTTCGCCCTATCGAATTGAAGTTCAATGTGGTGCGCCGTGGCGAGTGCTGGCTGCGGGTCGAAAACATGCCTCCACGCCACCTGCGTCCGGGCGACTGTTTTGTGGTGTCTCGCACCCCGTTCGTGCTTTCCAGCGATCCCGACCTCGAAGCGCTCAACGCTGCCGACGTTTTCGCGGACTCCACGTCGCTGGCGACACTCGGGGCCGGCAACGACGTGGAACTGTTGGGCGGCAGCGTTTCGCTGGTCAGCAGCAGCGCACGGGAACTGCTCGCACTGCTGCCATCGGCGATCATCATCCACGCCCAGAGCACTGGCGCCTCGTCCTTTGCCTGGCTCCTGGACGAACTGGACCGGGAATGGCAATCGACCCAGGCCGGCGCGTACAGCATGTGCAACGACCTGCTGCGGCTGATCTTCGTTCATACCCTGCGCCATCACGTCACCCATGCCGATCCCGCCGACCTGGAGTGGCTCGGCGGCTTGCGAGACCCCGCAATCGCCAACGTGATGCGCGCCATCCACAGTTCCCCGGAAAGACCCTGGAAACTCGCGCAACTGGCAGACATCGCCTGCATGTCACGCTCCAGCTTCGCCGCGCTGTTCAAGGCCAGAACCGGCCAGGCCCCCGTCGAATACGCCAGCCGCTGGCGCATGCAAATCGCCGCCGCGAGATTGCGCGACACCGCCCACAGCGTCGCAACCATTGCAGCGTCACTGGGTTACCTGTCCGATGCCGCCTTTGGCGTTGCCTTTCGCCGCGTTCACGGAAAATCGCCGGGGCAGTATCGGCGGGAGGTTTTGAGTTGAGGGTGCATGGGGGCCCGAGTCGCTGAGAAACCGGATATACATCCCTTGTTGCTTTCACCCCGCAGATCGGGATAACTGGCCCCTTGTCCTGTCTGGAGGCGCCGGCAATGTTTGATCTCCCCACTCTCGTGACCTACGTCGCAGTGGTCATCGGGCTTTTTCTGATCCCGGGTCCGGCGGTATTGCTGGTCATTACCCGCACGCTTCAAGGTGGTCGCAAAGCCGGCATCGCCACGGGGTTGGGCATTGCCACGGGGGATCTGATCCACACCCTGAGCGCCGCGTTAGGCTTGTCGGCGATTCTGATGACCTCAGCGCTCGCCTTCGACATCGTCAAGCTGGCGGGGGCCTGTTATCTGATCTATCTGGGCGTGCGTGCATTTTTTGCCGAACCCGGCGGCACTGCACGAGCCCGGCTGGCCGACGTGACCTTGCCCCAGGCGTTTGTCCAGGCGGTCGGCGCGGAAGTGCTGAACCCGAAGACCGCGCTGTTTTTCCTGGCATTTCTGCCGCAGTTCATCCACCCGGAGTCCGGCTCGTCCTTGAGCCAGTTCGCGGTACTTGGCCTGGTGTTCTCGGCACTGAGCGCGGCCTACACCAGCGTCATCTCCCTCGCCATTCGTCCCTTGAGCCGTTTGATCAAGGGCCTTTCCGGGTTGCGTCGCTGGGAAGGAAAGCTGATCGGCACGCTGTTTGTCACTCTGGGTGTGAGGGTGGCGTTTCAGCAACGTTGAGGCGGATTGGCTGATGACTGGCGTTGGGTCGACAACAGAGCAGCTCGGCCCCTGAGCCAAGCCACTCCGCCGCTTTCAGGCGTTATTTGCCAATGTCGTTGGCCTTGAACAGCCAGTCAAACGCCTGTTGCAAGGTCGGTGTGGCGGTGTCCAGCGGGCTCGAATCGATCTGTTCGGCGGTGCGCTGAAACAGATCCCTTACCCCCGGCAGCACCGAGACCGGCAGGTCGGCGGCACGCAGTTGCCGTTCGGCTTCTTCGACTTCTTTCAGACGGCGCGGCGCATGCACGACGTGGGTGCGGATCAGCGCGCCGAGGAAGTCGCGCAGACTGGCTTGATCGATGTCGCTCAAGGCGTCATGCAGTTTATCGGTCACGCCCTGCTTTTCCGCGGCCATGAAGCATTCGATGGTCAACGCTTCCAGCCCCTTGGTGAACACGCTGCGCAGGATTTTCAGTGCCGCCGCATCGCCTGCAGCGCCGTCCTCCACGGGTTTGAGGGGGGCTCCTGCAGAGGCGAACAGTGCGATCGCGCGGTCGATCCCGGCACCTGCGCCGAGCAGGTTGGTTTTCTCGTGGGTCAGCGCGATGGCACCGAGGATCGCCACATCGACGTACGCAATGTCGAGTTCGGCAGCGCGCGCGGCGGCGGTTCTGATCTGTGCCGGATCGGCGGTGGTCATGTCGACGTACAGCGCGCCCTTTTGCATGTGGGCGAACGCCTGTTCGGCGACGCTCAGCGACACCGTGCCGAAGACACAGGACACCACGACATCGCAGCCCGGTGCGATGTCGGCAATCGAGGAGCTGACCTCCAGGCCGATTTCTGCCGCGAAGGCCTGGGCTCTTGGGGAGGGCTTCAAGTCACACAAGACGATGTCATGCTCCGCCGCCGACCATGGCCGTGCATACGTGAGACCAACTTCACCCGCTCCGATAATTCCGATTTTCATTGTTGTGGTTTCCGCTTCAGTGGGCCGCGTAGGCGCCTTTGTACGTTCCGGCGGCGATTTGCGCCATCATCTCTGCTTCTTTTTGCTCGGTGGCATGGCAGCGTTGCAGCAGGTTTTCGGCCTGTGCGGCGGGGAACGCCACGATGCCGTCGTGATCACCCACGACGATGTCGCCCGGCGACACCAGCATGCCGCCGATGCTGACCGGCACGTTGATTTCTCCGGGGCCGTTTTTGTACGGGCCACGGTGGAATCCAGCACGGGCAAAGACCGGGAATACCCCTTTGCCTATCGTCGCCAGATCACGGATGGCACCGTCCACGACGACGCCGGCCGCTCCGCGCTTTTCCGCGATCGCCGCCATGATGTCGCCCATCAGTGCCCGGCTGATATCTCCCCCGCCGTCCACTACCAGCACCTGACCCGGTTGCAGGATTTCCAGCGCCTGATGAATCGCGCGGTTATCGCCGCAGGGCACCTTCACGGTCAGCGCAATGCCGGCCATCGTCCCTTCGATGCGGTGAAACGGTTTGAGCGGCGCGCCGGGAAGGCGATCCAGGCAATCGCTGATGATTGAAGTGGAGGTGCGGGTATACGCCGCCAACAGGGCGCTGACTTCTGACGTTGAGGCGATAGCGTTCATGTGTGTTCCTCGGATGGCATGTGTCTACGAGGATAAAGACGCTGCTAAATAGAAAAAGCGATATTATTCTATGCACATACATGCTGATAAGGAATGAATGTGATTACCCTGAGACAGCTCACCGCGCTGCACTGGATCGAACGCCTGGGCACATTCGAACGCGCGGCGGAACACCTGCACACCACGCAATCGGCCATCTCCAAACGGATGCAGGAGCTTGAGGCATCGACGGGCCTGCAGCTGTTCGATCGCTCGCAGCGTGGCGCGCGCCTCACGGCCACCGGTGAGGAACTGCTGGTCATCGCCCGGGAAATGCTCAGCCTGGCCGACCGGATCACCTCGCTGAAAGACGGGACTCACGTGGTGACTCGCCGGCTGAGACTGGGCGTGACCGAGCTGACGGCGCTGACCTGGCTGCCACGCCTGATCGCCCGGCTGGTCAAGGATTTTCCCGGGCTGACCGTGGAGCCCGAAGTGGACATGAGCCGCAACCTCCATGAAAAGCTCATGGATGACCTGGTCGACCTCATCATCATTCCCGATACGTTCACTGCTCCGGAGGTGACCTCCGTGCCGCTGGCCATCGTTGAGAACGCCTGGATGGCAGCACCCGGCCTGATCGGACATGCGGGCGTCGTGGGGCTGGCCGAACTCGCCAAGTACCCCGTACTGGTGCAGGGAAAACGCTCGGGATCGGGCTTGTTCGTGAACAAATGGCTGGGCGCGCTGGGTATCGAACTGCCCAAGACCCTGTCGTCGGACAGCCTGACAGCGATGCTCGGGTTGACGGCAGCCGGACTGGGCGTGACCTATCTGCCGCTGGAGTGCTTTCGTCCGCTGGTCGACGAGGGCAAGCTGACCATCATCAAGACAGACCCCGAACTGCCACCGGTGCCCTACATGGCAATGTATCGAAATGACCGGCCTTTCGCCTTCGTCACCGAAGTGGCGGCGCGGGCCGTGGAACTGTGTGATTTTTCGCGGCAACTGCAAAGCTGAAAAAGGAGCACGGGAAGGCCCCGTGCTCCTTGTGCGAACGGTCAGACCGGGTTGATCAGCCTGCCGTCGCGGGTGGCTCGCTGAGCTCGGCAGGCTCGTGAATGGACAGCACGAATATCAGCGCAGCCAGCGAACAGACACCCAGAAAAATGAACACTGCTGTCCAGCTGTAACTGTCCAGAAGCATGCCGGTAATCAGCGGCGCCATCGCCCCGCCCGCCTGACCGGCACTGTTGACCAGCGACGCTGCCACCGGATAGGTCGTGCGCGTGGTCAGGCCCATGGAGTACACGGAAAACGATGAGTAGCCGATGTTCAACAGAAAGCCGGTGCCAAACAGCAACAGGCTGACGGAGAGCAGATCGTTGGGCGCATAAACCAGCGCGATCATCATCAGGCACGTGGCGACGGCGCTGATCATCATCGTCGGCTTTCTGCGGCGATCCAGCACGGTGTCCGACAGCCAGCCGCCCACGATGTTGCCCAGAACGCCTCCGGCAAACGGCAGCGACGCCACGAAACCGATCTGCATCAACTCGAAATGCTTCACCTCTCCCAGGTACTTCGGCAACCAGGCGAGCAGCACGTTGACCACTCCGGTCATCAGCAGATAACCCAGCCCGCAGCCCCAGACGTTCCAGGAGGCGAATACCGAACGCGAGTTTGCCAGTGGCGTGGTGTGTCGATAGCGCAGCACCCTGTCCAGTTTCGCGAAGCTTTTATGCTTGCGCACCGCGCCGCTATCGGCCTTCGTCTGATCCTCGATGTGGAGGGCTTCCGCATCATTGACCCGCTGTGCCGAACGCGGATCGTTGGGCACCAGCCACCACCAGATCAACGCCATCAACAGCCCGGGAATGGCAAAGGCGAAAAACATCGTGCGCCAGCCATCGAGCATGATCAGCGCCGCGCCAACAGGTGGCGCGATGACCGCCCCCATCTTCGCCGCAGACAGAAAGGCGCCGGTGGCCAGACCTTTTTCCCGTGCCGGGAACCAGCGGTTGATGGTGCTGAGCATCGACAACGGCAGCGCTGCTTCGGCAACCCCCAGCGCCGAGCGGTAAAGCTTGAGCAAACCGAAGTTGTGCGCGGTGCCGATGAGCAAGGTGACCAGCGAAGTCAGCCCGATGGACACCGGCGCCACCAGACGCACGCCAACGCGGCTGAGCAGAAACCCCGCCGGGATCTGCCCCAGGGAATAAAACAGAAAGAACGCACTGACCAGCAAGCCCGCCTGCGAGTTGGTGACCTCGAACTCTTTCTGAATGTAGGGCAGCGCGATGCCGATGTTGGCCCGATCAGCAGCGGCCAGCATGTAGACAACCACGATGACCGACAAAACTACCCAGCGATATTTTGACCTTGCCGCCTGGACAGCGGTGTCAGTAGTGGCGATTGCAGTCATGGGCCCTCCGTTTCTTATCCTTATTGGAGCGGCCATGGTCGACATTCTGCAAGGGTAGAAAAAGCGATAAATAAGAAACCTTATTCATTCCTTAATGGAATCATCAGGTAGCTCAGGTCACCGCCATAAAAAACCCGGCAACATGGCCGGGTCTTTCATCATCAGGTCCGCTAAAGCGGCGGTGCTGCGCGATACTGGATGGTCTATTCGCCCTTGTCAGCCCCTTCCGCCATCGCCAGGCATCACGCCGGCAACTGACAGCCCTTCTTCTTCAACGACTCGATCACCCAGGAGCGATCATTCTGACCGCAGGCGATCTGGTCCAGCTGCTTCTGTTCGGCATGGTGCTTCGCCGCTGCGCGGTCATAGACCTCGGCGACCTGCTCGTAGGGCACGCACAACAGGCCGTCTTCATCGCCGATGACCAGGTCACCCGGCTCGATCACCATGCCGTCAATGGCAATCGGCACGTTGATTTCACCGGGGCCATCCTTGTACGGGCCACGATGGGAAACGCCAGCGGCGAACATCGGGAAGGTCCCCGCGCCGATGCTGCCGGCGTCGCGGATCGCGCCATTGATGACGATACCGGCCACGCCGCGCTTGACGGCGTAAGCGACCATCATTTCACCGATCAAGGCGTTGCTCAGATCGCCACCGGCGTCCACCACGATGACGTCACCCGGTTGGGCGATATCGATCGCGTAATGGAGCATCAGGTTGTCGCCCGGACGCGCCTTGACCGTCAGGGCCGGCCCGGCCAGCACGCCTTCGCGGTGCATGGGACGCAGGCGCGCACCGCCCGCCGTCATGCGGTTCATCGAATCGCTCACGTTCGCAACCGGCACTTCGCGGTAACGCGACACCCATTCATCGCTGACCTTACGTGCGGCGTTCAGGACCCGGAATCCAATCGTCATGGCATTTCTCTCTTGAAATTGTGTTCTGCCGGCGGATAAATCCGCTGCTGTATTTAGAATTGCATTTCATTTTTAAAGATTCAATACCCACAACACCCTAAAAAAACGCAGTTTATCGTTTGATATTTTTCATTATTGAAATGTCGTTTCATTGTGATAGGGTTTAGCCAACGCCAAACTCCGGGCTCGCCCGAGCCGTTTCGTTGCCATAAAAACAAGGTACATACCCATGACTCGCAAGATCCTGCTGACAGGCCCTGCACTCGCGCCTGACGCCATGAGCCACGCGGCCAATCTGGATATTCAGATCATCCCCACCACGCCTTACCTGCCTGCCGACGCGCTGGTGAAGATCATCAGCGACGAGCAGCCGGACGCCATCATCGTTCGCCAGGGCAAGCTGACCCGCGAAATGATCCAGGCGTCTTCCAATCTCAAAGCCATTGCCAAACACGGCGTGGGTTACGACACCATCGACATTCAGGCCGCCGCCGATAAAGGCGTACCCGTCACGATCGCGGTGGGAGCGAATGCACAATCAGTCGCCGAGCATGCGTTTGCGCTGATGTTCAGCGTGGCGCGCCAGACCGCACTGCTGGATAGCAGAATGCGCGGCGGCCATTGGGACAAGGCGACCGCCAACGGCATCGAGCTGTTCGGCAAGACCCTGGGCCTGGTCGGACTGGGTTCCATCGGCGGGATCCTGATGGATCTGGTGGCGCCACTGCAGATGAAGGTGAAGGTCTTCGATCCTTATCTGAAGACGCTGCCAGAGCGTTCGTACGTTGAACGCGAAACCGATTTCGACCGACTGGTCGAAAGCAGCGATATCATCAGCCTGCACTGTCCGTTGACCGAGCAGAACCGTAATCTGTTCGGTGCCGGGCAGTTCAACCGGATGCGACCCAATAGCATTCTGATCAACACGGCGCGAGGCGAACTGATCGACACCCAGGCCCTGATCGACGCACTGAAGCACCAGCGCATTGCCGGCGCGGGTCTCGACACCTTCAACCCGGAGCCACCTGCCGCCGACAGCGAGCTGTGGAGCCTGCCCAACCTGGTTGCCACACCCCATGTGGGCGCCAATACCAGCGAATCCCGCGATCGGGTCGGCCTCGTAGCCGTACAGCAAATCGTCAAAGTCTGGGAAGGCGAGCCGCTGGACCCGCGCTGCGTGGTGAACCGGCAGTTGCTGGGGCACTGACAGATCCGAAAAGCCCGTAACCCGTTGCAGGTACGGGCCGTCTCAACCGTTTCTCCAAAAAAACAAGCACAGGAGAGCATCATGGCCGCACTTCCCGGCACCTCCCCGGTCAGCGAACTCGAACGCGCGACCATGCACCGCGTCGCATGGCGGCTGCTGCCGTTTCTGATCGTTTGCTACCTGATCGCAATCATCGATCGGGGCAACATCGGCATGGCCTCACTGCAGATGAACCACGACCTGGGGCTGACGCCCGCCATCTTCGGGTTCGCCAGCAGTCTGTTTTTCGTGTCCTATTTTCTGGTCGAGGTGCCCAGCAACCTCGCCCTGCAAAGATTCGGCGCGAGGATCTGGATCGCCCGGATCATGATCACCTGGGGCCTGATTTCGGCCGGCACCGCGTTCGTCCAGGGCACCAACTCGCTGTACGTCATGCGCTTTTTGCTGGGTGCCGCCGAAGCGGGTTTCTTCCCCGGCGTACTGCTTTACATGACCTACTGGCTGCCCTCCGCCTATCGCGCGCGCATGGTTGCCATCTTCATGGTCGCCATTCCCGGCGCCAACTTCCTCGGCTCGCCCCTGTCCGGTTTCCTGCTGACACTGGATGGCTGGATGGGCATGCGCGGTTGGCACTGGCTGTTCATCCTCGAAGGCATTCCTGCCGTGCTGCTGGGGATTGCCTGCCTGTTCGTCCTGACCGACCGTCCGGAGCAGGCCAAATGGCTCAGTGACGAGCAACGCCACTGGCTGGTTGGCAAACTGGCCGAGGAACAGCAACGCAAAACCAACATCGGTCATATGTCGCTGTGGAAACTGCTCAAGCACAAGGACATCTGGGTGATGGCGCTCATCTACTCGGGTGCTTCCGCCGCTGGCAGCACCATGAGCGTCTGGGCGCCGCAACTGCTCAAGACCTTCGGGTTGACCAACCTTGAGATCGGCCTGACCAACGCCATTCCGTACGGGATCGCCTCGGTGGCCATGATCGCCTGGGGCCGTAGTTCGGACCGCACCAACGAGCGACGCTGGCATACCTGCGCCACATTGCTGTTGATCGCGGCCGGTCTGCTGCTGGCCCTGGTCACGTCCTCGCTGGTCGCCACCGTGGTATTGCTCACGATGGTGCTGATCGGCGCCTACTCGATGAAAGGACCGTTCTGGGCGCTGGTGTCCACCTGGCTCTCCAGCAGCACCGCCGCTGCCGGCCTTGCGGCCATCGGCGCGCTCGCCAACCTGATCGGTGGCGGCGTGATGGTCAATGTCTACGGCACCATCCACGATGCCACCGGCAGCTATGCCCTGGCCATGCTGCCACTGGCCGCGCTGTGTGCCGCTGGCGCCATCGCCGTGATGGTCATGGGACGCGGGCGTCAGCCTGTCGCCATCCGGGAAGCCAGCCCGGTCAAGGCCGGCTGAGCGCTGTCGTACTCCCCGTTCTGATGCGTCGCCCAGGCACGCATCAGAGCGCTTCTCCCCTTTTTCATCATCAGCCCGTCGGGCTCAGGCATGACCAGCGCACAGCGCTTCGGCCCTGCCTGAGACACCGTGGGCGGGTGCCTGCCCTTACTTAAACAACAATGAGAATGTCCCATGGCAATGACTCGACGCCAGTTCGTTCAAGGCAGCGTTTCACTCGGCGCTTTGCTGTCACTCGATGCGTTCGCAGGATTCCGCTATTCCAGCGGCGAAAACAGCTCGACGCTGATACCACCGCCCGGCAGCGTGGACTGCCACATGCACCTCTACGACGATCATTATCCATCGGCCCCCGGGGCCACGCTGCTGCCACCCAATGCCTCGCTGGAAGACTATCGACAGTTGCAACAGCGCCTGCACCTCAAACGCATGGTCATCGTGACGCCGTCTACTTATGGCACCGACAACCGGGTCATGCTCGAAGGTCTGCGCAGGGCCAATGGTGATGCTCGTGGGGTCGCCGTGGTCGATGGCTCGATTCCGAACAGCGAACTGCAAGCGTTGCATGCCGCCGGCGTACGCGGCATTCGCTTCAACTTGAGTTATGGCGGGGCCAGCCTTGAAGACCTTGAGCGGCTGGCGGCACGGGTCAACGATCTGGGCTGGAACGTGCAGGTCGTGGCACCCGGCACGCAGCTGGTGGACCTCGAAGACCGCCTGGCGAAACTGCCTTCCAGACTGGTGATCGATCACATGGGCCACGTGCCGCAACCGGAGGGCGTCACATCGGCAGCATTTGCCACTCTGACGAGACTGCTGGATAAACAGCGGACATGGGTGAAACTGTCAGGGCCCTACATTCGCTCGAAAGAAGGTGCGCCTGCCTACAAAGACGCCGGCAACGTGGCGGCGGAACTGGTGCGGATCAACCCGGAACGGATGCTGTGGGGCAGCGACTGGCCTCATCCCACCATCACCGCCGAGAAGCCCAACGATGCGGGAATACTCGACCTGCTCTCGCAGTGGGCGCCCTCGGCGCAGGACCGCAAGCGGATCCTGCTGGACAACCCGGTGAGTCTGTACGGTTTCAGTTGATATCTTCCAATGCAGGGGCGCGGCTGGCGCCCTTGTCTTCCCGCGCGCTGCTGCCACCCAGGCTGCGCGTCAGGTCCTCCGCCACTTCCACGAACACGTTCCGGATCGATTTCGCGTAATCGCTGGTAAGGCGCATAGCCGGGCCCGACAACACGATGGCACCGACGATTTCATGCAGCGGGCCATAGATGGGCAGCGCCATCGACGCCGCGTGCGGGTCGGTGGCGCCACTGGAGTAGAAAGGCTCCAGCCCCTCTTTCGCGCTGCTGTACGGCGTGCGCAGCGCTTCGGCACTGGCCGCACCGTCCATCGGACGCATATCACCGGGCTGCAAATGAAGCCGCAGACGATGGGGGGAATTGACCCTGTACTGGCACAGACGATAGGCACCGTGACGAACGTAGAACGAGGCCGTTTCCCCCGTTTCGTCCGTCAGCTTGTGCAGCCTGGGGAGAACATGTCGCTCAAGATCCAGTGCATCCTGATAAACGGCATTCAGGCGCATGACTTCACTGGCGAGCATATAGCGACCGTCCGCAAGACGATTGACGAAGCCATAGGTTTCCAGCGAAACCATCAGTCGCATGATGGTGCTCTTGATGAGATCCGTTCGCTCGACGAGCTCGACAAGGCTCAGCGCCGTATCTCCCAGACGAAAGGCGGAGAGGACCGTAAGCACCCGGTCTGCTGAGGCAACGCCGTTGACCGCAGGGCGTGGACGCGTCTTGACCATCAATGACTCCTTGGTAGCTGACCTGACGTCAGATATGAACCTGTGGCGCATTATCCGACAGCCAATATCGGATGGCTACCTGGCCGGACACGGCCTGCGCCAAGTGAGTCAACCGAGCCCCTGCTTCCTGAGCCTGTGAAGGCCGGGCAGGCTGATTTGAAAAGCCTTGCGAATTATCTAAGCTCACGCAGCGCCGCACGCGCCCTCATTCATCCGCTTTGCGCTGAAAGCGTTCAAGGGCTATTTCGCTATGACTGATACGACCGGTGAACCCCAAAACGTCTGCACGCCGATCACCCGGTACGCCATTTTCATGGTTGCCACCCTCACGCCCGGCGGCTCGCTGGACAGGGTGAGAGCCTGGTGTGGGGATGTGGCGGCACTGACCCGATCCGTCGGCAAGCGAGCGCCCGATGGGAACCTGTCTTGCGTCTGCGGGTTCGCGTCCGACGCTTGGGACAAGCTGTTCGGTCTGCCCCGCCCTGCATTGCTGCATCCCTTCAAGGAATTCGGCCCGCCGCAGCGGCGTGCGCCGGCCACACCCGGCGATATTCTTCTGCACATCCGGGCAGAACGGATGGACGCCTGCTTCGAGCTGGCCACGCAGCTGTGCGCAGCACTGGGCGATGCCGCAACCGTGGTCGATGAGGTGCAGAGCTTCAGGTTTTTCGACATGCGCAGCATCATCGGCTTTGTCGACGGCACGGAAAATCCAACTGGAAGAAAGATGGTCGAATCCGCGATCATCGGCGACGAAGACCCGGCCTTTGCCGGCGGCAGTTATGTCATGACGCAAAAGTACCTTCATGACATGAATGCCTGGAACAGCCTGACCGTCGAAGCTCAGCAAAACGTCATTGGCCGCACGAAACTGTCCGACATCGAACTCGATGACGCAGTGAAACCCACCTGCTCCCACAGCGCACTGACCACCGTGACCAAAGACGGCAAAGAACTGAAAATCGTCCGCGACAACATGCCCTTCGGCAAGCCAGGTTCTGGCGAGTTCGGCACCTATTTCGTGGGCTACTCCCGCACGCCGGAAACCCTGGAAATCATGCTGGAGAACATGTTCGTCGGCCGACCTGCCGGCAATTACGACCGGTTGCTCGACTACAGCACGGCAGTGACCGGCGGACTGTTTTTTGTTCCATCGGCAGATCTGCTGGAAGATTTGGCGGACCGGCAACCGCAAGGGCATTCCTGAACAATCGCCTGCCTTGCCCGCAAGACCGCTACGCCGGCAAGCCGGACTGCTACGGGCCAGCGAACACCGCTGCCTCTGGCCGAAGGCCGTGGGAGGGATCCGAGCTTGCGAGGGTCGCGAAGGCGTCAGTCCAGACAATCCTGTGTTGACTGATCCACCGCTTTCGCGAGCAGAGCTCCCTCCCACAGGTTTTGTGGTGCCTGCCAGGTTTTGAGCCGACATCACAACCTGTAGCAGTCCGGCTTGCCGGCGGTGAATTCCTTGAGATTGCCACCGCCGGCAAGCCGGACTGCTACGGATCGGTGAACACCGAATGCTGTTGCTTCTGGCCGAAGGCCGTGGGAGGGATCCGAGCTTGCGAGGGTCGCGAAGGCGTCAGTCCAGACAATCCTGTGTTGACGCCCCACCGTCTTCGCGGGCAAGCCCGCTCCCACAGAGTTTGCGTTTGCCGCATCTCCAATGGGTGACCAAACCCAAGCAGTCCGGACAACATCAATCCCATGGGAGGGAGCTCTGCTCGCGAAGGCGTCAGCCCAGACAACGCTGTGCCGACTGACCCACCGTCTTCGCGGGCAAGCCCGCTCCCACAGAGTTTGTGTTTGCCGCATCTCCAATGGGTGACCAAACCCGTAGCAGTCCGGACAACATCAATCCTGTGGGAGGGAGCTCTGCTCGCGATGGCGTCACCCCAGACAACGCTGCGCCTCACGCAAACGCCTGCCCCGCCTTCAGTGACACCACTTCAATGACGTAATCACAAACATCCGGCACGGCCTCCGCGACGGTCAGTTCAACCGGTTTGTGGGTGGCCGATCTGGGCGCCGCGTGCGGGATGCGTTCGTGGGCCCAGCCGTCATCTACCCAGGATGCGTAAGGCACGAAGGTCGAAAGATTGCGCGGCGCGGCCGCCCGCAAGGCGTTGCCGGTGTTGATCGGGCTGACCGCTGCACGCTCGGCATGCACTTCAAGCAGGCGTTGCGCGTCGATGACCAGCACCATCTGGTCCCGGTCGCCACAGGCCAGGTGCTGACGGCTCAAGCGCTTGGCATCGATCCAGAAAAACACTCTGGAATTCAGCAGGCGGTACCAGTCTTCCGGGCGCACGCCCGAAGTCAGGCAGCGCATCAGTGCCCGGGGCGGCATCGGGCGCTGGTCGCGTACGTAGGCGCCACAGGAAAACCTCTCCTCCACCAGCCGCTGAATCGACAGCTGGTGAGGGGCCTGGTTGTCGCTCAATTGCGCGAGTCTTGCCGTGCTGAGCAGTCCATGGGCCTGCACCGACGCCCAATTCCGGATGTCGAGCAGGTGGTAGACACGGTTCAGCGAACGCTTTCTGGCCAACACGATCACTTCGGCGCCACTGCAGCGATCAGGCCCAGTACCACGCCGCCGGCACAGACGGCCATCCAGCCACCCGAGGCCCAGAGGAAGCCCGACAGCGCCGAGCCGATGGCGCCACCGACGAAGAACACCGCCACGAAGATCGCGTTGATCCGCCCACGGGCTGCCGGGTTGAGCAGGTTGATCATGTAGCGGCCGACGGTGTGGTTGCCCAGCACGCCGACATCCAGCAATACCGCGCTGAGGCCCAGGCCGATCAGCATGACGAACGCCGGCACCGAGGTGATGACGCCGGAGACGGCAGCGAGCACGAAACCGCCCATCAACACCACATGCGCGATGTTGGTGACGCGGCGACCATGGCCCTGATCCGACCAGCGCCCCACCATCGGCGTGACAATAGCGCCACCGGCACCGACCAGGGCGAACACGGCGATGCCCTTCTGGCCCATTTCAAACGGCGCGCCTTCCAGCACGAAAGCGATCGTGGTCCAGAAGAAGTTGAACGCTGCCATCACGATGGCCGCAGAAATGGAGCGGTTGCGCAGCACGGTTTCGTCACGGAACAGGTGCCACATCGACGCAATCAGTTGACGATAGGTGATGACCTGTCCGGGCCGGCGTTGCGGCAGGCGAATCGACAGTGTCAGACCCAGCAAGGCAATGGACGCAGCACTGAATACGTAGAAGGCTTTCCAGCCCCAGATACCGGCGAGGAAGCTGGCAATGGGGCGCGACAGCAGGATGCCGATCATCAGGCCGCTCATGATGTCGCCGATGATCCGGCCACGCTCTTCGGGCGCCGCCATCGATGCCGCCGACGGCACCAGCACCTGGATGGTCGAACACGCGGCACCCAGCACGAACAGCAGGATCAGCAACGACACGAAGTTCGGTGCGAGCAGCACCCCTGCGGCCGACAGTCCGGCGACGGTGAGCATCGTCAGCACCAGACGGCGGTTTTCCACCAGATCGGCCAGCGGCACGATGAACAGCAGACCGAGGGCGTAGCCGATGGGCGAGATCATCGCCATCAGGCCACCGTAGGACGCATCCAGATTGAACGCGCCGGTCATCAGGCTGACCAGCGTCTGTGGCGCGAACAGGTTGGTGATGATCACCCCCACCGCCACCGCGAACAACAGGACAGGAACACGAGGGGTCTGAGCGACCGTTTCATTACTGATTTGCATGATGCCTCCTGGAGAAGCACGACAGAGTTTGAGTAATGGCGCGCACGACTGCGCTCACTTCGCTTCAGGAAACAAGCGGCGAGTGTGTTTAACCGTAAGAATCAATCGAATACCCGTAGCCGGATATTCAGGTGCAACAAGCCCCTGCATCCAAATAACAAGTTCCAGTGGACACTTGATTTTCAGAACAGATGTTCAAAGGCAAACCGCACGAAACTGCATGACAACAACGACAGACAAACAACTTGATGGTGAAAACACTATCAGACGCAAATAACCTGTCAATTATATTTTGATAGGTTACTAATGTTTTTTTAAGATCCTGTACCACCACGCACAACGAAGCCTGCGGCACCTTTTAACGCGCGCAGAATGCCCCGCCTGCCGTGCTCAAACGAACGCGAGCAGCCAGCCAGAGCTTTTACTTTTCAGAGGTTGATTGCGGGTCGATCAGCCCGATGCGTCGAGTGGCAGCCCACGTCGGGTCAGCGTCTTGATTTTCTGCTCGGGGTTGGCCGGGCCACCGCCGAAAACGATCTTCTTGAAGTCCAGCGCTTCGCCGGTGCGTTCATCCACGACCACCGGATCGATCCGGCGCAATGTGGCGCTGTCCATCAACTGGGTGTCGATACCGTTGGGCGATGCGTGCTTGTTGCCGAACGCCAACAACGTCGCGATCACCGGCAGAAAGTCCTCGCCTTTCTCGGTCAGCGAGTAGGCATAGCGAGGCGGGTTGTCCTGATAAAGGCTTTTCTTGACCAGGCAGGCTTCCATCAACTGGTTCAGCCGCTTGCTCAACATGCTCGGGGAAATCCCCAGGCTTTTGCGAAATTCGTCGTACTGCGACAGGCCCTGAGCCAGATCGCGGAGGATCAGAATGCTCCAGGATTCCCCCACCAGGCACATGGCACGGCCGATGGAGCAACGGACATCATTGATATCGCAATTCATGGAAGTCTCCGGCCTGTCGGGCGAGAAGCGTTAGTGAGTACTGATACCGTAGTGACTAAGCTCGACAAGGTCAACTACTAAATCAGTACTGACTACTGAATCAGTACCTAAAACCCAGCCACTTGTCGCCTGATGCCGGCTCGCCCAAACGGACGGCCGGATCAACCACAGGCGTCAGACGTACCACTTGCCTATCCGCCTGGTGGAGGCGGGAAATTTCTCCAGCTTGTTCGCCGGGCGCACCGGCCTTTTCACCAATTCACCGCCGCAGTTGGGACAGATGCCATGCAGCACGCTGTCGTTGCACTGCTGGCAATAGGTGCATTCGAACGAACAGATCAGGGCATCGGGTGATGCGGCGGGCAGGTCTTTGTCGCAGCACTCACAGTTGGGGCGTAATTCGAGCATCGGTCAGTCCTTGGTTTTTCAGAGATTTCCGGCAGGTCCCGGGGTCAAGCAAAAGTAACCGGCAAAAATACATTTGACAAGTTACTAAACCAGCAATAACCTCAAACACAACCCCATACCGGTTACCCCTTCCGCCGAGGACTTGACCATGTTGAATGTTGACAGCGCTGCTGAACCCAATGGACAGACACTGGCTGAATCATCAATGAACAGAGGGTTTTTCGAACGATTCAAACAGCGCTCAAGACCATTGCTCGCCGGGCTGTTCTTGCTGACGGGTGCCCTGTTTGCAGAAAGCGGTTCTGCCGCCACTCAAACATCTGCCGTGCACTATCGCTCGGTACAAGTGGACGGGCTGTCGATCTTCTATCGGGAGTCCGGCCCGGCAGACGCGCCCACGCTGTTGCTGTTACATGGTTTCCCCTCGTCTTCGCGGATGTATGAACCGCTGTTGACCCGTCTTTCATCTCAGTATCACGTCATCGCGCCCGACTATCCGGGTTTCGGCCACAGTGATGCACCAGCGGCCAGCACGTTTGCCTACACCTTCGATCACCTGGCGAATGTCATCGAGCATTTCACCGATACCCTTGGGCTGAAGCACTACGCTTTGTATATGCAGGACTACGGTGGACCGGTGGGGATGCGTCTGGCGGTTGCGCATCCTGAACGGGTGCAGGCGTTCATCGTGCAGAACGCGGTGTCCCACGAGGAAGGGCTCGGCCCGCTGTGGGCCAAGCGCCGCGAATTCTGGGCGAATCGCGCGGCCAATGAACAGTCACTGCGCGCAGTCTTTCTGTCGCTGGAGACCACCAAACAGCGCCATATCGGTTCGAACCCGCACCCCGAACTGATCGATCCCGACCGCTGGACAGACGAGTACGCGTTCCTGACCCGCCCCGGCGAGCCGGACATCCAGACCGATCTGTTCTACGACTACCGGAACAACGTCGCCAGCTACCCGGCCTGGGGCGCATGGCTCCGCGCGCACCAGCCGCGCACGCTGATCATCTGGGGCCGTTATGACCCGTCATTCCAGGTCGATGAGGTCGCGGCATTCCAGCGCGACGTGCCGAAAGCCGAGACGCACATTCTCGACGCCGGGCACTTCGCCTTGCAGGACGCACCCGATGAAATCGCCGGACTGGTCAGCGCTTTCCTGCACACCCTGCCCACGCAGGCCGACTGAACACGTTTACCCACCATCAGGACACGCGGCGAACGAGCACAATGCCCAGCCGCCGCGCCCATCCGAAGGATCGTTCATCACTGGAGAACCGATCATGTCGAACGCCAATCGCACTACCGAACAACAAGCCGTCGTGGATGTCATTCGTCAGTTCTATGCCGCACTCGGGCGCGGTGATGTGCCGGGGGTCGTGGCACTGCTGGACGAGCAGGTGAAGTGGACCGAAGCCGAGCGCTTCCCTTATTACAGCGGCACCTGGACCGGCCCGCAGGCGGTGATCGATAACCTGCTGGTGCGCCTGGCGACCGACTGGGACGGTTTCAGCGCCAAGGCCCACGATTTCATGGTCGAGGGCAACCGCGTGACATCGTTCGGGACCTATGCCGGCACCTACAAAAGCACCGGCAAATCCATGTCGTCCGACTTTGCCCACCTGTGGTCGGTGGAGCACGGAAAGATCACCAGCTTCCTGATGTACACGGACACCACCAAGGTGCTTGAAGCCATGGTGTGAGGCGCCCTGCGCAGGCAGGCGGTGTTGGCGGTTCAGCGCATGATGAAACCGCCATCCACCGAGATCGACTGCCCGGTGACGTAGCTTGAGGTCGAGCTGCTGAGCCAGAGTACGGTGTCGGCGATCTCTTGCGGTTGGCCATGACGTCCCATCGGGATCATCCGGGTCATGCCTGCCAGCGCTTCACCCTGCCCCGCCGCGACCATCTGGTCGGCCATCGGCGTCCAGATCAGGCCGGGGCACACCGCGTTGATACGGATGTTGCGGGCGGCGTATTCCAGTGCCGCGCTCTTGGTCAGGCCGATGACGCCGTGCTTGGCAGCGTGATAGTTGCCACGTTCGGCGCCACCGACCAGCCCTCCCAGGGAAGAACAGTTGACGATGGTGCCGCTGCCCTGCCGACGCATGTGTTCAAGTTCGAACTTCATGCAGCTCCAGACACCCCGCAGGTTGACCGCCATCACCTTGTCGTAATCCTCCACCGTCGCATCGGCGGTTTCGGCCAGCACGTTCTGGACACCGGCATTGTTGAATGCAGCGTCCAGACGGCCAAACGTCGCGACCGTTTCCTCGACCATGGCCTGAACCTGATTCACATCCGCCACGTCACAGCGAATGGCGATGGCCCGACAGCCTTCAGCGATCAACGCTTGCGCGGCCGCCCGTGCGGCGTCGCCGTTGACGTCCGCCAGTGCCACCGCCGCTCCGGCCCGTGCAAAGGCCTGCGCAGTGGCCAGGCCAATACCGGAAGCTGCGCCAGTCACCAGCGCGACCTGATGTTCGAATGAAAAACTCATGAGTGGATTCCTCGGTTGCAGCTGCGCGAGGCCGCACAGCCATTGTGTGGGCAAACCACGGTAATCAACCCGGACTGAACGGAGTACCGGGCGCAAACGGGATGTGCCGCTGAGCATCGCTCATCAATGGCCGGCCCCCGACCCATGGATTTGTGAGCAACGCTCAACGCCTCATGCAGGATTTTCGGGGTAGTTGCGCCCCTCGCCCTCCACTAGCGTGTGGGTTCTTTCGCTTTGTCAGCAGGAGTCATCGATGAGAGCAGCCGCTGCAATGTCTGCACTGGCCACGACGTGGATGGTCGCCACCTCCATTGGCGCCGCCGACGCGCCGGCCGGGAAAACCATGAGCGTGGTCCGCAACGGCGAGCAGGCATCCATCATGGGTGCGCCGGCCAACTTCGTCGGCAACGTGCGCGTCGATCCGCTGTTTGCGCCGCGCGCCCCGTCAACCGTGTCGGCTGGTGCCGTCACTTTTCAGCCCGGCGCCCGCTCGGCGTGGCATACCCACCCGTTGGGGCAGACGCTGGTGGTGACCTCCGGCACGGGCTGGGTACAACAGGACGGAGGCGAGAAGATCGTGATCAAACCCGGCGACGTGATCTGGACTCCGCCTGGCGTCAAACACTGGCACGGCGCGACGGCCACCACCGGCATGAGCCATATCGCGATTCAAGAGTCCCGCGACGGCAAAAGCGTGGAATGGCTGGAGCCGGTGAGCGAAGCACAATACGAGGCCTCGCGATAAGGCGTCCAAAGGCTTTCGGAACCGCTTACGCGCCCATGGGTTGTAGCTCGCGAATCAGGTCGATCAACAGCGTCAGCCCCATCGGCACTTGTCGATGGCTGGAAAAATACATGTGAAAGCCCGGCGCCACGCTGGCCCAGTCATCGAGCACCCGTACCACCTCACCCCGCGCAACCAGCGGCGCCATGGCCGGTTCAGGCGCATACATCAGCCCGGCGCCCTGACGAGTCAGTGAGAAGCCGACGCGGGTCTCGTCGATGGTGATGCAGCCCGGTACGGCCACGGCCAGTTGCTCGCCGTCCTTCTCGAACTCCCAGTCGTACATGGCGCCGTTGCCCAGACGAATGCGCAGGCAGCGGTGCTGCAGCAGGTCGTTCGGGTGCTGCGGCACACCGAAGCGCTCCAGATAAGCGGGACTGCCCGCCACCACCCAGCGAATGTCCGGCGAAAGGCGCTGCGCGATCATGTCCTCGGGCACCGTGCCGCCGTAACGGATGCCCGCATCGTGGCCGCTGCCGATCACGTCGACGATGAGGTTGGTCACGGTCAGGTCGACCTGCATTTCCGGGTAACGATCGTTGAACACCGGCAGCACCGGCCCCAGCAGCAGGTCGGCGGCGTCGCTGAGAGTATTCAGACGAATACGCCCGGTGGGTTCGTCGCGAAAACGGTTGAGCGCCTCCGCCGCCTGGCCGATTTCGTCCATGGGTTTGCTGATGGTGTCGTGCAACTCCTCACCCGCCGCCGTCAGCGTGACGCTGCGCGTGGTGCGATTGAGCAGCCGCACGCCGAGGCGCGATTCCAGCCCCTTGATGGCATGGCTAAGTGCAGACGCACTGATGCCGACCTCCTTGCCGGCGCGGCTGAAACTCTGATGGCGGGCAATGGCGAGGAAATAGACGAAATCAGCGAGGTTGGCGCGGTCGAGATTCATGTCGGAGGTTCCGCAAACGAATGGACAAGCCCGCAGACTGACCGCCACGGGCGCCATCATTCTACTTCGCATCCATTCCGCCACTGATGAGCCTTGCTCAATATACAGATTGATGACACTCATCAATCGCCTGATCGGCAGGCCTCAGCGTTGACTGTCTTGCCGGGGCGCGGCCTGATCGAGCAACCATTGGCGGAACGCCTTGACCTTTGCCAGTTCGGCCACCTCGGGCCGGTGCACGATGTAGTAGGCGAACGCCAGCGGGCAACGGGTTTCACCGAAGGGGCGAATCAGCCGTCCGGCCGCCAGGTCGTCGTGCAGCATCACGCTACGCCCCAGTGCCAGCCCTTGACCGTCGATTGCCGCTTGCAACACCGCCGCCGAATTGTTGATACGCAGCCCGTGCCCGGCGTGGATATCGCCATACCCGGAGGCATCGAGCCAGGTTCTCCAGGTCGGGTAAGCGGGGTCGCCTGCCATCGACAGGTCATGGATCAAGGTCGCTTCCGCGAGCTTCTCCACTGGCAGCCGACCCTGCCTGAGCAGCGGGTACGTGGGCGCGCAGACCGGATACATCTCCTCATCCATCAGCCGGGTCGCCGTCAGCCCCGGCCAGTGACCGGTGCCATAGCGCACGCCGATATCCATCCCTTCGGCGAGGAAATCCACCGGCCTGAGATTGGTATCCAGCAGCACATCGATCCGCGGATGTGCGCGCTGAAAATCCTCGATACGCGGCAACAGCCATTTGGCCGCGAACGCCGGGCTGACAGTCACTGTCAGCCCCGTGCCGAGTGCCCCCTCCTTCAATCGCGCAAGGCCGATGCGCAGACGGTCAAGGCCTTCCCTGATATCTGGCAGCGCTTCACGGGCGACATCCGTTGCCACCAATCGTGCATTACCGCTCTGGGCACGCACGAACAACTGCACCCCCAGCCATGACTCCAGCGAACGAACTTGCTGCCCCACTGCTGCAGACGTCACATGCAACTCGGCGGCCGCCGCCGAGAAGCTCTGATGCCGGGCAGCCGCTTCGAATGCCCTGAGGGCGTTGAGGTACATCGGCGTGTTCATGCGTTAAATATTTTCTTTAGTGGCAGGAAAAAAGATCTGATTTGTGAGCCTCGCGCTCGCCGCCAAGAATAGCAGCCAGCACCGTGACGAACGTCAGCATGGCAAACACGCCTTCGACCCGCCACCACCGGCGCTTCTCACTCAACGAGCACAGGATACTGTCAGCATGAAAAGATTTTCTTCCAGAGTCGCCATCGTCACCGGCGGTGGTTCAGGTATCGGCAAAGAGGTCGCCAGGCGTCTGGTGGCTGAAGGCGCCAGCGTGGTGATCAGCGGCCGTGATGCAGCAAAGCTCGAAAGCGCCGCGACACAAATCGACCCTACGGGGCTGCACGTTCGCACGCTGGCGGCCGACATCGCCGCCCCGGCAACGGCCCGCAGACTCGTGGCGCTGGCGACCGACGAATTCGGCGGTGTGGACATTCTGATCAACAACGCAGGAGTCTTTAATCCGAAGCCGTTTCTGGAACTGAACGAACAGGATTACGACGACTTCCTCGACATCATTCTCAAGGGCAAATTTTTCATGGCCCAGGCCGCCGCCAACGCCATGCAGAAACGTGGTGGCGGTGCCATCGTGCAGACCGGTTCGCTCTGGGCGCTGCAAGCCATCGGCGCGACCCCTTCGGCGGCGTACTCGGCGGCCAATGCCGGGGTGCATGCACTGACCCGCAATCTGGCTATCGAGCTGGCGTCCTCCAACATCCGTATCAACACCGTCGCACCGGCAGTCGTCGAAACGCCGGTCTACAACACATTCATGGACGATGCACAGGTCAAGGCGGTGCTGCCGACGTTCAACGCATTCCACCCGCTGGGCCGCAATGGCCAGCCCGCCGATGTCGCCGAAGCGATTCTGTTCATGGCGTCCGATCAGGCGTCGTGGATCACCGGCACCGTATTACCCGTCGACGGCGGTGTAATGGCCGGACGCAGCTAGGAACGGCTTACAGCGCCAGCAGCTCACGGACGCGGACGCCCAGCGAATCGACGGCGAAAGGCTTGGTCAGCACCTGCATGCCTGGCTGAAGCTGATCGTTGCCGATAACTGCATGCTCCGCGTAACCGGTGATGAACAGGGTCTTGAGGCCGGGCCGCACTTCCACGCCGGCTTCGGCCATCTGCCGGCCGTTCATGCCGCCGGGCAGGCCGACGTCGGTCACCAGCAAGTCGATATGGACATCGGAACGCAGCAGTTTGAGGCCGGCGGCGCTGTCGGCGGCTTCGATCACGGTATAGCCAAGTTCGCCGAGCACATCGGCCAGCAGCATGCGCACGGTGGGTTCGTCGTCCACCAGCAACACCGTCTCGCCGTGTCGGGCGACGGCCACAGCGGTCTTGTCCGGCGCGTGCTCGTCATCGGGGGCAGCGCCGTGGTGCCGGGGCAGGTAGATCGACACCGTCGTGCCCTCACCCACGGTCGACTCGATGCGCACCTGCCCGCCGGATTGCTGAGCGAAACCGTAGATCATCGAAAGTCCCAGGCCGGTGCCCTGACCAATCGGTTTGGTGGTGAAAAACGGCTCGAAGACATGGGCGATGACTTCCGGCGGCATGCCGGTGCCGGTGTCGCTCACGCTCAGGCACAGGTATTGCCCTTCGGCCACGTCGTACGCGCGCGCCGCGTCACGATTGAGCTGCCGGTTGGCAGTTCTGAGGCTGATGCGCCCGCCGTCCGGCATGGCGTCACGGGCGTTGAGGCAGAGGTTGAGCAACGCGTTTTCCAGCTGACTGACATCGACGAAGGCCGGCCACAGCTCGGCATCCCCCAGTGTCTCGACCACGATGCCCGGTCCGGCTGTGCGCTGGATCAGCTCGGTCATGCCGTACATCAGCGTGTTGACGTTGGTCGGCCGCGGCTCCAGCGTCTGCCGCCGGGAGAACGCCAGCAGGCGATGGGTCAGTGCCGCCGCACGACGGGCCGCGCCCTGTGCGGTGACCATGTATTTGTCGATGTCGCTCAGGCGACCCTGGGCGATGCGCCGGCCCATCAGCTCAAGGGCGCCGGAAATGCCTGCCAGCAGGTTGTTGAAGTCGTGGGCAAGCCCCCCGGTCAACTGGCCGACCGCCTCCATTTTCTGCGACTGACGCAGCTTTTCTTCGGCATGCATCAACTTGGCCGTGCGCTCGGCGACACGCTGCTCCAGCGTTTCGTTGAGCCTGCGCAGTTTGGCAGCGGTCTGCCGTTGCTGTTCTTCGATCTCGCGCAGGCTGGCGCAGCTGCGCGCCAGTTCCTGTTCACGGGCTCGCAAGGCCTCTTCGGCCATGGTCCGTTCCAGCAGGTCGGCGGCCTGTCGCGCGAGAATGTCGAGCAGGCGCAAGTCGCGCTCGGACGGCTGATGAGGCTGGCGCCAGTGGGTCGAAATCATGCCCAGCAGGTTGCCGCTGCGTGAACGCAGCGGCGTGGTCTGCGCCGAGCGGATGCCGGCGCGACGGAAAGCCTGCAAGTCTTCGGTGCCGGCAATGTCTGCCCATTCTTCAAAATCGGGAATGATCGCCCGCTGCCCCAGCTTGAGCGCCATCGTGCAACTGCTGTACGCCGTCGGGTTGACCCACTGCCAGAAGCCCACCGCCTCCGGCGGCAGCCCTCGTGAGCTCAGCAGCTGCAGCTCGCCGCCATGCCCCGACGCGTGGTCGTGCGGACACAGCAGTTGCATGGTGCCGAACTGCGAACCGGTGATGGACACCGCCGCGTCGATGATCTTGCCGTAGAGCGCTTCCAGATCCTGTTCGCCGATCAGCGCCACGCTAATGCTGTGCAACAGATCGATGTCGGAAAGATCATCCTGGGCGGAAGTTCGGGAAGAGAGCTGGGTGCCAGGCGGCAACTCCACGGGACAGACGGCGTGCAGTACGTTCATGATTGCTCCTGGGGAGCCTGAATTGAGCTGTAAGAAGCCTATCAGCAAACGCCCGAAGGCGCGACGCAGCCCGTGGTTCGGCGACGATCGTCACCTCAACGCAAATCCTCATCCTTCATGGTCAGGATGATTTTGCCGACGTTGGCCGACGATTCCATCCGGCGGTGTGCATCGGCAGCACGGGACAGCGCAAAGGTGCTGTCGACTACTGGCAACAGACTCGCGGCACCGTCGAAATGTTCCAGCCAGTGATCGCGAAAACGCCGGATCATCGCGTGCTTTTCCGCCTGTGGGCGGGATTTCATCACCGTGCCCATGATCTGCACATGCCGGTAGAGAATCTGCTCCAGCGCCACCGTCACCTGCCCGCCGCCACCGAGAATCCCCACTTGCACCAGCCGACCGCCATGGGCCAGCGAGGCGAAGTTGCGGGCGAAGTACGGTGCGCCGATGAAATCGATGATCACGTCCACCCCTCGCCCGTCGGTTTCACGGGCAATCACCTCGGCAAAGTCTTCGGACTTGTAGTCGATGACGACATCCGCGCCCAATTGCTCGACGGCTTGGCGCTTGCTGGCGTCGGTGGTGGCGAACACTCTGGCGCCAGTCGCTCGGGCCAACTGCACGGCCGCCGAACCGACGCCGCCGGCAGCGGCATGGACCAGCACCGAATCACTCGCCTGCAAGCGGCCCAGATGGATCATCGCTTCGTGGGCCGTCACGAACACTTCCGGAATCGCCGCCGCGTGAACGTAATCCAGCTGTTCGGGGATCGGCATCGCCATGCGGTAGTCGATGCGGGCGAATTGCGCATAGGCGCCGCCACCGACCACGCCCATGACCCGGTCGCCGACCTTGAACCCGCTGACTTCGCTACCGGTTTCGACCACCTCGCCGGAGATCTCCAGGCCCATGATCGTGGAGTCGCCAAAGTCCGGCCAGCCATAACCACCGGTGCGGTGCGTCAGGTCGGCGCGATTGACGCCAGCGGCGTAGACCCGCACCAGCAGGTCGGCAGGCCGCACCTGGGGCGTCGGCGCGTCGTTGAGGGTCAAGACATCGGCGTCGCCAAAGGTGTCGAAGGTGATGGCTTTCATAAAGGTGTTCTCCGCTCGGAAATTCGTCGGCGTTGCCGCTCGGCCGGCAACGCGCTTGCTGTGTGGGTGAGGGAAGCGCGGGTCGATGCAGCTCAGACCTGGCTGATGAATTTGTGCGTCAGGTAATGCTCGATGCCTTCCACGCCGCCTTCGGAGCCGTGGCCGCTTTCCTTCATGCCGCCAAACGGCAGTTCGGTGGCGACGATGCGGTACTGGTTGATGCCGATCATCCCGGCCTCCAGACCGTCGGCGACATCAATGGCGGTGCGCGCATTGCTCGTAAAGGCATACGCCGAAAGGCCATACGGCAGACGGTTGGCTTCGGCCAGACCGCCAGCCAGGGTGTCGAACGGCATCAGCACGGCAATCGGCCCGAACGGTTCTTCGTGCATGATCCGCGCGGTCATCGGCACGTCCGCCAGCACGGTCGGTTCGAAGAAAAACCCGGCACCGGCAATGCGCTTGCCGCCAGTCAGCAACCGCGCGCCACAGGCCAGCGCATCGGCGATCAACGCTTCCATCTTGTGCAGTTGCCGGGCGTTGGCCAGCGGCCCGACCTGAACGCCAGGTTGCAGGCCGTCGCCGATCTTCAAGGCCCGGGTCGCTGCCACGAACTGCTCAGCAAAAACCTCGTAAGCGTTGCGCTGGATCAGAAAGCGCGTGGAAGAAATACAGACCTGGCCAGTGCCGCGAAAACGGTTCGCCGCGCCTTCGACCGCCGCCTTTTCGATATCGGCGTCGTTGAACACCAGCACCGGACCGTGCCCACCGAGTTCAAGGGTGATCGGCTTGACCCCTTCGGCAGCCCGCGCCGACAACAGTCGGCCAATCGGCACCGAGCCGGTGAACGTCACTTTGCGAATGACCGGCGCGGCAATCAGGTGCTTCGACACCTCGTCCGGCACGCCGAACACCACTTGCAGCACGCCCTTGGGCAGGCCGGCGTCATCCAGGGCACGGGCCAGCGCCAGCGCGGTGGCCGGGCTTTCCTCACCGGGCTTGATGATCACGCTGCAACCCGCCGCCAGCGCCGCCGAGAGCTTGCGTGCCGGGGTAATGGCCGGAAAATTCCAGGGTGTGAACGCGGCCACCGGGCCGATGGCCTGGCGCTTGACCAATTGCAACACGCCCGGGCGGTTGGCCGGCACCACACGGCCGTCGATACGCCGCGCGCTCTCGCCGAACCATTCGAAATACTCGGCGGCGCGCTGCACTTCATCGCGGCTTTCGGCCAGTGGTTTGCCTTCTTCGAGGGTCATCAGCCGGGCAATATGCTCTGCCCGTTCGCGAATCAGCTCGCTGGCACGCTTGAGCACGCGGGCCCGCTCGGCTGGCACGGTCTGGCGCCAGACATCGAAGGCGTGACCGGTGACGGCCAGAGCGTGATCGAGGTCCGCCGTGGTCGCCAGCGGCACGCGGCCGATCTCTTCTTGCGTGGCCGGGTTGATGACGGCAGCGGTCTGCCGGTCTTCGGCAGCAATCCATTCACCGCCGATGAACAAGTACAACGAGTCGTAGAGCGCGTTCATGAGTCACCTTCACTAGAGCTTGGCTTCAAAGCGCGGGGGCGCCGGTTGCTGTGCAGTCTATGGAGGTGCCCGGCGTTGATTTAGCCGTGGCGGCGGGAATCAATGTTGTGTGGAACAGCAGAATTGAGCACGTCCGTTCTTGCCCGCTTGCGGGCCTGCGTGGATCATGCCGAAAACCGACAGCAGGCCCGACCAGGAAGGCGCAATGGACAAGTTTTCAAATATGGCGGTGTTCGCGAAGGTCGTGGAAATGGGCAGTTTCACCGCCGTGGCCAACCATCTGGATTCCACCGTGGGCAACGTTTCCCGGGCGGTGTCGAGCCTGGAAGAGTCGCTCAACACCAAACTGTTGCAGCGCAGCACCCGGCGCCTAAGCGTGACCGATGCCGGGCGGCGCTTTTATGAGCGTTGCACGGCCATCCTCACCGACCTGGAAAACGCCGAAGCCGAAGCGCGGGATCTGCTGCAGGCGCCGCGCGGCAAACTGCGCGTGCATTGCGTGCCCGGCCTCGCGCGCCATCTGGTGACCGACGCGGTGCTGGCGTTTCGTGAACAGTTTCCCGAGGTGACGGTGGAGTTGTTGCTGTCGCAGCGCATGCCCAATCTGCTGGAGGATCAGCTCGATATTTCGGTACTGATTGCGCGGACATTGCCGGATTCGGCGTATGTCAGCCAGAAGATCGGCGTCAGTCGTTGCGTGCTGGCGGCATCGCCGGATTATCTGGCAAAGCACCCGGCGCCGTTGAACCCGGAAGACTTGGCGGATCACGCCTGCGTGCGTTTGAGCACTGTGGATTACGCGCCGGACGCGTGGCAACTCAGCAGCCGCAACGACAGCGCAACGTTCAGCCCGAGCGGGCCGTATTTGAGTGTCAATGACATGGAGTCGATGGCGGTGGCGCTGCGCGCCGGTGCGGGCATCGGTTTGCTGGCCGGTTTCTCGGCCATCGATGATTTACGTGCAGGCACGCTGGTGCGGGTGTTGCCGGACTATCACACGGATGAGCGCAATGTGTATGCGGTGTATACGTCGCGTCAGTTTGTCGATGCGAAGATCAAGCGGTTCATCGAGGTGCTGAAGCAGCAGGTGGGGAATGCGCTGGCCGATCAGTTTCAGGTGCTTTTTCCTGAGTGACGCGACTCTTGTAGGAGCTGGCTTGTCCTGCGACCGGCTGTAGGAGCGCGCTTGCCCGCGATCGGCGACGAAGTCGTCGTAAATCCTGTGTGTGCGGTGTGTCAGTTACTCCGCCGAGTCTGCTAACGCAGCCTTATTTCGCCTGACGGCGAGTTACGCAGACCTTGTAGGAGCTGGCTTGTCCTGCGACCGGCGACGCAGTCGTCGTAAATCCTGTGTCCTCGGTTTGTCTGGTCTGACGCCTTTAGCTGCTAACGCAGCTTGGTTTCGCCTGGCGGCGAGTTACTTGGAAAAGCCCCAAGTAACCAAGGGCTCTTATCCCCGCCATACGGTGCCTCGCCTAGGCTCGGCATGCCCTCACTCCGGCGACGCTCCGTGGGCCCGCCGCAAATGGGCCATCCATGGCCCACGCGGCTCTCGCGGCATCCATGCCGCTCGGCGCCACTCCACATCGCCTGCGTTCGGCCTTCTGGGACGGGGCCCCAGATCAAAATCCAAAGCCAGATCAAAAGCCGGCGACACACACACTCCCTGTAGGAGCTGGCTTGCCCTGCGACCGGCGACGAAGTCGTCGTAAAACCTGTGCACTCGGTGTGTCTGGCCTGACGCTGTAGCTGCTAACGCAGCCTTGTTTCCCCTGACGGCGAGTTACTTGGAAAAGCCCCAAGTAACCAAGGGCTCTTTACCCCGCCATACGGTGCCTCGCCTAGGCTCGGCATGCCCTCACTCCGGCAATGCTCCGTGGGCCCGCCGCAAATGGGCCATCCATGGCCCACGCGGCTCTCGCGACATCCTGTCGCTCAACCCACTCCACATCGCCTGCGTTTGGCCTTCTGGGACGGGGCCCCAAGATCAAAAGCTGAAAAGCAAAAGCCAAGCGAGCGCATTCCCTGTGGGAGCGGGCTTGCCCGCGAAGGCGGCCTTAAGATCGCCACCGCCGGCAAGACGGGCTGCTACGGATAAATACGTGCTATCTGCTTTTGACTCTGGCCGAAGGCCGTGGGAGGGAGCTCTGCTCGCGAAGGCGGTGGGTCAGTCAGTGCATTAATGGCTGAAAGGACACTATCGCGAGCAGAGCCCCCGCCCACAAAGTCCTGCGGTGACTCCAACCCCGTTGGTGTCCACAACCCCTGTAGCAGTCCGGCTTGCCGGCGGTGACGTTCTCAAGATAGCCACCGCCAACAAACCGAATCACCACGCAAACCTCACCCCGCAACCGGCGGGTTGAAGTACATCGCTTCGTCCGACGACAGTGTCGACTTGATAGCGCGCGTGCCTTCGTCGGCCAGCACTTCTTCCTTGCCGGCTTCCAGCGCCGAGAACGTGGCTTCTACCACCGCTTGCGGGCTGGATTTCGGTACGTCGAAGCCTTGAGTCAGGTCGGTGTCGATGAAGCCGACGTGCAGCCCCAGCACAGCCACGTTGTCGGGGCGCAGTTGCAGGCGCAGGGCGTTGGTGAAGCTCCATGTGGCGGATTTGGTCGCCGCGTAGGCCGCCAGCATTGGCACGCTGAACCAGGTCACGTCGGACAGTACGTTGATGATCGCCCCGCCGCCGTTGCTTTGCAGAACCGGCGCAAAGGCCTGGCTGACGCGAATCACGCCGTAGAAGTTGGTGTTCATCAAATGCTCCGACAGCTCGATCATGTTCTGATCCAGCGGGCCGTTCATCAGCGTGGCAATGCCCGCGTTGTTGATCAGCAGCGTGGTGTCGGCGCACAGGGCGGCCGCGGCGTCGATAGAGGCCTGATCGGTAACGTCCATCTGTACCGGAATGATGCCGGGGACATCAAAACCTGCGGTGTTGCGCATACCGGCGTAGACCTTGGCGGCGCCCTGCGCCTGGGCGATGCGGGCGAACGCCAGGCCCAGGCCACGGTTGGCGCCAGTTACAAAAACAACGGATCCTTTGACATTCATCGTATAGCCCTCAGCAGTTAAGAAACGCAGGATTAGCGCTCAAGTGTGTAATTGCACAATCTACAGCCAAATAAAAATCAGCCGCCGAAGTCCTGCTCGAAAAGCGCGCAACGCAAGGAGGTTGCTGCCTCGACTCCGGTCGTCTGTTCGTGCTCCTGCTGTGCCGCCTCCCAGAACACCTCGGCCTGATCGTGCTTGACCCGGCCCTGCGCCGACAGTGTCAGGCGAATGGCAGCGCGTGCGCCCTCCGCTTCACTGATCAGCAAGCCCTCGCTCTGCAACGGCTTGAGCGCGCGGAGCAAGGTGGTGCGTTCCATGGCCATCAGGTCCGCCAGCTCGGCGATCAGGATGCCCGGCTGTTGATGAATCAACGCCAGGATCGAAAACTGCGAAACCGACAGGTTCACCGCCGCCAAATGCCGGTCGTACAGCCGCGTCAGCAGGCGCGCATGGCGTCTGGCCGCAAGACAATGACAAAGGTTGACGCCTTGAAGTGTTTTCATGACGGCCATCATATGTGTAATTGCACAGGTGTCAAGCGCCGTTCGATCATCTCGATGGCCAGCTCAGACGGTGTGATGCACGAATGACAACCTGTGGGAGGGAGCCCTGCTCGCGAAGACGTCAGGTCAGACGCTACAACATCGACTGACCCAACGCTTTCGCGAGCAGGGCTCCCTCCCACGGCCTTCGGCCAGAATCAAAAGCTTCGTCGTGCCCTGTATGAGCACCCGAATAGCAAAAAAAAGCCGGCAAATGCCGGCCTTTTTTTCTCACCCGATCACCACCACTCAGCGACGATCCAGCCACACGGTCTGCGCGTTGCAGAATTCGCGGATGCCGAAGTGCGACAGTTCACGGCCGAAACCGCTTTTCTTCACGCCACCAATCGGTACACGGGCGTCGGAGGCGGTGTAGCCGTTGATGAACACGCCACCGGTTTCCAGGCGCGCAGCGATGTCGCGGGCTTTGGCGACATCGGCGGTCCAGACACTGCCGGCCAGGCCGAATTCACTGTCGTTGGCCAGTTCCACGGCATGCTCGGCGTCGCGGGCAATGATCAGCGAAGCCACAGGGCCGAACAGCTCGTCCTTGAACGAGGTCATGCCCGGACGCACGTCACCGAGAATGGTCGGCGCATAGTAGTTGCCCTCGCCTTCCAGCTTGTGGCCGCCCAGCAACAGGCTGGCGCCTTCCTTGAGGGTCGCCTGCACCTGGCCGTCCAGCTCGTCGCGCAGGTCGTAGCGCGCCATCGGGCCGATGTAGTTCTCTTCGGCCAGCGGATCGCCGATTTTCAGCGCCTTGACCGCCGCCACGAATTTTTCGGTGAACGCTGGCAACACGGCTTCTTCGACGATGATGCGCTTGGCCGCCACGCAGATCTGCCCGCTGTTCTGGTAACGGCCGACCATGGCGGCTTTCACCGCTTCATCGAGGTCGGCATCGGCCAGCACGATGAACGGGTCGGAACCGCCCAGCTCCAGCACGCATTTCTTCAGTGCTGCGCCGGCCTGAGCAGCGATGGCCGAACCGGCACGCACACTGCCAGTCACCGCCACAGCGGCGATGCGCGAGTCAGCAATGGCGCTGGACACGCCTTCGTTGGTGACGTTGATCACTTCGAACACGCCTTCAGGCAGGCCCGCTTCAGCCCAGGCGTCGCGCAGCAGGTAGGCGCTGCCCATGACGTTCGGCGCGTGCTTGAGCACGTAAGTGTTACCGGCGAGGATCATCGGGATCGCACCGCGCATTACTTGCCAGATCGGGAAGTTCCACGGCATTACCGCCAGAATCGAACCCAGTGGCAGGTAGTCGATATAGGCCTTGTCGTTTTCCACCGGGGTCTTTTCCGGGGCCAGCATGGCCGGGCCGTTTTCTGCGTACCACTCGCAGGTCACCGCGCTTTTTTCCACTTCGGCACGGGCCTGGGCGATCGGCTTGCCCATTTCGGCGGTCATCATCTGCGCCATGGCTTCGGCGTTGTTGCGCAGGGCCCTGGCCATCTTGCGCAGCTGTTCGGCGCGTACGCTCACGGGCTCTTTGCGCCAGGCCTTGAAGCCGGTGGCGGCGCGGCTCAGTGCGCGCTCCAGATCGGCGGCCTGCTCGAAGGGATACTCGGCGAACACCTGGCCGGTTGCAGGGTTCAGCGAAATGGCGTGCGACGGGGATACGTGTTTCGACATGACGGAATGCCTCCTGTTGTGGTTTGACGTTCACCACCGGGCAGGCGCCCGTTGCTGAAGTCCTGGCGCCACGATAGGCTCTGCACAAAATTTCCGATAATGAATAATTATCAAAAAAACATTCTCCAAAAGAGAAAGACTGCGAGAGCCCTATGGACCTGACCCAACTCGAACTGTTCAAGGCCATTGCCGAAGAAGGCAGCATCACCGCCGCCGCCCAGCGCCTGCACCGCGTACCGTCGAACCTGACCACGCGGATCAAGCAGCTGGAGCAGGAACTGGGGGTCGATCTGTTTATCCGCGAGAAACTGCGCCTGCGTCTGTCGGCCACCGGCTGGACCTTTCTCGACTACACCCGGCGCATCCTCGAACTGGTCGAAGAAGCCCGCCAGGCCACCTCGGGTTCTGAGCCACAAGGGGTGTTTTCCCTGGGCTCGATGGAAAGCACCGCCGCCGTGCGCATCCCTTCCCTGCTCGCCGATTTTCACCAGCGCTACCCCAAGGTCGAGCTGGACCTGAGCACCGGGCCCTCCGGCGACATGATCGACGGCGTGTTGTCGGGCCGCTTGAGCGCCGCCTTCGTCGACGGCCCGCTGCGCCATCCGGAGCTGGAAGGCATCGAGCTGTTCGAGGAGGAAATGCTGCTGATCACCGCCGCCAGCCACGAGCCGGTGACCCGCGCCCAGGACGTGGTCAGCAAGACCGTCTATGCCTTTCGCCAGAACTGCTCGTACCGCCGCCACTTCGAGGCGTGGTTCAAGGCCGACATGGCGACGCCCGGCAAGATCTTCGAGATGGAGTCCTACCACGGCATGCTCGCCTGCGTCACCGCCGGGGCCGGCGTGGCCATGGTGCCGCGCAGCATGCTGGAGAGCATGCCCGGCAGCCGCAACGTCAACGCCTACCCGCTCAGCGAGGAATTCCGTTACCTGAACATCTGGCTGACCTGGCGCCGGGGCGGCCGCTCGCCGGCGCTGAATGCGTTCATCGATCTGGTGCAGAACGCCGTGAGCGAAGCACCCGCGGCGGCGTGATCACGTAGCGGCCAGGCTTACTCCTTCAACGCCGCCTCGATGGCGGCGATGTCGATCTTGACCATGCCCATCATCGCGTCGAACGCGCGTTTGGCCGCCTCCCGATCGGGGCTGCTGATGGCTTGAGTCAGGATGCGCGGGGTGATCTGCCAGGAAATGCCCCATTTATCCTTGCACCAGCCGCACACGCTCTCTTCGCCGCCGTTGCCGACGATGGCCTGCCAGAAGCGGTCGGTTTCCTCTTGATCGTCGGTCGCTACCTGAAACGAGAACGCCTCGTTGTGCTTGAAGATAGGCCCGCCGTTCAGGCCCAGGCAGGGAATGCCCATCACCGTGAACTCCACGGTCAGGACATCGCCTTCCTTGCCCGAGGGGTAATCCCCCGGCGCCTTGTGTACGGCCACCACCGCACTGTCGGGAAAGGTTTTCGCATAGAAAGTCGCCGCGTCCAGCGCCGCGCCTTCGAACCAGAGACAGATCGTATTTTTGTGGGTCATTGCTTGCCTCCTGTTGCCGAGCAACATGGTGCAGCCCGATCGGGGTGTCGGGCTTCATGGCACATAGCGTAGACCGCAGGCAGCGCGACGGGATTCAACCGCCCGGACGGTGAGCCGCCTGCAGGAAGTCGATGAACACCCGCAGTTTCCCGGGCATCTGCGCGCGGTTGGGGTAATACAGGTAGAAGGTCTCTCCCGGCGGCTGAAAGCGGTCCAGCACCGGCAGCAGCTCACCGCTGGCCAGTTCCTCGGCAGCAAAACGGCGAAACACCAGCGCCAGCCCGTTGCCCTGCTTCGCGGCAGACAGCGTGGTGCGCATTTCGTCGAGAATCAGCCGGCCCTTGACGTCGATTTCCACGGTGTGGCGGCTTTTGCCAGTGCCGCTGAGGAAGGTCCAGTCCAGAAAGCGCGAGCGGCTGCTCAAACGCTGGCGGATGCAATCGTGAGCCAGCAGGTCTTGCGGGGTATTCAGCGGCGCCGAGCGCGCCAGATAGTCCGGTGACGCCACCACCACCAACGGCTGCGCGGTGCCCACCGGCACGGCCACCATGTCCCGCTGCAACGCTTCGCCGAGGCGGATGCCGACATCGAAGCCTTCGCCGACGATGTCGCTGAGGCCGTTGTCCAGCGTGATGTCCAGCGTCACGTCCGGGTAGCGCTGCATGAACGCTGGCAGGTGCGGCTCGATGAGCACGGCGTAGGCCACATAGGACGTGTTGATCTTCAGCGCGCCATAGGGGCGACTGGCGGTGTCGTGAACCCGCTGCACCGAACTGCGAATCTGCTCCAGTGCCGGCGCCAGGGTTTCCAGCAACTGCGCGCCGGATTCGGTCAGCCCGACGCTGCGCGTGGTGCGGTTAAACAGGCGCACGCCCATCTGCAATTCCAGTTGCTTGATGGTCTTGGACATGGCCGTGGCCGTAACCTCCAGCTCGGTGGCGGCGCGGGCGAAATTCAGGTGCCGGGCAACGCATTCAAAGGCAATCAGGCCGGGCAAGTGGACCGGGCGTGCGGGGGATGCGAGGTCAGTGTCAGCGGGGTTGGCGGGCATGGGTTGTCCTTATCCGATAGAGAACCGTGGGTTCATGGATGAGGATCGATTATGCCGCTGGTAGGGATGGCGAGGAACTGAATCTAGCGATCGAATCGTTTGCTTTTTGCTTCTGGCCGAAGGCCGTGGGAGGGAGCTCTGCTCGCGATGGCGGTGGGTCAGTCGGTGCTGTGTTGTCTGACTCTGCGCTATCGCGAGCAGAGCTCCCTCCCACAGGTTTTGTGGTGTCCGCAGACCTTCGGTTCAACCCGCTATCCGTAGCAGTCCGGCTCACCGGCGTCGGCGCACTCAAGGGCGCCACCGCTGGCAAGCCAGGCGGCTACAGGGGTTATCTGGTCAGACGGTCGTAGTCGGCTTCCCCGGCCACTTCGCGAAATTTCATGCGATCCCATTTGCCCTCAGCCACCCTCGATGCACCTACCTTGTCGGCACCATCAGCGGCCAGGCCACGCTCTGGCTGACCATTGGCAGCCACCGAGTTGGCACCGACATGGTCAGCACCGTCAGATGCAACGCGGTTAGCGCCGACACGATCAGCACCGTCCGACGCAACGCGGTTAGCACCTACGCGGTCAGCGCCATCAGATGCAACGCGATTAGCACCTACACGATCTGCGCCATCAGCAGCGACACGGTTGGCACCCACGCGGTCTGCACCGTCGGAAGCAACGCGATTGGCACCTACGCGATCTGCACCGTCAGATGCAACGCGGTTGGCACCTACGCGATCTGCACCGTCAGAAGCAACGCGGTTGGCACCTACGCGATCTGCACCGTCAGAAGCAACGCGGTTGGCACCTACGCGATCTGCACCGTCAGAAGCGACACGATTAGCACCTACTCGGTCTGCACCGTCGGCCGCAACAGCATTGGCGCCGACATGATCTGCGCCATCCGAAGCAACACGATTGGCACCCACACGGTCTGCACCGTCGGCCGCAACAGCGTTGGCGCCGACATGATCTGCTCCATCCGAAGCAACGCGATTGGCACCCACACGGTCTGCACCGTCAGAGGCAACGCGATTGGCACCGACACGATCTGCGCCATCAGCGGCGACACGGTTGGCACCCACACGATCTGCTCCATCCGAAGCAACGCGATTGGCACCCACACGGTCTGCACCGTCAGAGGCAACGCGATTGGCACCGACACGGTCTGCGCCATCAGCGGCGACACGGTTGGCACCCACACGATCTGCACCATCCGCAGCTACGGAATTGGCGCCGACATGATCTGCACCATCGGAAGCAACACGATTGGCACCCACACGGTCTGCGCCGTCAGCCGCAACAGCGTTGGCACCGACGTGATCTGCGCCATCCGCAGCTACGCGATTGGCACCCACACGGTCCGCACCATCCGCAGCTACGGAATTGGCACCAACATGATCGGCACCATCCGCAGCCACACGATTGGCACCCACACGATCCGCACCATCCGCAGCCAGTTTGCCGGCGCCGACCTTGTCGCTGCCGTCGGAAGCGGTTTTGTTGGGGCCAACTTTATCCGAGCCGTATTCAGCGACTGTCTTGCCTTCATTCACATCCGTGGCCGCATACGCAGCCGACACACCCAAGGCCAGTACGGAAACCGTCAGGCCCCAAATCAATTGTCTCTTCATAACCGATTGCTCCAAGTGTCAATACCGGTTGATGTGAGCAAGATGCTCGGATAGTTGCCTTCCTCGACAATATAAAAGCGGCACATCGAACAACGGCGGCTTTTACTTCCTGGCTTGCGTACATGACCGAAAAACAACCCGCGGACCGCGTTTTAACCGAACGGTTAATTGAACCCGCGACTGTCCGCATTCGCACAGAATAGACCCTTTCGTGCGGCCCGTGCCGTAAATCCGGCAGCGATCCGCTCGATGGCAGTCCTGATGGCGTCGACAGTTTGGATCAAACCGTCAGTCAGGAGTTCGACTGTTTTGAATAAAAGCACAATTGTACAAGTTCACGAAAAGTTGGCGATTCCGTGAACAGCGCCATTCACCATGCTTTTCGCAATAATCCCGCTCGACCGTCATATAACTCAGCGGACTATTCAACTACCGATTATTGATTAACGCCGCCAAGTAGTTGATTTATCTACAGGCGGAATTCGTCCGGCTGGAACGACCGCACGAATGTCCGGAGCGGATGTTTACCGATCAGGCAAACGTGCCCGACCGGTGGCAAAACGGCGCTTGCCTGATCCTAGGCCATGTCCAGATAGCTCTGGTCAGGCGCGCGAGGCTGGCGACGGGTCAGGTTGTCGACCTGCTGGCGGACCGCCGCCCCGGTGGTATTGGCCTTGTCGACGGCCGCGTCCTTGAGCTGACCCAGCCCCGCCTTGGCCTTGGCGATACCCGCTGACGCATGGGGCGCGCTGGCGTCATACATCTGGTCGAAGCCCCCGCCGATGCCTTGCGTGACCTTGTCGACCACCTGCTCCACCGCCTTGCTCGCCGGGTCGGTCACCAGGCCCGCCGTGGTCCAGCCGGCGAACACCGCAGCCGAACCGGCGGCGTTGGTCAACTGGCTGGCAGCGGTTTTCAGATAGGGATTGCTGATGCCGCGAGTGGCCGCTTCCTGCAGTTTGCCGACCGCCGCGAAGCCACCGCCCAATGCGCCCAGGGTCTGCACCGCACCGGTCAGGGTCGAGGCGTTGCGCACCGACTTGCCAAGCTGCGTGGCGGCGTCCGGGATCACACTCAGGCCGCGCTTGATGCCGTTGTAGGTCGCCCGGGGAATGGAAGCGTCCTTGATCGCCCGGTAGGCATCCAGCCATTCGGTCTCCTCGGCCAGCGGCTTGGCCTCGGCATCCTTGCGCCCGAAGACATAGGCGCCACCGCGCAGGTGGTTGTTGTTCTCCACGGTCTGCAAGCGGTTGGCGAACAGCGCATTGGCTGCCAGCCCGCCAAACGCCGACACTTTGCTGTCCACCGAATCGCGGGTGTGCGGATGGGCCGACAGGGCTGTCGCGATCACGGTTCGCGCCAGGTTGCGCGCGGTGTAGCTCTGGATCGCCAGGCCCTGATCAACGGCGGTCTGCGCCAGCCCCGGTGTGTGTCGCGCCAGCGAATCGGCCATGGCCTCATGCAACTGTTCTGCCGGCGCCTTGAGGAAGTGAATATCGGCGGTGGCGCGGTTCATCACCCCGGTGCCGACGGCATCGAGGGTGCCGGCAAAGGTCCCGGCGATCAACGGCGCCACCGGTTTGAGAAAGCCGCTGATACCGGCGCCGCCAAGTTCCGGGTATTTCGCCTGCAACAGCGTCGCCGAAGCGAAGGGAATGCCGCGAAACGCGCTGGACATCCGTGTCGCCCCACGGTCATAGCTCTCGCCCTTGGCCAGGGTGTCGGCAATGCTCGCCGGGGTTTCGCCGAGGCCTTGCAAGGCACGGGCGCGGCTGTCGACGATCAGATCGAGATCGTGGTTCTGGCTGTGTACCTTGTCATTGTGCGCATTGATGTCGGCCAGTTGCTCACGGCTGACATCCCGGGGCACGGCTGTCGGTGTCTGATAGTGCGCAGCGAACACCTGCTGTTTCAGGTAGTCGGCAATCGCCCGGACCTGCCCGGCGGCGACATCCTGCACACTGACGACCTCGTCGCTGCCGCGCACACTGGCGTCGTCATGAACACTGGCCTGCGGCGTGATCGCCGGGTGGTTGAAGGGGTGACTGAGTGTGGTGGGTTGCATGGCAGAAGCCTCCTGGTCGTTGTGCAGGCCCCGTCAATGGGCCTTGGGAATGCCGAACTGATCGAGGACCGGATCGACGTTGTGGTCGAAGGCCTTCTGCGCCTTGTGTTTCTTCACCGCTTCGATGATCGCGGAAATGCCGAAACCCAGGCTCATGGCCGCATCGACGACCCAGCCCACCACCGGAATCGACGCACCGATGGCCGCGCCTGCCGCCATGCCGACCGCCTCCCCGGCGACCATCCCGGCCACGCGTCCGCCGACTTTGGCCGCCACTTCGCCGAGCCCGGCACGGCCGGCAGACTTGGCAATCGCGTCATAACCGTTTTTCGCTGCGGACAGGCCTTGCTTGGTGCTGTCGTAAATGGTCTGTGCGGCACCGGTCTTGTCGCCGCGGGCGAGCATGTCCGACACCGACGCGAAACCGGCCAGTGACTGCAGCGCTTTCGGCCCACCCTCGGCGGCCATCTGCATCGCCAGCGACGGTGCGTGGTCTTTGTCGCCCTGACTGCCTTCAAGCAGCTTGCGACCGCTCTTGGAGTCCTGCAGCTGGGCGAAGGTCGACTGCACGTAACTGCCCTGCTGGCCCTGCACGAAGTCCGGCGACAACACGCTGTCGTAGGCGGCTTTCTGTGCGTCGGCGCTGTTGAGAGACTGTTCGGCGTCGGCCTTTTTCTGGCCGAGCAACTGCTTCACCGCACCGCCTTCGCTGAAGTTGCGCACGTACGAATCCTGAATCCGGCCTTGCAGATCCGGGCGCTGGCCGAGGACCTGCTGCGCGGTCGGCACGTTGGCATCGTCGCCGAGCAGGTCTTTCTGCATCTGCAACTGCGCCGACAGCCCGCCGATCGCACTGCTGTAATCGGCATTGGGCTTTTTCTTGTCGATGGCCTTGTCGGCGGTGGCCAGATCGGTTTCCAGCGCCTGGCCGCTGTTGACCCGCTGCATCTGTTCGGTGACGGCCTTCTGCAACGCCGGCGTGCTGTTGACCAGCGCCTTCGACTGTTGCGGCACCTGCTTGTCGAGAAACGCCTGGACATCGGGATCGGCCTGCAACTGGCCGATCTTGTCCGCCAGCGCCTCTTCGGTCTTTTCGGTCTTGTGCAGATCGCGCCCGGCCACCACGCTTTGCTGGGTCTGTTGCAGCTTGACCATCACCGCAGCCTTCTGCTCGCCGCTGTAGTTTTCCGGGTGTTCGAACACGTCCTTGCCCAGCTTGCTGATATCGACATCGGCCACCGAATTGAGGGTGGCGGCGTCGCTGAGCAGGCTGGCGAATTCACCGCCGTTGGTGGGCGCCTGTTTCTTGATCCAGTTGTCGATATTGCCAGCGTTGAACAGCTTGTCCGGGCTGTGCGCTGCCAGCGAGCGCCCTTCCAGGCCACCCTGGTCGATCTGGGTGAGGAACCCCGGCTGCGAGAAGGTTTTCGATGCCTGCTTGAGCGGCCCGGCCAGACCGGGGTTGTCGTTCATGATCGCTTTCAGACCGTCGGCGCTGGTGTTGCCGTCGACCTTGGTCTTACCGTCGGCGCCCAGTGCGTGCTTCGGATCCGCCGCTTTGGTCAACGGCTCGTTGGCCCGCAGCATGGCGGCGCTGCGCACCAGTTCCAGAGACTGCGGATCGGCGTCGGGATGGTCTTTCTGGTAGTTGGCGACGTCCTTGTCGGCGCTGTCGGCGGCCTTCTGCATGTTCTTGGCGAACGCCTTGAGGTCGCCATCGGTGATTTTTCCGTCGGCTTTGCCACCGTGTTTGCCGACGTCCACCGCAGTTTTCAACGCCGGGTTGGCATTGATGAAATCCATGGCTTTCTTGCCGTCTTCGCCGCCGTCCGCCGCCATGCGCGCGGCAGCAATCGGTCGGTTGAGCTCCTTGGCCGCTTGCTCACGCTGCTCCGGCGGCAGATTGGCGACCATCGGCGCCCAGCGTTCCAGCTCTTTGGGCGAGGAGTATTTCGAGTCATCGAGAAACTTCGCTTCGTCGGCTTTCGGTGCATCCTGGGTGGGCCCCAGTGCGGTGGCAGCAACGTCCTTGACCGGAGCAGTTGGTGTGGCGGGCGCCGCAGCAGGTGTCGCATTACCCTGTGCCGGCGCCAGCAGCATATTGTTCGCCTGACCGTTGGCTGGCGGCGTCTGGCCCTGCCCTTTGAACATCTGCACCAATTGGCTCAGCAACGACAGCAACTGTTTTTCCGGGCTGTCCTGGGCCACGGCCGATTGCGCTTGTGACTGTGGCGTAGCGGCGCCGAACTGCACATTGGGGTTGTTCACTGCCAACAGTGATTTGGGGATATTCGTCGGTGGCGCTTCGATCGATTCACCATTGCCGGGTTGAGGTGCGATACCACTGAACGGACTGCCGGAAATTCGCATGAGAGTCGCCATCGGAAGTTGAAGGATGGCACCTGTGTGGTCCGAAACGGCAGTCGGTTCCGGGGAATGTGGCAATTGGGCAACAAATGGCTCTGTGGGAGCGAATTCATTCGCGATGCGATGGTCCGGAAGACATATCTCTATCGACCGGAATGCCCTATCGCGAATGAATTCGCTCCCACAAGGGAAATCCAGATTAGCCCCCAAACATCAGACGCCAACACATTTCCTGTAGGAGCCGGCTTGCTGGCGAAAGCAGTGTGTCAGTCGACATCACCGGCACTGACACACCGCTGATGATCGGGCAACACCTGACTCTGTGGGAGCGAATTCATTCGCGATGCGATGGTCCGGAAGACAGATCTCTATCGACCGGAATGCCCTATCGCGAATGAATTCGCTCCCACAAGGGAAATCCAGATAGCCCCAAACATCAGACGCCAACACATTTCCTGTAGGAGCCGGCTTGCTGGCGAAAGCAGTGGGTCAGTCAATATCACTGGCACTGATACACCGCCTTCGCGAGCAGAGCTCCCTCCCACAGGTTATGTAGTGCCTGTGTGCCGGGGTGAGCCTGATCTTCCGTGGGAGGGAGCCCTCCCACTGGTCATGTGTTGTCTTTGTGCATCTGGGTGCCCACCACAGGTCCGATTCTGTCAAAACACCAACCTGACACCGCCAAAACCAGCATCCCAGAGCCCTCGCCCACTTGCATCATTCCCGTTGATGTCCACCATGAAGGCGATTGTCTTCAGGTTTTCCGGGGCTCACGTAACATCGCCTCCATCCCCAACCTGACACGGACTACCGACCATGATCACTCTCCACATCGTCAACGCCGTCGCTCTCACCGCCGCCACCATTTTCCTGGTCAACCGCGCTTTCGCGTTCTACGACCTGGTCAACGCCGCGACCGTTTCCGAGCACATCTGATCGCGGCACAGCCTTCTGGCTGTGCTCGACGATTCAGCCGCTACACGATTCAACCGCAACAGGCTTCAGGCAAACGGGTCCATCTGCCGTTTCAGTTGCTCCCGGGCCCGCGACAGACGTGAACGTACCGTGCCGATCGGCACCCCCAGCGAGCTGGCGGTTTCCTGGTAGTTGCCGTCCATTTCCAGCGTGACTTCGATCACCCGCTGCATGTTCGATGGCAGCGTGCCAATGGCTTTGACCGCGCGCACCAACTGACGATGACCGTCGACCTGATGGCCGATGTCGCCGTGGTTGTCGGGCTCGGAATGGGTGTGGTCCTCCCAGCTTTCCTGATACGGCTGGCGATACATCTTGCGAAAGTGATTGCGGATCAGGTTCAGCGCAATCCCGCACAGCCAGGTCTGCGGTTTGCTGGCGTTCTGGAATTTGTGCTCGCTGCGCAGAGCTTCCAGAAACGTGCTTTGCAGAATGTCATCGACATCTTCCGGGTTCATCACCCGCTTCTGAATGAACGCACGCAACATCTTCACCTGATCGCTGGTGAGCTGGCGGATGCCCGGTTGCAGGCGTGGCAAGGCGGGATGATGAATATCGAGAATAGCGAGGCTGGACAACATCACAGAGCTTCCTTGTTTTGAAGTGTGATAGCCCTATAGCGATATGCGTGCCAGTCAAAAATCACGTGTAACTAATTGTTTTATAACAATTAAAAAATCGCACCAAGTTTTGTTTGTGCAAAAACCTGCACGAACACACTGAATCTCCAACGGCTTTTGGCACAACCGTCCTTGTCTGCAGGGCGGATGGAACCAGACCGCGCCCACGGCCCACTCACGGCCCATGACCACGCGCAGAGTCACGCCATGAAGATCGCCGCCCCGCCTGTCACACCCCCCTTGCGCAGCCCTGCCGCCCTGCCGGCCAATGCCGCCGCGACCAGCGCTGCGTTGCTGCGCAACAGCCCGCCGAGTATCAACGGCACCTCGCCGCAACAGGTCGCCCGGTTTGCCGCCGCACTGGTGCAGCAGAGCCGCAGCCTCGGTCAGCGCGACCTGATCGCCAGCAGCAACGCTCTGCAATCGCGGGCAGTGAAACTCGGCGAGCTGTATCAGATGCTGATGGGCGCACAGGTCAGCGGTCTGGACGACGCGGCGCGCAACCTGCGCAAGCAATTGCAGAAACAGCAGCTCGCCAGCCTCGCCCAGGTCCTGCGCATGACCGATGGCGATCCGGCCAAGGCTCAGGTGTTGTTGCAGGCGGCGCGTAAGCAGGCGCAGACCGACGGTGCCAGCGGCGAGCATGTGGTCCTCAGCCAGCAGCTCAAACAGCTGCGTCAGCAATACGGCCAGCGCGCCCGCGCCGGCATCAACAGCGCCAAGGCCTTTTCCCGCCCCAGCGTCGACAACCGTCGGCGCAATACCCTGCGCAACCTCTACGGGGTGGCGGTGGCCGGCCAGCAGAACATCACTGGCCTGATCGATGCGCTGCTCAGCGAGCAGGAAGAACACGGCGATTTCGAGCTCAACCTCAGCGACATGCGCAGCGCGATTGCCGACGACCTGTCGGCGACCACCCCATCCACCTCGGCGCAGCAGTTGCGCACGCTGATGCACGGCCTCAATACCGCGCGGCATGTCGCGACTCTGCTGCAAGGTTGCGAGCACCTGCTGGGGCGCATGCGCAACAAGAACCCCGGCCTGCAGGTCAACGCCGCGGCCTTTCTCAAGCACTTGCTGGCACTGTCCGGCAAGGGCATGAACCTCAGCGAAACCCTGCAACTGACCCAACACATCGGCGGCTCGCAGCTCAAGCATCAACTGGCGTTTCTCAACGGCCTGCGACCGATGCTGCAACAGCTGCCGATCCTGCTCTGGCGTGACATGAAAAGCCGCCAGACCGCACTGGGCAATCTGCTCATTCTCATGGCCGAGCTGACTCGGCAGGAACAGAACCAGCTCCAGGGGGGCCTCGCCTGATGGATCGCGTCATCAACCTGCTCAACCAGCTCGCCCTGGCGGCCATGCGCCGCTCGGAAATCGTCGGCGCCTTCGTGGTCATCGCCATCGTGTTCATGATGATCACGCCGCTGCCCACCGGACTGGTGGACGTGCTGATCGCCATCAACATCTGTATTTCATGCCTGCTGATCATGCTGGCGATGCACCTGCCACGGCCGCTGGCGTTTTCGACCTTTCCGGCCGTGCTGTTGCTGACCACCATGTTCCGCCTGGCGCTGTCGATCTCCACCACGCGCCTGATCCTGCTCTACCAGGACGCCGGGCACATCGTCGAAGCCTTCGGCCAGTTCGTGGTCGGCGGCAACCTGGCGGTGGGCATGGTGATTTTCATGATCCTCACCGTGGTCAACTTTCTGGTGATCACGAAGGGTTCCGAGCGGGTCGCCGAGGTCGGTGCGCGCTTCACCCTGGACGCCATGCCCGGCAAGCAGATGTCCATCGACAGCGACCTGCGCGCCAACCTGATCAGCGTCCATGAAGCCCGGCGCAGGCGTGCCGAACTGGGCAAGGAAAGCCAGCTGTTCGGTGCCATGGACGGTGCGATGAAGTTCGTCAACGGCGACGCCATCGCCAGCCTGATCATCGTCGCCATCAACATGATCGGCGGCATCGCCATCGGCGTGGTGCAACACGGCATGAGCGCCGGCGACGCCTTGCAGGTCTACACCGTGCTGACCATCGGCGACGGCCTGATCGCGCAGATTCCGGCGCTGCTGATTTCGGTCACCTGCGGCATGATCATCACCCGCGTGCCCGATGAAGACAGCGGCGCCAACGCCAACATCGGCCGACAGATCGCCGAGCAGATCACCAGCCAGCCCAAGGCCTGGATCATCGCTGCCGTGGCAATGCTCGGCTTCGCCGCCCTGCCCGGCATGCCGACTGCGGTGTTCATCGTCATCGCCATCATCTGCGGTTGCGGCGGCCTGCTGCAGTTGCACCGGGCCCGCGTGCCCCAGGCCGAGCAGGCGCAGGCGACGGTGGTGGCTCCGGAGATGAATGGCCGGGAAGACCTGCGCACGTTTTCGCCGAGCCGCCAGTTCGTCCTGCAGTTTCACCCCAGCCAGGACCCGGCGCGGGTCGAGGCGCTGGTCAGCGAGATCCGCCAGCGCCGCAACCGTCTGGTGGTGCAGTACGGCCTGACCCTGCCGTCGTTCATCATCGAACCGGCCGAGCATTTACCGCCGGACGAATTCCGTTTCTCGGTGTACGAGGTGCCGCTGCTGCGGGCCACCCTCACCCACAGCCATGTCGCGGTGGATGCGCGCCTGCTCGACGCATCGCCGGAGGCCGCCGTGCCAGGCAGCGTCGAGCGCGACGAGGGTCATTGGCTGTGGCTGCCGGCAGACGCGCCGCAGTTGCTTGAGCAGGAAGTCGAACACGTCGACGCCATGACCCTGATCATCGAGCGCATGGAGCGCGCCTTGCAGTCCTGCGGCCCGCAGTTCATCGGACTGCAGGAAACCAAGGCGATTCTCGGCTGGCTGGAAAGCGAACAGCCGGAACTCGCTCAGGAGATGCAACGGGTGCTGCCGCTGGCGCGCTTCTCGGCGGTGCTACAACGGCTAGCGTCGGAATGCGTGCCGCTGCGGGCGATCCGCGTGATCGCCGAAACCCTGATCGAACACGGCCAGCACGAACGCGAAGTGACGGTGCTGGCCGACTATGTGCGCATCGCCCTGAAGTCGCAGATCTATCACCAGTACTGCGGCGTCGACGGCCTGCTGGTCTGGGTGCTGACCCCGGAAAGCGAAGGCATCCTGCGCGATGCCCTGCGCCAGACCCAGACCGAAACCTTCTTCGCCCTCGACAGCCAGACCAGCCAGTTGCTGGTGCAGCAACTGCACATCGCCTTCCCCCTGCGCAGCGCCCAGCAGGCCGTGCTGTTGGTGGCTCAGGACCTGCGCAGCCCGCTGCGCACGCTGTTGCAGGAAGAGTTCTACCACGTGCCGGTGCTGTCGTTCGCCGAGATCAGCAACGCCGCCCAGGTCAAGGTGCTCGGCCGTTTCGATCTGGAAGACGAACTGGCCGAACTGGATAACGACTACGCCGCCTGACCGGCTGGAGAGCCTCGCATGTTTGAGTTACGGGTATTGACCGGCCTGCACCAGGGCGCTGCACTGCCGCTGATCGGCGAGCAATGGCTGATCGGTGCCGATGCAGAGCAGGACCTGGCGCTGCACGATCCGGGCGTGGCCGCGCTGCACTGCCGGCTGCAACGCCAGGGCGACAGCTGGCTGCTGAATGCCGCCGACGGCAGCATCGGCGACCAGGAAGGCCACCATCACCAGAGCACCCTCCTGACGCCCAACAACGCTTTCACCCTCGGCTCGGTGTGGCTGTGCCTGTCACCCGCCGAGGACGCCTGGCCCTCGGTGCCGGTGCTGATCGCTGCGCCCGCTGCCGAAGCCACGCCGGAACCTGCCGCCGCGCCGCCTCTGGAGAAAGTCGAGTCACGCTCGCGCCTGCTCAATCGCACCACCGGCATCGTCATCGGCGTGCTGCTCGGCATTGCCGGCAGCGCCTGGAGCCTGACCCGCAGCAGCACATCGGGCGTAGAACTGGCCGCCGTCAGTGCCGCGCCCGCACCAGCGGAGCACGTGCGCGCCACACCGGCGCCGGCACACAAACGCATTCACCTGGCCAGCGTCGACGACGCCCGCCGCCAGCTCAACACCATGCTCAGCGAACGCCTGCTCAGCGACGTCAATCTGCAACAGACCGAGGAAGGTCTGGTGCTCAGCGGCAATCTCAAGGCCGAATCGCAGCTGGTCTACCAGCGCATGCTGCAACGCTTCAGAGATCGCTACGACTCGCCTGTGCCGTTGATCGACAACGTCAGCGCGTCGAGCAACGGCCTGCCGTTCACCATCGTGCAGATCATGTCCGGGCCCAACGCGCATCTGGTCACCGCCGACGGCCATCGGCTGTATGTCGGTGACGAACTGGCCGGCCTGCGCCTGACCCGCATCGACGACAGCCGCATCCAGTTCGACGGCGACCGGCATTACGAGGTGAGCTGGTGAACGCCGCCCTCGCCCGCTGGAAAAGCGCCCAGCAACAGCGCCTCGGCCATCTCTCGGCGGTGCGGGTCAGCGGCCGGGTCACGGCGGTCAGCGGCATTCTGCTGGAATGCCAGGTGCCGGCGGCCAAGGTCGGCGACCTCTGCGAAGTGAGCAAGGCCGACGGCAGCAGCATGCTCGCCGAGATCGTCGGTTTCACCCGTGACTGCACCCTGCTCAGCGCCCTCGGCACCCCGGACGGCATTCAGGTCGGCGCGCAGATCAGGCCGCTGGGCATGGCCCATCGCATCGGTGTCGACGACAGCCTGCTGGGCAGCGTGCTCGACGGTTTCGGCAGGCCGCTGTTGGCGGACTCCCAGGGCGCATTCGCCGGGCCCGGTGATCCGCGCGTGACCTTGCCGGTGATCGCCGATGCCTTGCCACCAACGCAACGGCCACGGATCACCAACGCCTTGCCCACCGGCGTGCGCGCCATCGACAGCGCGATTCTGCTCGGCGAAGGCCAGCGCGTCGGCTTGTTTGCCGGCGCTGGTTGCGGCAAGACCACGCTGATGGCGGAGCTGGCGCGCAACATGGCCTGCGACGTGATTGTCTTCGGCCTGATCGGCGAACGAGGCCGCGAGCTGCGTGAATTTCTCGACCATGAACTGGACGCGACCCTGCGCAGTCGTTCGGTGCTGGTCTGCGCCACCTCCGACCGCTCCAGCATGGAGCGTGCCCGCGCTGCATTCACCGCCACGGCCATTGCCGAGGCCTATCGCCAACGCGGCCTCAAAGTGCTGTTGCTGCTCGACTCGCTGACCCGTTTCGCCCGTGCCCAACGGGAAATCGGCATTGCTGCCGGTGAGCCGCTGGGCCGCGGTGGCCTGCCGCCGTCGGTGTACACCCTGCTGCCGCGGCTGGTGGAGCGCGCCGGCATGAGTGAGGAAGGCTCGATCACCGCGCTGTACACCGTGCTGATCGAACAGGACTCGATGAACGACCCGGTGGCCGACGAAGTGCGCTCGCTGCTCGATGGCCACATCGTGCTGTCGCGCAAGCTGGCCGAACGCGGCCATTACCCGGCCATCGACGTGCAGGCCAGCATCAGCCGGATCCTCAGCAACGTCACCGGCCGCGAACACCAGCAGGCCAACAACCGCCTGCGCCGGCTGATGGCGGCGTACAAACAGGTGGAAATGCTCCTGCGCCTGGGCGAATACCAGCCCGGCGGCGACCCGGTGACCGACTGCGCGGTGCAACTGAACGAACCGATCAACGCCTTCCTGCGCCAGGATCTGCGCGAACCGGTGCCCCTGCAAGACACCCTCACCGCCCTGATGCAACTGACCTCCCAGCTGCCGGAATGAGCATGTCAAAACCAACATACGCCCCGCGTCTCGTAAGAGCGCGCTTGCCCGCGAATGCGTTGGGTCAGTCGCCCCAGGTTCATCAGACAGATCGCCATCGCGGGCAAGCGCGCTCCTACCGATCGCAGGCGATCACACCCGCTCGGCACGGCGCAAACCCTGTGGGAGCGCGCTTGCCCGCGAATGCATCGTGTCAGTCACCCCAGCTTCATCCGACGAATCGCCATCGCGGGCAAGCGCGCTCCTACCGATCGCAGGCGATCACACCCTCTCCACACACCGGGCCCCACCACTATGGAAGACGAACTCGAACCCGATCCGCAGCGCCTGGCGCTGGAGCAGGTAATCAGCGTACTGACGCCGTTGCGCCAGCACCGTCAGGCCAGCGCCGAGCGGGCGCAGCGGCAGGCTCAGCAGCAGTTGCAGGACATGCAGACGCAATTGCAGCAGACCCGCGACTCCTTCACCCGTGAGCGCGACAATCAGCGTGAACGCCGACAGACCCTGAGCAGCGCGCACCTGAACAAGAGCATGGCGCTGAACGATCTGGAGCGCTGGCAGAAAAAGGAACAGCGCATGCTCGACCGCCTGGCCTACATCCGCCAGGACGTCGCGCAACAGCGCCTGCACATCGACGAACAACAGCAGCGCCTGGAACAGGCCGGCAACGAAGCCCGCGCCGCCCAGCGTGCCGTGGAAAAACTCGGCTGTCTGGCCGAAGCCCTCAATGAGCAAGGTTGAGCCCCGATGAACACACCGATCAAGACCACATCCCGCCCGCAACCACATCCCCAGCCGCGCCCCCAGGCCCGTCCTCAGCCAGCGACAGCCGAACCGCGCCCGGACAATCGACCATTGACGACCTCGCGCCGTGCCGAACCGGACCGCCTGCGCTCGGCCTGGCCCCAGGGCGATCAGCACGACGCCTTGAACGCCGATGGTCTGTTCTTTTCGCAATTGCTGATCACACCGGTCAGCGCCGAGCCGGATCAGTCCGGGTTCGGCGGCAGCGGCCTCAGCCTGTTGCCACCCGCAGACGGCGTGCCCACACAGCTGATCGACGAACTGGCCGAACGCCTGCCCGATCACCTTGAAGGTCCGCTCAACGTGACTCTGCTGATGCCCAGTCTGGGCAAGGTGCAGGTCAACGCCAGCAAGCGCGACAACCAGTGGACGGTCGAGCTGGGCTTTGCCCGACGCGGCGTGCTGAAACGTCTGCAGCCCCATCAACGGGCCTGTCAGCAAGCGCTGACCGACGCCTTGGGGCATGACGTCGACCTGTCCTTTCAGGAAGAGGACGCCGCATGAAGACACTGTCGCTGCGTCACGTCGATACCGCCACCGCAGCACTCAGCCGTCGACTGGGTGCAGGTGCGAGCCTCCATTTCAGCGCCCAGGCCATGGCCGGTGAACTGAGCCTGCAGCCGCTGCTGGATAACCGCCCGCCAAAGTACATCTGGTTCAGCAGCGCCATCGGCCTGATCGGCCTCAGCGACGCCGAGGCCCTGCTCAGCCTGCTTGGCGAACTGCCGGTGACGCTGGCCGGCACGCATCAGCCCTGGTACTGGCAGGTGATCAATCAGCAATTCAGTGCGCCGGTCGCGGAACTGCTTGGCCCCCTCGAGCCACTCAGCGACATCACTGCACTGCCTGTGGACACGGTGAGCTGGCGGATCGAGGTGCATCTGGGCGAACAACGCCTGCATGGCCGGATCTGCGCCGAGGCACCGGTGCTGGCCCGCCTGCTCGACGGACGCGGCTGGCACCTGTGGCAACAGCCGCTCGCCGAGGACATGCCGTTCAGCCAGGCGCTGGAGCTGGGCGAGGTGTCGCTGAGTCTGGCGCAACTGGCCTCGCTGCAACCCGGCGATGTGCTGTTGCCGCCGCTCTGTCACTTCGACAGCGACGGCAACGGCCGCCTTCGTCTGGCCGGGCGCCAATGGGCAGTGCACACCGACAGCCACGCAGAGCGGCTGTTCGTGCAGTTCAGTCATGAGGAAGCCCTGGAAGATGATCGATGAAGCGCTGTACGAAGACGAACCGCAGACTTTGGCGCAGGACGCCTACGCCGAGGACGAGCACGGCTATGACGATCATGACGAGGAACTGAACGCCGAAGACCTGGCAGATTCATTGCCGACCGACCCTGACTTTTCCTCTGACACACCCTCCGCGTACTCAGACGCTCCGCCCCTGGACCCTCTCGATCAACTGCCCATGGCCCTGACCCTGCGCTGCGGCCAGTTGCAATTGACCCTCGGCGACCTGCGCCGGATCGCCGCCGGCAGCGTGCTCGAAGTCAGCGGCATCGCCCCCGGTCATGCCACCCTGTGCCACGGCGAGCGCGTGGTGGCCGAAGGCGAACTGGTCGACGTCGACGGCCGCCTCGGCCTGCAGATCACCCGTGTGGCGTCGCACCCATGATCATGGACGGGATGAACCCGGTCCTGCTGGCGCTGTTTCTCGGCGCGCTGTCGCTGATACCGTTTTTGCTGATCGTCTGCACCGCCTTTCTGAAGATCGCCATGACCCTGCTGATCACCCGCAACGCCATCGGTGTGCAGCAGGTGCCGCCGAACATGGCGATGTATGGCATCGCCCTGGCGGCGACCATGTTCGTCATGGCGCCGGTCGCCCACGAAATCCAGCAGCGGGTGCATGACCATCCGCTGGAACTGGGCAGCACCGACAAGCTGCAAGCCAGCGCCAACACGGTGATCGAACCGCTGCAACGCTTCATGACCCGCAACACAGACCCCGACGTGCTCGCCCACCTGCTCGATAACACCCAGCGCATGTGGCCCAAGGAGATGGCCGACCAGGCCAACAAGAACGACCTGCTGCTGGCGGTGCCGGCGTTCGTGCTGTCGGAATTGCAGGCCGGGTTTCAGATCGGCTTTCTGATTTACATCCCGTTCATCGTCATCGACCTGATCGTCTCCAACCTGTTGCTGGCGCTGGGCATGCAGATGGTCTCGCCGCAGACCATTTCCCTGCCGCTCAAGCTGCTGCTGTTCGTGCTGGTACAAGGCTGGACGCGCCTGCTCGACAGCCTGTTCTATTCCTACATGTGAGGCGGCCATGGAAGCGTTGGCGTTATTCAAACAGGGCATGTTTCTGGTGGTCATCCTCACCGCACCGCCATTGGGCGTGGCCGTGCTGGTCGGGGTGATCACCTCGCTGCTGCAGGCCCTGATGCAGATCCAGGACCAGACCCTGCCCTTCGGCATCAAACTGGCGGCGGTCGGCCTGACGCTGGCCATGACCGGGCGCTGGATCGGCGTCGAGCTGATCCAGTTCATCAACATGGCCTTCGACCTGATCGCCCGCTCCGGAGGCGCCCACTAGATGCCATTCGATGCGCAGGGCCTGTTCGAGCTGATGCTGGGCATGGGCCTGGCCAGCGCCCGCCTGCTGCCGTGCATGATTCTGGTGCCGGCGTTCTGCTTCAAATACCTCAAGGGCCCGTTGCGCTATGCGGTGGTACTGGTGGTGTCGATGATCCCGGCACCGACCATCAGTCGCGCGCTGTCGTCGATGCAGGACGACTGGTTTTCCATCGGCGCGCTGCTGCTCAAAGAAGCCGTGCTCGGCACCCTCCTCGGCCTGCTGCTGTATGCGCCGTTCTGGATGTTCGCCTCGGTCGGTGCCCTCCTCGACAGCCAGCGCGGCGCCCTCAGCGGCGGCCAGATCAACCCGGCGCTGGGCCCGGACGCCACGCCCCTGGGCGAGCTGTTTCAGGAAACCCTGATCATGCTGGTGATCGTTTCCGGCGGGCTGTCGCTGATCACCCAGGTGATCTGGGACAGTTATCAGATCTGGCCGCCCACGGCATGGTTGCCGGGCATGACCGTCGATGGCCTGAACGTGTTTCTCGAACAGCTCAACCAGACCCTGCAACACATGATGCTCTACGCCGCACCGTTCATTGGTCTGTTGCTGCTGATCGAAGCGGCGCTGGCGATCATCGGCCTGTATGCGCAGCAACTGAACGTGTCGATTCTGGCGATGCCGGCCAAGAGCATGGCCGGTATTGCCTTCCTGCTGTTGTACCTGCCGACCCTGCTGGAATTGGGCAACGGCCAGATCCAGCAACTGGCCGATCTCAGGCATCTGCTCAGCCAGCTGGTGCAGTTGCCGTGAGCGAGAACATGCAGCCATAAGCGGGAAAACACAGCCGTGAGCGAAAAGACGCAGCCATGAGCGAAAAAACAGAAAAAGCCACGCCCAAAGCCCTGCGCGACGCCCGTGAAAAGGGTCAGGTCGGCCAGAGTCAGGACCTGAGCAAGCTGCTAGTGTTGCTGGTGGTCAGCGAAACCACCCTGAGCCTGGCCGATGAGAGCGTGGCCCGCTTGCAGCACCTGATGTCGCTGTCGTTTCAGGGCGTCGGCCAGCCGTTTCTGCACACCATCGAACAGGTCGGCAGCGAAGGCCTGACCGTACTGATCGGCTTCATCCTCAGCAGCGTCGGCATGGCCATGCTCATGCGCCTGATCGGTAGCTGGATGCAGATCGGCTTTCTGTTCGCGCCCAAAGCATTGAAGATCGATATCAACAAGCTCAACCCGTTTGCCCACGCCAAGCAGATGTTTTCCGGGCAGAACCTGTCGAACCTGCTGCTCAGCGTGCTCAAGGCGGTGGCGATCTCGGCGACCCTGTACGCGGTGGTGAAACCGTCGCTGGGGGCGCTGATTCTGTTGGCCAATACCGACCTCACCACCTACTGGCATTCGCTGCTGGAGCTGTTCCGCCACATCCTCCGCGCCACGCTGGGGTTGCTGCTGGTGATCGGCATGGCCGACTTCGCCCTGCAAAAGTACTTCCATGCGAAAAAACTGCGCATGAGCCACGAGGACATCAAGAAGGAATACAAACAGGCCGAAGGCGATCCGCACATCAAGGGCCATCGCCGGCAACTGGCTCACGAACTGCTCAACCAGGCCCCGAGCGCTCCGCCCAAACCGGTGGAAGACGCCGACATGCTGGTGGTCAACCCGACCCACTACGCGGTGGCGCTGTATTACCGACCGGGGCAGACACCGCTGCCGCTGATCCACTGCAAGGGCGAAGACGACGACGCACTGGCGCTGATCGCCCGAGCGAAAAAGGCCGGCATCCCGGTGGTGCAAAGCATCTGGCTGGCGCGCACGCTGTACAAGGTCAAAGCCGGCCGCCACATCCCCCGCCCGACCCTGCTGGCCGTGGCACATATCTACCAGGTGGTGCGTCAGTTGGAAGAAGTCACCGATGAAGTGATCCGCATTGATGATGCGTAACAGCCATCCTCTCCGACCTGGCTGGACGGCTACGGATCGGTGAATGCCGGGTGCTTTTGATTCTGGCCGCAGGCCGTGGGAGAGAGCTCTGCTCGAGATGGCGGTGGGTCTGTGATCCATGTGGCGACTGACACTCTGCAATCGCGAGCAGAGCTCCCTCCCACAGGTTTTGTGGTGTGCCAGTTGCTTCTGATTCTGGCCAAAGGCCGTGGGAGGGATCCGAGTTTACGAGGGTCGCGAAGGCGTCAGTCCAGACAGCCTTGTGTTGACTGACCCACCGCCTTCGCGAGCAGGGCTCCCTCCCACTTTGTATGGTGGTGTGCCCGGCATGCAGTACCTGTGGGAGCGAATTCATTCGCGATTGGCCGGTAAAGCCGACACATCTTCATCACCTGTTCTCACCCTTCGCGAATGAATTCGCTCCCACGGGAAAGTGAGGTGTCGGCAGCAGCCAGATAGCGGGCATAGAACGCTTCGACCGCAACGTTCTTGTCCTTGGCCTCAAACATGATGTCGAAGCGGTCGAGAAACTGCAGCGCGTAGGCGTTGGTCCACTGGTTCCACATCTGTGCGCTGTGCAGGTACAGGTCGCGCTTGTTGACCACCTGCAGCAGCGCCTCCATTTCCAGTTTGTGTTCGGCGTCGAACCCCAGCGCCTGCAGGCTTTCCGGCGGTTGCGAGTAGTGCATGACCGGGCGCACGCCGCGCCAGCTGTCGATGATGCGGGCAACCCGTGGATCGTCAGGGGCAATGTAGCGGTTCTCGTGGATCCAGCAGTGGTGAATGTCGAGCACCACCGGCGCCAGATCGGCCAGTTGCAGGCAGTCGTCGACGCCATAGGTCTTTTCGTCGTTTTCAAAGGTGATGCAGCGCTGCGCCACCTGCGACAACCTCGGCCACACCGCCCGAACACCTTCGGCACCGAGACGGCCGGCGATGTGCAGGTTGCATTTGAAATCCTGAAAGCGCTGGCCGTAGCCCATCATGCGGATCATGTCGGCGTGGTACTCGAATTCGGCCAGACTGTTTTCCACCACCTCCGGCCGGTCCGAACCCAGCACGCAATACTGGCCCGGATGAAACGACAGGCGGATGTCGGCGCCACGGGCCATGTCGCCAATCGCCGCGAACTGCGCCTGCAACAGGCTCGCCACCGACGGCGTGCGGTAGAAATCGGCGACTTTCGGATGGCTGTAGAACGGCAACAGGTCGCTGCTCAGGCGCAACATTTTCAGGGTCGGTGGCAACTGCGCCACGTACGCCAGCAGACGCAGTTGCGCGACCAGGTTGTGGCGAACGATCTCCAGCAGCTTTTCCTGCGCCACTGCCACGCTGACGCTGTCCATCCAGCGCAAGGTGGTGGTGCGCGGATTGAAATCGCCTTCCAGGGCCTTGAGGTCTTTGGCCGACAGCTCGCGCACCGCGTGGCGGTACTGGCAGGCGAAACCGATGCGGGGCGTGGTCATGATCGTTTCCAGAGAGTGGTTGCCCTTTGAGGGCGGCGGGTGGTGAGAGTTCGACCCGCTGGAGTCGGCTGGACTTGCGCCGTTCACCTGTGGGAGGGAGCCCTGCTCGCGAAGGCGTCAGGTCAGACACGATGATAGCGACTGACACGACGCTTTCGCGAGCAGGGCTCCCTCCCACAGAGCTTACGCGTCACGCCACCCACACCGGATAGTCGATATACCCCCGCGCACCACCGCCGTAAAACGCCTCCTCGCCCGCCTCGGCCAGCGGCCAGTCGTGGCGCAGGCGTTCGACCAGATCGGGGTTGGCAATGAACGGGCGACCGAACACCGTCAGATCGGCCAGACCGTCGTGGATGGCCTGCTGCGCCGACTCAGCGGTAAACCCGCCGGACACCATCAAGGTGCCGTGGTAGGCGGCCCGGAACGACTTCTGAAACGCGGCCTCACCCAGATGACTGGCATGCAGGTAAGCCAGACGCCGCTGCGACAATGCCCCGGCCAGGGCGATCCAGGTCGCCTCTTCACCGTCGAAGCCGTGCAGGTCGGCAAGATGGGCGAACGGCGTGACCCGCACACCGATGCGCGAGGCGCCGATCTCGGCGACCACCGCATCGAGGGTTTCCAGCAGTAGCCGCAGGCGGTTGGCAATGGGCGCGCCGCCGTAACGGTCTTCCCGGGTGTTCAGGCCGGCATTGATGAACTGCTCGAACAGAAAGCCGTTACCGGCATGGATCTCCACACCATCGAAACCGGCGGCAATGGCATTGCTGGCGGCGCGTCGGAACTCGTCGATCACCTGACGAATGCCGGCAGCATCCAGCGCGGCGGGCGTACTGGCCTGGACCTGCGCCGGTTCGCCGTGCTCATCGTAGGCCCGCACCCGGGTCTGCGCCGCCGTGACCGCGACCGGCGCCACCGGCCGTTGACCGGGCGCCAGCAACGACACATGGGACACCCGCCCGACATGCCACAGCTGCAGAAAAATCCGCCCGCCTGCCCGGTGCACGGCGTCGGTCACCTTTTGCCAGCCGGCGACTTGCGCCGGGGTGTGGATGCCCGGTGTCGCCAGATAACCTCGTCCCAGCGCCGACACCTGGGCGCTTTCGGTAATGATCAGACCGGCCCCGGCGCGCTGCGCATAATAGGTGGCCATGTCCGCCGAAGGCACCGTGTCAGGTGTACGGGCCCGGGTCATGGGCGCCATCACCACCCGGTTGGGCAGTGGCAGGCCGGCCAGATCGTAGGGTTGAAAAAGAGCTGACATGGCGCGTCCTCCACAAGGGTCATGCGTGAGACGGAAAGTGCGGCAGCACGTATTCACCGAGCTCGTCGAGGATCTCGTTGTACGGCTGGCGGCTGACTTTCGGGTTCAGGGCGATGTGCGACACCCCGGCGGCCTGCGCCTGCTCCAGGTAGTTGCGCAGGCCGTTGCGCCCGGCACGGAAGCCGCCCTGAATGCGCTGGAACGGCTGATCGGGGTTGCGGCTCAGGTCGAAATAGCCGCCCAGGCCCAACGGTTTGAACACGTTCTCGCCTTCGGCGGCGCGGACCTGGCCGTGCCAGCTCTCACCGAGCATGGCCAGATGGTCTGGAGAGGCGGCGCCGGCCAGATAGCCGTCCAGGTTCGCCGCCAGCCACTCGATGCTTTGTTGGGCCTGACCGACGGCAATCGACGGGATCCGCCCGAACGGCGCACGGGGCACCAGGTCGAGGTTGCCGGTCGAGCCGCCGAAGCGTTCGGACTGAAAGGTCGGAAAGCGCTGTTCGATCAGGGTGCGCATCACGGCGAAGGCATCGCGGTAACGTTCGCCACGGCTGTCGAAGTCGATGCCGAGCATCGGGTAATCGCTGAAACGGTCACCCGAGGACAGCCCCAGCACCAGCCGCCCGCCGCTGAGTTGATCGAGCGAAGTCGCCTGTTTGGCCAGGTACATCGGCTCGTGGGTCGGCAGGACGATGCCAGTGGTGCCCAGCACGATGCGCTGGGTCGCCGCCGCGAGAAAGCCGATGTACACCAGCGGATCGAACATCTGCGCGACGTCGTTGTAGTGCGGGTCGTAGAACGGAATGTCGCGCATCCACAGCGCGCCAAAACCCAGTTCTTCTGCACGCTGGGCCATCTGCACATGCCCCTGCATGGTCGGCGCGGCACGGCCGAAATGGGTTTCCAGCGGCAGAATCAGGCCGATGGTCAGCGCATTGGGTTGAAACAGGCGCTGGAAGCCGGGATGCCGCTCAAGGGCCGGATGCGGCAGCGGCAGGCGGGTCGACGTGGCAGAGGTGGGCGTGGCGAGGGTCATGGTGGCAGTCCCGTTGGTTAACGATGGCTGCAGTTTTATTGATTCCCGGCGATGGATAAATATGGGTTGGCGACCGTGACTCGGGCCTGACATTCCCCAATCACATCCTCGCCATGCCGCACGCATACCCCTGTGGGAGGGAGCTCTGCTCGCGATGGCGGTAGGTCTGAAAACACACTGCTGAATGACCCACCGCTATCGCGAGCAGAGCTCCCTCCCACAGGTCATCAGTCGCTCGGAGAATTGGCGCATAAGTCACGTTTTTTCAGACACGGCCCTCTCCCCACGGCACCCCGTCCTGCCAGCGCTGCACCAGCAAATCGATGAAGATCCGCACCCGCGGCGACAGGTGGCGTTTGCTGGGGTAGACGATGCGGATCGGGTCTGCCGGCGCGCGGAAGTCTTCCAGTACTTCTACCAGGGTGCCAGCGCGCAGGTCGTTGCCGGTGATGTAGGTCGGCAGGCGGATCAGGCCGAAACCGGACAGCGCCGCCTCGCGCGCCGCTTCGGAACTGTCGATGTTCAGCCGCCCCGGCTGGTCGTGGGTGAAGGCACCAGCGGCGCTGTGGAACTGCCAGGCGATGCTGTGTTCGCCACTGAGCAAGGCGATGGTGTCGTGCCCCGTCAGATCCTCGGGGGTCACCGGCACGCCACGCCGGGCCAGGTAGTCGGGCGAGGCACACACGCAATACTGCTGCCAGCCGACAGTGCGGGTCAGCAGTTGCGAGTTGTCATTGATCTGGCCGATGCGCAGGGCGATGTCCACGCCCTCCTCGACCAGATCGACAAACCGGTCGGTGAACCAGATATTGGCGCGCAGTTCCGGCCATTGCTTCAGGTAGACCTCCAGCAGCGGCAGGATATGGCGCTGACCGAACGACAGCGGCGCGGTGAGTTTCAGCGTGCCGGTGGGCTTTTCCCGGCGCCGGGCCATGGTCGATTCGACCTCGTCGAGGTCTTCGAGAATCTGCCGCCAGCGCTCATAGGCCACCCGGCCTTCATCGGTCAGGCTGAGCTTGCGCGTGGTGCGGTTGAGCAGGCGCACGCCCATGCGGCTTTCCAGGCGCACGATGCTCTTGCCCACCGCCGAGCGGGTCAGGCCCAGGGTGTCGGCAGCCGAGGTAAAGCTACCGGCCTTGACTGAGGCGACGAAGGCGGTGATATCGCCGAAACGATTGGCTTCCATCGGAAATCGGCTCTCCAGCAGACGGGACTGCGCGTCCCCGACAATGACTAAAAGGCCATTATAGGAGCTCACCAGGCGACAGCAGTCATGTCGCAAACGGATGTTCACAGGGCGTGCCCGAGTAATTCGCCGGTCGATCCGTACGGGTATGGTGGCGGCGCGTTTGTGCGCGTCCATTCTCAGACATAAGAGAAAGAACATAATGATCAGCCCCGGTTTCGAGGATTCGAACACCCAGCTGGCGCAAGGCTTCAAGCCGCGCCACGTCACCATGCTTTCCATCGCCGGCATCATCGGTGCCGGTCTGTTCGTCGGCTCCGGCCACGCCATCGCCGCCGCCGGCCCCGCCACCATCGTCGCTTATCTGCTGTCCGGCCTGCTGGTGGTGCTGGTGATGCGCATGCTTGGCGAGATGGCCGTCGCCAACCCCGACACCGGTTCGTTCTCCACCTACGCCGACCAGGCCATCGGACACTGGGCCGGCTTCACCATCGGCTGGTTGTACTGGTGGTTCTGGGTGCTGGTGATCCCCATCGAAGCACTGGCCGCCGGGCATGTGCTCAACGCCTGGTTTCCACAGGTCGACACCTGGCTGTTCGCCCTGCTGTCGATCGTCGCCCTGTCCGCCACCAACCTGTTCAGCGTGGCCAAATACGGCGAGTTCGAGTTCTGGTTCGCACTGTTCAAGGTGGTGGCGATCATCGGTTTCATCGCCCTTGGCGGCGTCGTGCTGATGGGCTGGTTGCCGGAGCATTCGGTCAGCGGCCTGAACCGCTTGATGAACGACTACGGCGGTTTCGCCCCGACCGGCCTGTCGGGGCTTGCCGGCGCCTTCATCACCGTGATGTTCAGCTTCATCGGCACTGAAGCGGTGACCATCGCCGCCGCCGAATCGAGCAACCCGGCCGGCAACATCGCCAAGGCCACCCGCTCGGTGATCTGGCGCATCAGCGTGTTCTACCTGCTGTCGATCCTGGTGGTGATTTCCATCGTGCCGTGGAACGACCCGCTGCTGGCGTCGGTCGGCTCCTACCAGCGCGCGCTGGAGCTGATGAACATTCCCCATGCCGACTTCATGGTCGACATCGTGGTGCTGGTGGCGGTCGCCAGCTGCATGAACTCGTCGATCTACATTGCCTCGCGCATGCTCTATTCGCTGGGGCGACGCGGCGAGGCACCGAAGTCCATGAAAGCCACCTCGCGCAACGGCGTGCCGCGCGGCGCGGTGCTGGCCAGTACGGTGATCGGCGCAGGCGTGACCATCCTCAGCTGCGTTGCACCGCCCAGCCTGTTTCAATTTCTGCTCGCCAGCTCGGGTGCCATCGCCCTGCTGGTGTATCTGGTGATCGCCATTTCGCAGCTGCGCATGCGTCGCCTGTTCCGGCAACAGGGCATCGAACTGAGCTTCAAGATGTGGCTGTTTCCCTGGCTGACCTGGCTGGTGATCGTGTTCATCACCGCGGCGCTGGGTTACATGCTGGTCACCCCGGAACACCGCCCCGAAGTCACCTCGACCATCGGCCTGGCGCTGGTGATTTCCTTCATCGGCATCCTCCTGCAGCGCAAGCCCGACCAGCCGCAGACCGTGGCTGCGCAGACGGCGGATTGATGGACTGATCGCGTCACCCCGCCGTCCTGGTGGGAGCGAATTCATTCGCGATGCGGTGTTCCAGGCGACAAATATCAGTCGACCGGACCGGCCAATCGCGAATAAATTCGCTCCCACCCTATTCGTCACATGACGGCCAGGCCCATCAGGAAGGCAACATGAAAATCGTCACCCGCGATCAATGGTTCGAGGTTCAGCACAAGGCCGACGGCATCAGCCTGATCCATGAGCCGTACATTCGTCCGTTCTACCGCTGCAACCTGTGGTACGTCGCCGGACGTGACAAGAGCGTGCTGATCGACAGCGGCTCGGGGCTGGTCAGCCTGCGCGAGCAGCTGCCCTTTCTTATCGAGAAACCGCTGTGCGCCGTGGCCAGCCACACCCACTTCGACCACATGGCCGGCCACCACGAATTCCCCGAGCGGTTGGTGCACAGCGCCGAAGCCGACATCCTTGCCAACCCCGATGGCGACAACACCCTGGCGACGATGTGCATGGCCGACCCGATGTTCGACGCCCACCCTGATTGCCCGCTGTGCTACGCCGAGTACCGGGTCAAGGCGGCACCGGCAACGCGGTTGGTCGAGGACGGCGATGTCATCGACCTGGGCGACCGCGTGCTGGAAGTGATCCACACCCCGGGCCATTCACCAGGCGGCATCAGCCTGTGGGAACGCGCCACGCAGACGCTGTTCAGCGGCGATGTGATCTACGACGGGCCGTTGATCGAAGACGCCTACCACAGCGATCTGACCCAGTACCGCAGCAGCCTGGAACGCTTGCTGACCCTGCCGGTTCGTACCGTGCATGGCGGGCATTTCCCGAGCTTTTCCGGGGAAAGGTTGAATACGCTGATTGTCGACTGGCTGCGCGCTCACGATTGGTGAGGCATGTTCCGGCAGCCACGCCGATATAACGGCTGTTTTACAACGCCTTTATATCGGCATGGCGTTGCCCCGGAAACAGGGGGCAGAAAAAAACATTGTCCGTCACGCAACGTGCGCATACGGCTCGATCAAACAAACCCGCAAGTGTGAACAGCGTTCAAGGCACAACCGTATTTATTCAACCGTCTAATTTAAACAGGTTGCGAAATACACCACGGTTTATTCGCAGGTGTATTTCGCTTTTTACGGTTGATCAAACAACGACACGTTTATTGTTTGAACTGGGTCAACTGCTGACTCAAATGCCCGGCCTGATCGCGCAATTCGATGGACTGATCCAGCAAGGTACGAATCGCCTGATCGTTCTGTTCCGAGATCCGGCTGACACCCTGGATCGCCACGGACAACTGCTCACCGGTGGCGGCCTGGCTCTGGGTCTGGCGCGCCACTTCGCTGATCCGCGTGAGGATGTCGCGGGCGTTCTGACGAATCTGCCCGACCCCTTCGGCCGAACTGGTCAACTGCACCACGCCGGTCCGCACCGCCTCGCCGACCTGCTGCACATTGGCCACAGTGTTGCGCACGTCCGAACCGATGGCGCCGATCATCTCGCCGATTTCCCCGGTGGAGCGGCTGGTGCGTTCGGCCAGCTGCCGGACCTCGTCGGCCACCACCGCAAAGCCGCGCCCCTGCTCGCCGGCCCGTGCCGCCTCGATGGCAGCGTTGAGCGCCAGCAGGTTGGTCTGGTCGGCAATGCTGCGAATCACCGCGATAATGCCGGCAATCTGCTGCGAACGTTTCTCCAGATCGCCCACAGCACCGGCCACCACGTCCATGGTCTGGTCGATGTGGGTGATGCCGGCCAGGGTCTGGCTCATGTCGTCGGAGATGTGGGTGGTCAACGCTTCGGTGCTGCGCGCCAGTTGCTCGACATCCTCGGCCTGCTGGGCCATCTCGGTGACCGAGTGCGCCAGGGCCGTCACGCCACTGGCCATTTCCTCGGTCGCGGTGTGTTGCGTGGTGGCGCGCTCGGCGACTGCCTGGGTGGTGTCGCTCAAGTGACTCGACACCTGCATCAGCGCACCGCTGCTGTGACGGATGGTGCCGACCAGTTCGCCCAGCCGGTGGATGAACTGGTTGAACGCCCCGGCCAGCTTGCCGGTTTCGTCGCCACTACGCTGTTCGAAGCGCAGACCCAACTCGCCGCTCCAGCCCTGAATCCCAACGGTCAGACCCGACAGCGGACGAATCTGCCAGCCCAGCAGTTGCCACAGCACGATCGCCAGCACCAACAGGCCGGCCAGGCCGACGCCCACGGCGGTGTAGAGAAAGCGGTTGATGCCGGCCATCGCCTCGGCCTGCGGATAGGCGATCATCAGCGCCCACTGATTCGGCGCCTTGCCGATCTGCACCGGCTGCAGAACGTAGTTCCAGCCGTCGTTCTCGAAGCTCGCGGACTTGCCGGCCTTGATTGCCTCGCGCGCGGCGGCGGGCAAGTCATCAGCGGGCTGGCTCAGGCGGGCGGCATTGGGGTGACTGGCGTACAGGCCGTCGCTGGAAATCAGCGCGGCGTAGCCCTTGAACACATCGATCTTCGCCAGTTGCGCGCTGATCCCTTGCAGCGGGATGTCCACGCCGGCCACGCCCAAGGCCCGGCCGTTCTGCATCAGCGGCACCATGATCGAGGCCAGCATCAACTGTTGACCGCTGGCCGTGCGGTAGATGTACGGCTCCGATGCCCAGGCCCGACCTGTGTGCAACGGTCGGTAGTAATACTGGTTGTCGGCGGTTTCCGGGGCGTAGCCGCTCAGTGCTTCGGACTTGATCGAGCCGTCGGCCCGGTTCCAGTAGGTCAGGTAACGGCCGCTGGCGTCGTGATTGGGCTGGTTGGCGAATTCGCTGTCGCGGCCATCGAAGGCGTTGGCTTCCCAGTATTGGCCGAGCCCCAGCAACTGCGGATTGGCTTCGAGCAACTGGCGCGTCGTTGCATCGGCGGTCTTGCGCTCGACATGCTGACGCTGCAAGGCAGCGGCCACGCTGGCCAGCGACTCGGCTACCGAATAACCCACGCCCAGTTCGACTTCGACCGCCTTGGCATTGCCCTTGACGACGGTTTCAACCAGTGTCGCGTTTTCTTTTACCGCCGAGCCATAGGCAATGTAAGCAATAGCGGCCAATAACAGCAGCATGATTGCCACGGCACCGGTCAATGCGGTCCAGAACAGTTTGAAGTGCAAAGAGCGATTCGACATATATGTTCTCAAGAACAAAACAGGGCACGTCAGCCAGCGCTGCGGTATTCACGGGAATACGCAGTTGTGACCAACAATAAAAGACTTGATATCTGTTTGCCATCATATACACGGAGTGCATCGCCACGCAATGCCGGGATCCAATTGAAGTTGTACGATGTTTAATCATCGATATACCTCAATTGGAGTAACCCGACTTTTATGAATAGGCATCACGACTTTAATGCAGGTTATGAGTGAGCGCGGCAATTGACGCCGCTGGCCGATTGAGGTGCAATCCCGGCTTTCATAAAAATGACGGGGTGCGTGCCCCGCTGCCATCCGCGTACTTGCCCTGAGCATCCAGCGCACCCGAGCAGCCTGCCGCGACACCCCGCCCAAGAGCCTGACGCCCTTATGCACCCTTTCGTTTCGATGGCCAGCGCCATCGCCCCTTCTCTTCCTGGCAGCCCACGGTAAGCCCATGATCGAAGTCACCGAAGTTTCCATCGCCGAGTTGCGCGCCGCACTCGAATCCGGCCGCACCACCGCCGTCGAACTGGTCAAGGCCTACCTGGCCCGTATCGACGCCTACGACGGCGCCGACACGCCGACCGCGCTCAATGCCGTGGTGGTGCGCAACCCTGAAGCCCTGCAAGAAGCCGAAGCGTCCGACGCTCGCCGCGCCAAGGGCCAGACCCTCGGCCCGCTGGACGGCATTCCCTACACGGCCAAGGACAGCTATCTGGTCAAGGGCCTGACGGCCGCCTCCGGCAGCCCGGCGTTCGCCAACCTGCTTGCCTGCCGCGATGCGTTCACCATCGAGCGGTTGCGCGCCGCCGGTGCAATCTGCCTGGGCAAGACCAACATGCCGCCCATGGCCAACGGCGGCATGCAGCGTGGCGTCTACGGTCGCGCCGAAAGCCCGTACAACGCCGACTACCTGACAGCGCCCTTCGCCTCGGGCTCGTCCAACGGTGCCGGCACCGCCACGGCGGCCAGCTTCGCGGCGTTCGGCGTGGCCGAGGAAACCTGGTCCAGCGGTCGCGGGCCGGCATCGAATAATGGCCTGTGCGCCTACACGCCATCGCGCGGAGTGATTTCCGTGCGCGGCAACTGGCCGCTGACGCCGACCATGGACGTGGTCGTGCCCTACGCGCGGACCATGGCCGACCTGCTGGAAGTGCTCGACGTGGTGGTGGCGGAAGACACCGACACCCGTGGCGACCTGTGGCGGTTGCAGCCGTGGGTGCCGATTCCGTCGGTGGCGTCGGTGCGCCCGGCCGCCTATCAGGCACTGGCCGCAGGTTCTGCTGCGCTGGCCGGCAAGCGTTTCGGCGTGCCGCGCATGTACATCAACGCCGACGCCGAAGCCGGTACGTCCGAAGCACCGGGCATCGGCGGGCCGACCGGCCAGCGCATCGTCACCCGTGATTCGGTGATCGACCTGTGGCAGGCGGCGCGTCAGGCGCTGGAAGCGGCCGGTGCCGAAGTGATCGAGGTGGATTTCCCGCTGGTGTCGAACTGCGAAGGCGATCGCCCCGGCGCGCCAACCGTGTTCAATCGCGGTCTGGTGTCGAAGGCATTTCTCCACGACGAACTGTGGGCGCTGAGCGCCTGGGGCTTCGACGATTTCCTCAGGGCCAACGGCGACCCGGCGCTGAACCGGCTGGCCGACGTCGATGGGCCGAAGATTTTCCCCCACGACCCCGGCACCCTGCCCAACCGCGAAGACGATCTGGCCGCGGGCATGGACAAATACGTGGAAATGGCCAAAAACGGCATCACGCCGTGGAACGAGATCGCCACGCTGGAAGCCGGCCTCAAGGGGCTTGAGCAGACCCGCCGCATCGACCTGGAAGAGTGGATGGACCGTCTGGGACTCGACGCGGTGCTGTTTCCGACCGTGGCCGATGTCGGTCCGGCCAATGCCGATGTTGACCCGGCGTCGGCGGACATCGCCTGGAGCAACGGCGTGTGGGTCGCCAACGGCAACCTCGCGATCCGTCACCTGGGTGTGCCTACGGTGACCGTGCCGATGGGTGTGATGGCCGATATCGGCATGCCGGTCGGTCTGACCTTTGCCGGTAAAGCCTATGACGACTCCGCGTTGTTGAGCTTTGCTGCCGGTTTTGAAGCGCTCGGCAATAAACGCCGTGTGCCGCCGAGAACACCGCCACTGGAACAAGCCAAATAATTAAATAGCGTCGATAGGCCGATTAAATAAACGAAAGTTTAATTGGCCGGACAAACGAAAACGCTGCAGAAACTGCAGCGTTTTCATTCAAGGCGGGACAATGGAAGACTGTTGTAACAGCCGCCATCAACCATTTTGACGACCGTAGCCCTGGGTGGTGTATTCGAGGCTGTGGGTCACGCCCGAACCATCGACGTAGACCATGGTGTTGCGCACTGGACCGTCGGTTTTCTCTGGGTCCTGGGCGCTTTTCACGCTGATGACCTTGGCGATGTCCAGGCCTTTGTGCTGGTTGTACTGCTCGACGTGCGACAGTGGCTTGGCGGCTGCATCAACGTCGGCGGCCTGGCTGGCGGTGGCATAGATGCTGGCGAACGAGAGGGCGGCGAAGGCTAAGTATTTCATGTTTGTATCTCCAGAAAGTTCGATGGGGTATCTGAGCAAACTGTCTTGTTGTTTGCTTCTGGAGTTCATTCTTCCTAAAAACATCGCCGCTGATAAATGTTTCCAGCCAATAACATTCATCACGGGCGTTGATATTGCCGGGCATTACATCACTTCCAGTAATGGACTATTGCCGATTCAGAAACAAGCGTTAGTTGGCGTTATTCGACATTGCTCTAAAGAGCGCTCCGTACCTGTCGCCGATCCGGCGGCGCTGCGGGTTTGCACCGGGGCGCGGATCTGACATCCTGCCTGCGCTTGCCAGTCGGCTTTGCCCGAATCTGCCGAGCGACCCAGGAGCCACCCAAGAACCACCCCGTCAGGAATCACCATGTCCACCCTCGCCTTCCGCAACCCCGTGTCTTCGGACGCCGCCCGCTGCTTCGACATCGAATCGTCCGCCTATGAAGGCGATGAAGCCGCCACCCTGGAAAAGATCGCCACGCGCATCGCGCAGTACCCCGAAGGTTTTCTGATCCTGGAGGACGCCGGGCAGATCATCGGTTTCATCAACAGCGGCTGCGCCCATGAAGTGGTGATGTCCGACGAGGCGTTCAAGGAACTGGTGGGTCACGACGCAGCCGCGCCCAACGTGGTGATCATGTCGGTGGTGCTCGACCCGGCGCATCAAGGCCGCGGCCACGCCAGCCTGCTGATGCGCGAGTTCGTCCAGCGCATGCGCGCGGCGGGCAAGGCGACCATTCACCTGATGTGCAAGGAGCGCCATGTCGAGCTGTACCGCCGCATGGGCTACACCTACGTGCAGCCTTCGCCATCGGACCACGGCGGCATGGCCTGGCATGAAATGATCATGACCCTCTGACAGGACAGCCGCTCAGGCGTGCTCGTGAACCGCGCCCGTCCGGGCAGGCTGATGACAGCGCAGACACCACATCACGCCGACCAGCAGCAGGCCGATGGCGACCGACTCCTGCAATGTCGGCAAACGCTGCTCCCAGAGAAACCCGAGGAGCAGCGCCATCAACGTCTCGATTACCAGCACCTGCCCGCTCAGGGCCAGCGGTAGCAAGCGGCTGGCCTGATTCCACAAGGCGCCACCGATCACCGACGCCAGCGCGGCCACGCCTGCTGCTACCAACAAGGGATCGAGCAGCAGTCGCAGGCCTTCGCTGTTCAGTTGCGTACCAAACACCGGCAGCACCAGCAGCAGCGATTGCGCGCCGGTCATGACTCCGCTCAACAGCGCCCAGTCATGGGACGACACCTGCGTCAACGCCAGATGCCGGGCATTGCGCACCGCGTACCAGCTCCAACTGATCAACGCGCCGAACGCACAGAGCAGCCCGACGCGGCTGTCACCGCCGGCAGGGTCGCCGGTCATGGCATGCAGGCTGATCAGCACCACCCCGGCGCTGGCGCAGCACAGTGACGGCAACAGCCGTGACAGCGCCACGGCGTTGGCGTCGCGGCGTCCAGCCAGCGTCACCAGTACCGGGATCAGGCCGACGATCAACGAGGTGGTGCCGACGCCAACCTGCTGCACGCCGATGCCCACCAGCGAGTAATACAGCAGGTTGCCGATCAGGCTCAGCCAGAACAGCGCCACCCAGTCGGTACGGTTCAATTGCGCCCAGACCTTGCGCCCGCGCGGCAGCAGCAGAATCAGGGAAAACAGGCCGTAGCAAAGAAAGCGCAGCACCGCGAAACCGGTGCCGGACACGCCGGGTGCAAGCACCGGGCCGAGAAAGATCACGCCCCAGCAGCTGCCTGCCGCCACGCCGCAAATCGCCCCTTTGATCAATTGCCGATTGCCTGTCATCCCGCCGCGCCTCTGAAAAATGAGCAGCAGTGTGGCGCGAGGGGGAAGCGGCGTATTGTCCCGGAAGCCTGTTTTCTTTACCGGGACGCTCGCGTGTGACGGCGGTATGCCACTGGCGTGGTGTTGCACAGGCGGCTCATGGCGCGGGTCAGCGCGGCCTGATCGGAAAAACCCACCTTCAGGGCGATGTCCGCCAGCGGCAGGTTGCTGTGGGCCAGCCACTGGCGCGCCTGCTGCATGCGCAGGTCGGTCAGCCAGGCTTGCGGGGTCTGCTGGAAACGCTCGGCGAAGCGTATGTTGAAACGGCTCAGGCTCATGCCGGCGATGCGGGCCATGGTGTCGTTGCTCCAGTGGCCGCCGGGGTTGGCTGCGACCTGCGCCAGCAAAACATCCATGCCTACCAGCCGCTGGCCCAGATCCCGGGCCAGGCCGCCCAGCAGCAAGGGCGTCAATTGCGCGGTGCTGGTCGCCAGCGCCGGCTTGCCGAGCAGGTCGGCGTACTCGATCAACTTACGCGTGCTGGCCGAGATCGGCACATAACTGCGCTGACCGAGCCCGGCCTGCTCGAACCATTCGACCGGGCAGTCCAACACCAGAAAGCGGCTGGCCGCTTGCGCAGATTGCGCGTGCCGGGCGCCGGGGTTGACCAGCGCGGCGGTGAACAGATCCAGCCGAGCGCCCTGCCCCTCCACCTCGATGTCCATGCAGCCCTGGGCCGGTAGCACGATCTGAGCGAAACCGTGATCGTGCGCGGCGCACTCACCGTGATAGGTGCGGATATCGATCAGTGGCGTCATGGGGCAGGCTCCAGCAAAAAGCCCAGGCGTGGCCGCCGCGGGCAGGTGTGGATGCTAACACAGGGTTGTCACAGGGCAGTTGACGCCAATCGCCCGTAGGAGTGCGCTTGCCCGCGAATGCGTCCATCCTGCCAATGCATCATTGCCTGACACGCCGCCATCGCGAGCAGAGCTCCCTCCCACAGGTTTTGTGGTGTCCATGGGTTTTCGGTTCTCCCCCCAGTCCTGTAGCAGCCTGGCTTGCCAGCGCTAGCGACCCCAAGGGCGCCGCCGGCAAGCCGGACTGCTACGGGTCTGCGAGAACTGGCTGCTTTTGCTTCTGGCCGAAGGCCGTGGGAGGGAGCTCTGCTCGCGATGGCGGAGTGTCAGGCGACGCGGTATTTGCTGAGCGGACGCATTCGCGGGCAAGCCCGCTTCCACAGGATTTGCATTTACCGTCCATCCCACGAATGCCACTAAACCTGTAGCAGCCTGGCTTCCCAGCGTCAGCGATCCCAAGGGCCCCATCGCCGGCAAGCCGGACGGCTACAGATGCTTTCCGGCGCTTATAGATTAGTTGCTGCCTTTGGCCGGCTCTTGCCCCACAGGATTGCGATGGCGGCGATCAGGCACAGCACGCCGCCGGTGGAGAACGCCGGCAGGTAGCTTTGCAGCGCCAGGCGTGACCAGCCGGCACCGAACGCTGCGGCGGCCGCGCCGATCTGGTGACCGGCGAAGATCCAGCCAAACACCAGCCCTGCCCGTTCAGGCCCGAAACGCGAGGCGGCCAGGCGCACGGTCGGCGGTACGGTGGCGATCCAGTCCAGGCCGTAGAACACCGCAAACAGTGACAGCCCGTAGATCGAAAAATCGGAAAACGGCAACGCAATCAGCGCCAGGCCACGCAGCCCGTAATACCAGAACAGCAAATGACGGTTGTCGAATCGGTCCGACAACCAGCCCGAGGCGATCGTGCCGATCAGATCGAACACGCCCATGGCCGCGAGCAGCCCCGCCGCCTTGACCTGGGAGATGCCGAAATCGCCGCACAGGGGGATCAGGTGAACCTGCACCAGACCGTTGGTGGTCGCGCCACAGATGAAAAACGTGCCGAACAGAATCCAGAACACTCGTGTTCCGGCGGCTTCGCGCAACGCACCCAGGGACGCCGCGATGATCGAGGCGCCGGCCTGTGGCGGCTTGGCGATGGGCGCCGTGCCGTTATCGCCAAAGGGACGCAGGCCCAGATCCTCGGGCCGGTCGCGCATGATCAGCAACACCGCCAGCGCCGCGATCAGCAGCATCAGGCACATCAATGCCAGCGCCCAGCGCCAGCCGGCATGCTCGGTGATGCTGGCGAGGATCGGCATGAACACCAGTTGGCCGGTGGCGGTGCTGGCGGTCAGGATGCCCACCACCAGACCGCGACGGGCGCTGAACCAGCGCGAAGCCACCGTCGCGCTCAACGTCAGCGCGGTCATGCCGGCACCGATGCCCACCGCAACGCCCCACAGCAGCATCAACTGCCAGACTTCGGTCATGTTCAACGACAGCACCAGGCTGACCAGCACCGTCGACAAGGCGGTCAGGGTCACGTTGCGCAGGCCGTAACGGTTCATCAGCGCGGCGGCGAACGGCGCCATCAGGCCGAACAGGACGAAGCGCAGTGACAGCGCAGAGGAAATCTCGGCGATGTTCCAGCCGAATTCCAGTTGCATCGGCACGATAAACACGCTGGGTGCGCCCACCGAGGCGGCGCTGATCAGCGCGGTAAGAAAGGTGACGGCAATCATCGCCCAACCGTAGTGGACGTTACGACGGGCCAGTACAGCCGAGAGCCAGACGGAAATCATGGGTAATCCTTGCTGAGCGATCACACGAAAAAACGGAAAAACGCCGCGCCCGAAAGCCGGGGGCGGCGTCGATGGAACGACCGGCAGGCAATCAGGCTGGCTGATGCAGATCGCGAACGACTTCGGTCAGCGCACCGGTGTCGGTGTCGTAGAACAGGCCGAACACATCGACATGCTTTGGCACGCCGACGCTGGCACGCACCAGGTCCACGTCGTATTGCAGCGACTTCTCGTAGTCGGTGATGCACACGCTGCCCTGGTCGTAGCACGTCGAGATATCGGTGCCGTGCTCATGGCCGAAGTTGTTGACGAAGCCGTCTTTGGAGAACGAGGTCGCGCCACAGTTGGAATGGTGGACGATGACGATGTTCTGGATGCCGAACAGGTACTCGGCCACGGTGATCGAACGCAGACCATCGACCGCACGGCCTGCTGCGACCGACACCGTCGCCAGGGTGGTGGTGGAACCGACGCTGTGACCTTGCGCGTCTTTCAGCACTTCACCGGGATAGACCTCGCCAAAGTGCCTGGCCACGGCCTCGGGGATGTTGCGCACCCGCGGGTCGTAGCAGTAGATCAGCACGGTTTTCAGCGGCACGGCTTTGGCAAAGGCCTCGCGCATGGTGGGTTCGTCGAAACCGGGTTGGGCGCTGAAGGCGTATTCATCGAATCTGGCCATGGTCGGGCTCCTGTCGCAGGTAAGGCATAAGGGGTCCACGCTTCAAGGCTTGGGGTTTCGGCGTGGTTGCGACGGAGTCTATGGTCCGGACCATGGCGCAAATTGACGGTTTACGGATGATTTGTGCCAGAAATGCAGCAGGCGACACTGAATCCGTAGCAGTCCGGCTTGCCGGCCCTGCTGGTCCGCTATCGCCTGACCCACCGCTTTCGCGAGCAGGGCTCCCTCCCACAGGTTTTGTGGTGTCCATGGATCTTCAGTTCAAGCCCGCAACCTGTAGCACCCATGCACCATCCGTGGGAGCGCAGCTTGCCCGCGAAGGCGTTGGATCAGACGCTACAAAGTTGGCTGGCATTCCGCCTTCGCGGGCAAGCCCGCTCCCACAGGTTTTTGTGGTGTTCATGGGTCTTCGGTTCGAGCCCGCAACCCGTAGCAGCCATGCACGATCCGTGGGAGCACGGCTTGCCCGCGAAGGCGTTGGATCAGACGCTACAAGGTTGGCTGACATTCCGCCCTCGCGGGCAAGCCCACTCCCACAGGTTTTTGTGGTGGTTTCACAGATGGTGTTGCCATGCCGAAATCTGCCAAACACCACACATCCGTGGGAGGGAGCCCTGCTCGCGAAAGCGTCGGGTCAGTCCCATGAAAGTCGAATGACCCACCGCGTTCGCCAGCAAGCCGGCTCCTACAAGGGGTCATTCTCTGCTTACACCACCGCCATCCGCTGCGGTGCGAAGCGCTGGGCGTATTCCTTCGGGGTGACGCCCAGGCGGCGGACGAAGGCCTTGCGCAGCACGTCGACGCTGCGATAGCCACAGCGCCGGGCGATTTCTTCGGCCGATCGCGTGCCCATCTCGAACGCCCGACAGGCCGCCTCCAGCCGCACGTCCTCGACATACCGCGCCGGGGTGATTTTCAGGTCGCGCTGGAAGGTGCGGATCAGCGTCCTGACACTGGTCGACAACTGGTCGGCCAGAATTTCGACCGTCAGGTCGGTATGCAGGTGCTCGCTGATCCATACGCACAGTTCGTCGAGGCTGGAGCCGGACACACGCTGCGATTGCAACGTGACGCTGAACTGCGCCTGCCCGCCGGGGCGACGCAGGAACAGCACCATGTTTTTCGCGATGTCCATGGCGATCTCGTCACCGAGGTCTTCGCTGACCAGCGCGAGCGCCAGGTCGATGCCGGCGGAAATCCCCGCCGAGGTGTAGACATGGCCGTCCTTGATCCAGATCGGGTTGGGATCGACCTGCACCGCCGGGTAACGGTCCGCCAGCTCCCGCGCCATGCGCCAGTGCGTCGCCGCCCGCCGCCCTTCCAGCACGCCGGCCCGTGCCAGGGCGAATGCGGCAACACAGATCGAACACAAGCGCCGCACGCGGGAGGAACGCTCGTTGATCCAGGCGATGGCGCCCTCGTCCAGTTGCCCGGTCGCCTTCCAGCCCGACGCCACGATCAGCGTGTCGATCGGCTTGCCGGCCTGACGCTCCTGTTCCAGCGAATGATGGGCGGTGAGGCCGATGCCCGCGCTGCTTTGCAGATGCAGGTCAGCGCCCGGCGACACCAGCTCCAGCACATAGGGCGGTACATCGCCGCCGTACAACAGATTGGCGAAGGCGAACACCTCGGCCGGGCCGGTCACGTCCAGCGCATCCACCGGGGGCAGGCCGAGGATCACGATGCGTCTGGAGCGGGCACCGCTGAGTGAATGACGCTTGCTGGCCGCTGATTTCATGGTGGTTTCCTGTGACGGGCTAACGCGCATGTTGGCACGAATCGACTGAAATTAGTCAAATGGGCCAGCGCCAGATCCTTACCTTGAGACAGGACAACATCCACTTCAGGAAGCCCCTCATGAACACTCCTGTCACCGTCGGCGGCATCATCGCCCCCGATTCGATCCTGACCCGCAAGGCCAATGCGCTCGTACAACGCGTCCACAATCAGGCGTTGCTCAATCACGTCCACCGCACCTGGTGGTTCGCCGAGTTTCTCGGCAGGACCCGCGGCCTCAAGTACGACCGCGAAACGGTGTATCTGGCCTCGCTGCTCCACGACCTGGGGCTGACCGAGGAGTTCGCCGGCGACAACCGTTTCGAGGTCGACGGCGCCGACGCGGCCAGCCGCCTGTTGCTCGACAACGGCGCTTCCGATGCCCAGGCGCAACTGGTCTGGGACGGCATTGCCCTGCACTCCAGCGCCGGCATTGCCGAACGCAAGCAGCCGGAAATCGCGCTGATTTTCATGGGCGCCCACGTCGACGTCATGGGCCTGTTCATCGAGGAAATCACCCCCTCGTTGATCGACGACACCCTGGCGCTGTATCCGCGCCTGGGCATGAAGGCGGCGTTCACCCAGGCGGTGGCCGAAGTGGCGCGCAAGAAACCGCACACCGCCATCGGCACCGGCCTGGGTGACGTCGCCCGCCGACACATCCACGGCTTCGACTGCCCGAACGTCTGTGACCTGATCGACAACGCGCCGTTCGACAGCTGACGCTTCACAGGCTGTGGCAATAGCCGTCGAACATCATGGGGTCCTGGAGCAGTGGCGCGGTCTCCGGCGACAGCGCGATCCATAACCCCATGAGCCACAGAAAACCGGCAATCGGCGTCGCCAGTCGATGGCCGCCAGGCAGCATTTTCTCGGCGAACATGAACAGCGTCAGCAAGGCCATCCAGGTCAGGCTCATCGCGCCCACGGCAAACATCACCGCCATCAGCGCCCAGCAACAGCCGACGCAGACCAGCCCGTGGCGAAAGCCCATGACCACGGCACCGCCATTGTCCTGTTTCCAGTACTGCTGAAAGAAGGAAAACGGCGAGCGGCAGCCCTTGAGACAGACATGCTTGAGCGACGACAACTGAAACAGCCCAGCCAGAATCAGCACCGCACCGGCCAGCGCCGGACCGCCGCGATTCCAGGCCAGAAACGCCGGGCTGAGGCCGCGCACCAGTGCATCCAGCGCGAACGCCAGAAGCCCGTAGGCCAGCCAGGCGATGGCATAACCGCCGATGAAACTCAGCACCCGCCGGGCGCGTACTGGACCTGGCACGGCGCGCCCGCGCAACATGCCGGCGAACGCGGCGATGTAGTTGAGTTCCGACGGCAGCATCATCGCGGTGAGCATCAGCACCCAACCGCCGAGAAACACCGGCAAATGATGCAGCGGCGTGCCCGGCCCCTGATCCATGCCGCCCATCCACACCAGCGTGGCGAGCCAGGCGGCAATGCTCAGGACCACCACGATCAGCGTCCAGCCGGACACCGAAAGCCTGCGCCCGGCAGCGGGCGGTGAAACGGTCGAGGCGGTTTTCATGGGGCGTCCGGTCCCTGCCAATCGAACGGAATGTGCTTGCTGGCCTGGCCGGCAGGAATGTTCTGCTCGAAGCCGAAAGCCTTCCAGCGCCCGGCCACGCTTTTGCCCCAGGTCACCGCCGCACTGGTCGGGCCGACTTCACTGCCCGGCGGGTTGAAGCTCTGCAGGCGGCGACTCGGGTCGGAGGTCGGGCCGCTCATGGCCTTGCCGCTGGCCTCGACCTTGTCTTCCACCGTCACCCGCCAGTGCTCCAGGGTGTGTTCGATGTCCACGCTGATCTGCGCGAACTCCACGCCCCTGACCTCACGCACATGGGTCGGCACGAACTGGCTCATCCAGCCGCCGACCTGCCCGGTGAAGATCGCCACCATGGCGGCGCGCTGGGCGTCGTCGGCAGCCGAATCGAAGAAGAACCCGCAATCGAGCCAGGCGCCGTCCCACAGGTTGCCGGTGAAGTTGGCCAGCAGCACCACCTTGAGCCCGGCCATCGGTGTGTCGCCGTAATGGCCTTCGTTGATCCGGTAAGCCCACAGCACTTCACAATGGTTGCCGGTCGGCGGCTGAGCGTAGGTACACGGGCACGGCGAGTTGCAGGAACACACGTCCAGCCAATCTCCGGCGATGTGCCACGGTGGGATGCTTTGTGGTTGCGCTGCCGTTTCAGTCATTGCCTGCTCCTTTGAAGGTCCGACTTCAAGGTCGGGGGTTGAGCTGGACATCATGGGCAGAACGCGGGAGGATCGGCAGTGGCTGGATCGACATTTAACAGGTCAATATCGACACCATGACGGCACACAAGACATTCAACATCGGCATCGTGCCGTTTCCCGGCGCACAACTGGCCGCCATCTTCGGGCTGATCGATCTGTTCAGGATTGCCGACGGTTTTGCCATCCGCCACGACGGCGGCTCATCGGCGTTTTTACGGGTCAGCCAGCAACTGCCGACGGGCATCAGCGATGTGGCCGGTCAGGCCATTCACAGCGATGCTCGACCGGACGTGCTGATCCTGCCACCGCGTCTGGGCGGGCCGATGCCTGCGGCAGATAGCGAACCGTTCGTGAGCTGGCTGAAGGCCTGCCATCAGGCCGGCACGGTCATCGCCTCGGCCTGTGGCGGCGCATTTCTGCTGGCGGAAACCGGGCTGGTCGACGGCCGCTGCATGACCACCCACTGGGACCATGCCGAGATCTTTCGGCAGCGCTTCCCTCAGGTCCGCCTGGATATCGACCGCTTGCTCATCGACGACGGCGACATCCTCAGCGCCGGCGGCCTGATGGCCTGGGTCGATCTGGGCCTGAAGCTGGTCGACCGTTTTCTCGGGCCGACGGTGATGGCCGAAACCGCGCATTACATGCTGGTCGATCCGCCGGGCCGCGAGCAGCGCTACTACAGCACCTTTTCGCCGAACCTGAGCCACGGCGACGCCGCTGTGCTCAAGGTGCAGCACGGCTTGCAGGCCAGCGGGGCGAAAGATGTGAATCTGGCGACGCTCGCGGCCATGGCCGGTCTGGAGGAGCGCACGTTCCTGCGCCGTTTTCGCAAGGCCACTGGCCTGACCGCTGTCGATTACTGCCAGCGCCTGCGGGTCGGCAAGGCCTGCGAAATGCTGCAATTCAGCACGCTGACCGCCGACGCGATTGCCTGGCAGGTGGGGTATGGCGACGCCAGTGCCTTTCGCAAGATCTTCAGCCGCATCACCGGGCTGACCCCGGGTGAATACCGGCGGCGATTCAGCGTCAACCGCAGCGAAGACTCAGCGCGCTGAACCTTGGCGAATCAATGATCCGCCAGAAGGCTTTTGACGCTCGTCAGCACCGCCTGAATGTCGAACGGCTTGTCGAAGACTTCGACGAACAGATCGGGCCGCGCCAGCCCCAAGTGCGCCTGGGCGCCGCTCATGAGCAGGATCGGCACCTGCGCCAGGGCGTTCTGCCCACGGATCGCCTCGGCCAGTTCGATACCGTTCATGCCCGGCATCATGTAGTCGGTGATGATCAGTTGCGGGGTTTCCCGTTTCAGGATGTCCAGCGCTCTGCGACCGCTGCCGGCGGTCACGGTCAGGTAACCCTCGTCCTCAAGGGCGAAGCTGAGGATGTCGGCGATCAGGTATTCATCGTCGACGATCAGGATGGTGGTCATGACGCTTCCCGCCTGTGTGCCCGGCAGCGGGCATCATGGCGAGCGCGACAGCTACGGATTGCTTGCATCGCCAGAGGCATGGAAACGGACCTTTTTCACGTCTAGACCCCGGTCACCAATGGAGACCTCCAGCAGCGCCGGGTCGTACGGGTTATCCCTGACTTTAAGAATGGACAACTGCCGCTTTAGTTCAGCCGGTTCCTGGACAAACCGGAGCAGCAGCAGATTGTCGACGATGCCCGACAGATCGGGCGCCGGCGCATCGATCTCGCCACCGAGCAACGTCGTCACTTCCCACGACGCGAAGACCGTCACGTTACGCGCACGCAACTCGCCCATCAGCGCGGTGAAGAGATCAAGCACGCGCTGTTTGTCCGCCGCCGTGCGTGCCATGCCGACCAGGCTGTCGATGAACAGGCGTTTGATCGATTTTTCTTCGACGGTGCGCAGCAGGTCGATGGCCAGCCGGTCGATCATTTCCGTGGTGATCGACTTCCACATCAGGTGCAGCGCACCGGCCTGCTCCATGGCGGGGAAGTCCAGGCCCAGCGCGGCCGCTTTCAGCCTCACTCGTTGCGGCGACTCGTAAAAACCGAGCAGCAGTCCCGGCGCCTCGGCGCTGCACTGTCCCAGAAAACTCAGGCCCAGCGAGGTCTTGCCCGAGCCCGACGGGCCCAGCACCAGCGTCACCGAGGACTCGACCAGCCCGCCGCCAATCAACGGATCGAGGCTGGGAAGACCGCTCGGCACCACGGAAAAATGATCGCTGTCACGCATCGCCCAATCGGTGACGATGCTTTCCAGACGCGGATAGACCACCAGGCCGTTTTCAGTGATCTCACATTCATGGGCGCCGGAAATGGCACCGCTGCCGCGGGTCTTGCGCATCTTGATGCGCCGCACCGAACGGTTGCCGACCCGCTCCTCGCCCAGTTCCAGCACACCGTCGACCATGGTGTGCTCGGGGCTGCCGTCGTCCAGTTGCGAGCTGGTGAGGAAAAACACCGTGCAACCGGCGAATGCGGCGTGGCCCTGCAACTCGGAAATGAAGCGTTTGGTGTTGAGCGGCGAGTCGGCCTTCGAGCGGGCATTGAGCAGACCGTCGAGGATCATCACCGTGGACTTCTGCCGCACGATCTCGCGCCGCAGCAGCTTCACCACCTCATCGAGGCCGTCGTTTTCCATGGTGTCGAAGGCGCTGACGAACTGCACTTGGTCGCCGATCTTGCTGCGGTCGAAAAAGCTCAAGGTCGAGAGAAACTGGAACAGCCGCTCGTGGGGCTCGGCCAGCAGGGTCGCGAACAGCACCCGCCCGCCATGGCGGGCATGGTTGAAGCCGATCTGGTTGGCGAGGATGGTCTTGCCCGACCCCGGACGCCCCTGAATGATGTAAGAGGACCCGGCGACAAAACCGCCCTTCAACAGCTCATCCAGCCCTTCAATGCCGCTCTGAAGGCGTTTTAGCTGATTCAAAATACCTGTCCTCCGCTGAACGGTTACAGCGTGGTGAGAGTGCGCGAAAGAATGGCGCATTCTTTCGCGTTCCCGGTCATTTTCCAAGCCTGTGTCAGCGTAGCTGCGCCAGGCACGCTTCGAGAATATCCAGACCCTCGTCCAGCACCGCAGGTTCAATCGTCAGCGGCGCCAGCAGGCGCACGATGTGCCGGGCCTTGCCGCTGGGCATCAGCAACAGGCCGCGATCCCTCGCCAGCTCCAGCAGTTGCGCCATCTGCGCGGTGGCCGGCTTGCCCTCGGGGGTCAGCAACTCGATGCCGCGCATGGCGCCGACCCCGGTGAGGCGGCCCAGAAACGGCGTGAGCCCTTGAGCCTGCCAGCGCTGGTGGCGGGTCAGCAGGGTCTGCGCCTGATATTCGCCCCACTGCGCGAGATTGACGTCGCTCATTTCGGTCAGCGTCGCCAGCCCGGCAGCGCAGGCAATCGGGTTGCCGGAATAGGTACCACCCAAGCCGCCCTTGGGCAGACTGTCCATGATCGCCGCGCGGCCCATCACCGCACCCAGCGGCACACCGCCGGCGATGCTCTTGCCGAGCAACAACAGGTCCGGTTCGATCCCCAGCCGACTGAAGGCGAAGCGCTGCCCGGTACGACCGAAGCCGGACTGGATTTCATCGACGATCAAGACGATGCCCTTGTCGTCGCACAGGGTGCGCAGGGCCTTGGCAAACTCGACGTCCAGCGCCAGGAAGCCGCCCTCGCCCTGCACCGGTTCGATGATGAAACAGGCCACTTCGTCGATGTCGATTTCGACGCTGAACAGACGGTCCATGGCCTTCAACGCCTCGGCACAGCTGACGCCGTTGTCGGCACTCGGATACGGCAGGTGATACACCGGCCCCGGCAGCACGCCGACTTTCTGTTTGTACGGTGCGACCTTGCCGTTGAGGTTCAGGGTCGCCAGGGTGCGGCCGTGGAAGGCGCCGTCAAAGGCGATCACCGCCGATTTGCCGGTGTGGGCGCGCACCGCTTTCAGGGCGTTTTCCGCAGCCTCCGCGCCGCTGTTGGTGAGCATGCCGCTGAGCGGATATCCGACCGGCACAAACTCGGCCAGCCGCGCGATGAACTGCTGGTACGGCTGGTGCGGCGCCGCGTTGAAAGCATAGTGAGTCAGACGCTGAGCCTGCTCGCTGATCGCCGCGACGATGGCCGGGTGGCAATGCCCGAGATTGAGCACGCCGATGCCGCCGACGAAGTCGATGTAGCGCTTGCCCTGCACGTCCCAGACTTCGGCGTTCTTGCCGTGGCTGAGGCTGACCGGATGGACCACGTTGATGGAATTGCTGACAGCGGTGTAAGCCATGGCGTGTCGTCCTGCGCACAATGAAATGAGCGCGTATCTAAGCGACCCCGGGCGGCGTTGAACAAGCGAAATTAAGGCGCCGGATCATTCCACAAATTCATGATCTGCCGCTTTGCACCGCGCGGATGGCAACGCCATCACGGCGCCTGAACCGGCCCCCTCGAAAGTACACCTAAGTATAGTTTCGACCCCTTTGCCCCCTTCGTATGCTGCTGCCGGCCCAGACACCCTGCGGGCAAGGACACCCCTCGTGTTGAACGACGATCACCGGAGAAAAGCATGCAGAACGCCGCATCGGGTCAGCCGTTTGCTGTTGCCGGCCTGCGCAACCGCCGCGCCATCCTGCGCGAGGTCATGACCAAAGCGACTTGTCTGCTGCTGATCGGCGCCATTTTCATCGGCGATCTGCTGCTGTGTGAAAGCCTGTCGATGCCGGTATTCTACATCCCGGTCATCCTGCTCAGCGCGCGGGTCTACGGCAGCACCGGCATCGTGCTGATGTCATGGCTGTGCTTCAGCCTGACCCTGATCGGCCTGGTCGTCTCCAACCTCAAGGCCCCCCATGCCGTTTCTGCGCTGCGGGCGCTGGCCGATTTCATCTGCCTGGTCACCGCCAGCCTGTTCGCCTTCGACGCCAAGACCAAGAACGACGAGCTGCGCCGCAGCGAAGCCTACCTGGCCGGCGCACAACGCATCAGTCATACCAGCAGCATCGGCTTCACGCCTTCGGGCACGACCATTTACCTGTCCGACGAGGCGCGACGGATCTTCGAACTCGATGCCGGCGAGCCGCCTTCTTTCGAGCGGATCATCCAGCGCGCCCATCCCGACGACCTGTCGGCGGTACGCAGTTTTTTCCGCGATGCCGTGGCGCAGCAGGACAACCTCACCATCGAGCACCGTTTGCGGATGCCGGACGGCCGCATCAAGTACGTGCATCTGCTGGCCCACGCCATTCGGGACCAGCATGGCAACTGCGAATACGTCGGCGCGCTGATGGACGTGTCGGCCAAGAAATGCGCTGAAGAAGCGCTGCTGCGTTCCCAGGCCGAACTGGCGCACATCACCCGGATGGTCACCCTGAACGAACTGGCCGCCTCCATCGCCCACGAGGTCAACCAACCGCTGTCGGCGATCCGCACCAGCGCCGAAGCAAGCCTGCGCTGGCTCGACCGTGACGAGCCGGACCATCTGGAAGTGCGCAACGGCATCCAGCGCACATTGAGTGCCACCTGCCGCGCCAGCGAAGTGATCCAGCGCATCCGCGCCCTGTCGAAAAAGGCCACCCTGGAGCACACGCCGCTGGACCTGTGGGAGGTGGTCGAAGAATCGCTGGCACTGATCCAGCGCGAAGTCACCCGCAACCGCATCACCCTCAGCGCCGCCGTCAACGACGCCCCCCTGGCGCTCAACGGCGACCGCGTTCAGTTGCAGCAAGTGGTGATCAATCTGGTGATGAACGCGATGCAGGCCATCACCCAGACCCGAGCCAGACAGGGCCACATCCTGCTGACACTGACCCGCGTGGAACTCCACCGCCTGAAACTGACCATCACCGACTCCGGCCCCGGCATCGCCCCCGACGTCCTGCCCAACCTGTTCGAACCCTTCTTCACCACCAAATCCGAAGGCATCGGCATGGGCCTGTCCATCTGCCGCTCCATCGTCGAACACCACGGCGGCGAAATCTGGGCCACCAGCGAAACCGGGCTGGGGGCCACGTTTCACCTGGTATTGCCGGAGTACCAGGCGGGTTGAAGCAGCATCCGGACAAAGGGGGCGGGTCAGACGGCACAGCATTGACTGAATTGACGCAATCGCGAGCAGAGCTCCCTCCCACAAAAAACATAAGAATTCAGTGCGCGCCTCTGTGGAAGCGTGGCTTGCCCGCGAATGCGTTTATTCAGACGCCGCAAGATCGCCTGACTCACCGCTTTCGCGGGCAAGCCCGCTCCCACAGGTTCTGCGTATGTCACCCATTTGGCAGACAAGCAGGCCCCCCGTAGCTGCATGGCTTGCTGGCGATGATGCCCTTGAAATCGCTACCGCCGGCAAGCCGGACGGCTACGGATCTATGAACACCGCCGCTTTTGCTTCTGGCCGCAGGCCGTGGGAGGGAGCTCTGCTCGCGAAGGCGTCCATTCAGACCATGCCGTACCGACTGACACACCGCTATCGCGAGCAGGGCTCCCTCCCACAAAAACATAAGGATTCAGTGTGCGCCTCTGTGGGAGCGTGGCTTACCGGCGGTGATGCCCTTGAAATCACTGCCGCCGGCAGCCGGACGGCTACGGATCTATGAACACCGCCGCTTTTGCTTCTGGCCGCAGGCCGTGGGAGGGAGCTCTGCTCGCGAAAGCATCCATCCAGACCATGCCGTACCGACTGACACACCGCTTTCGCGAGCAGAGCCCCCTCCCACAAAAACATAAGGATTCAGTGTGCGCCTCTGTGGGAGCATGGCTTGTCGGCGGTGATGCCCTTGAAATCACTGCCGCCGGCAAGCCGGACGGCTACGGATCTATGAACACCGCCGCCTTTGCTTCTGGCCGCAGGCCGTGGGAGGGAGCTCTGCTCGCGAAGGCGTCCATTCAGACCATGCCGTACCGACTGACACACCGCTGTCGCGAGCAGGGCTCCCTCCCACAAAAACATAAGGATTCAGTGCGCACTTCTGTGGGAGCGTGGCTTGCCCGCGAATGCGTTTATTCAGACGCTGCAAGATCGCCTGATACAACGCCATCGCGGGCAAGCCCGCTCCCACAGGTTCTGCGTATGTCACCCATTTGGCAGACAAGCAGGCCCCCCGTAGCTGCATGGCTTGTCGGCTGTGATGCCCTTGAAATCACTGCCGCCGGCAAGCCGGACTGCTACGGATCCATGAACACCGCCGCCTTTGCTTCTGGCCGCAGGCCGTGGGAGGGAGCTCTGCTCGCGAAGGCGTCCATCCAGACAATGCCGTGCCGACTGACACACCGCTGTCGCGAGCAGGGCTCCCTCCCACAAAAACAAAGCGTCAGCGTGCTCCTCGTATTTCGCGAGCAGGACTCCCACCCACAGGATTTACGCCGGCCATGCCGACATCACGCGCGCGCAAAAAAACGGCTGCCATCGCTGGCAGCCGTTGCTGTGCAACACCCCAAAATCCAGGCGCTACTCCATGTGATGCCCTTCATGCCCGGCATGCATGTCGTGCCCGGCGTGGGGATCGTCGCCGGCCATGTGCATGTGGACTTCCGGTTTCTGCCGGTCGGTTTCTTCCTGCAGGTAGGCGATGACTTGCGCGATGTCGTTGTCTTCCATGCGCAGGTTGGGCATTGCCACTTTGTTGTAGGTCTCGAACAGGCTCATGGCGATCGGGTCCTTTTCCGCCAGCATGACGTCCGGTTCCTTGAGCCAGCGACCCAGCCACATGCCGTCACGGTTGCGCGTGACGCCTATCAGGTCGGGGCCGACACCGCGGATGCCGGTGGTGGCCTCGCCTTCATTACCCAGCGTGTGACAGGCACTGCAGCGGGTGCGGAAGATCTGCTCGCCCAGGCTCGGTGGCCGCACTTGCGGTGCGTTGGCGTAGCTGTCCTGGTTGGGGTCGGCGTTTTTCCAGTTCTGCAGGCTGTTACCCAACTGGTCGGCGAGGACGTACGGGTTCTCGAACGGCGAGGCCTTCATCCAGCGCCCTGTCGCCTGGTTGCCGACGATCAGGCTGAGGTTGTGATCGGTGGTGCGCCCGTTGTCGACGCCCTCGATGAACAGCCCGAGCTTGCGCCGCAGTTCGATGATGTCGTCCTTGTTGCCCGTCAGGAACTGCCAGCCCGGCGCCACCTTGAACTTTTCCATGTACTGCTTGAGTACCGCCGGGGTGTCGGTTTCCGGATCGATGCTGACCGAGTAGAAGAACACGTCCTTGCCGACGCGATCACCCAGTAGCTTCTGCACCTGACGCAAGCGTGCGGTCTCCAGCGGGCAGGAGTCAGAGCAAGAGGTGAAGATGAAATTGATCACCACCACCTTGCCCTTGATCATGTCGTCGAAGAAATGCACGGGTTTCTCGTCCTGGTTGATCAGCACGGTATTGGGGAAGAAGTCCTGCCCCCAGGGCGTGGACGGCGTATCGCCGGCCACGCTGGGGAGGCTGCTCCCGATGGCGGTCATCACCCATACGGTCACTGCAATGGCCGCGCTGCGAAGCATGCTGTACATCACTGTACCCTCCCCGATCTCTGCGGATCGCTATTTGCCTTTACCGGAGCCGGACGAACCCGAGCCACCCGATGAACCTGAACCGCCTGACGAGCCGGAACCACCCGAAGAACCCGAACCGGAACTGCTGCTCGAAGACGCTGCGGTCAGCTTCACGGTTGGACCGGTGGTGTCGCCGGTGGCATAGGTAGGCAGTGCTGCCGAGTTCATGTAGCCCACGCCATCCCAGGTCGGCATCGGGTTCGGCATCAGCTGGAATTGCCCAGGGTGCTCGATGTCCCACCGCAGCAGCATGGAGTTGTCCTCATGCTGGGTGTTGTGGCAGTGCTCCATGTAGGTCCCGGCGAATTCGCGGAAATGGATCGCCATTTCTACGTTGTCGCCACTGTCGGTACCGATGCGATAGACGTCTTTACGCGCCCATTTTTCCCACTCAGGCGGTGCCTTGCCGCCACGGCTGAGGATGATCCCTTCCTCGAAGTGCACATGCACCGGGTGGGTCCAGCCGTTGCCGCCGTTCTGGATCTTCCAGATTTCCAGTGTCCCCGTACCTTGATAACCGGCCGAGGTTGGGCCCGTACTCAGATGAGTCGCCGCAGACAGACGCCGTGGGTCCATGTTGAAGCCCAGACCACCGTCGGTCTTGATCGTCCATGGGGTGCTGTCGGTGCCGTCCGAGCGTCCGAAGATGAACGTGCGGTGACGGGCCTGGTTGAGCATGGCGATGTCGGCTGCGTTGTCGCGGTGAATGGTCAGCGGGATCATCACCTTGCCTTCAGCCTTGCCGGGTTTCGCCGGTTCGTACTGAGTCGGGTCCATGGCCAGGTCTTGACCGGTGTAAGGCTTGACGTTGATCTGCATGAACTTGCCGACGACCGGGTCGCCCTTGTCCCACTGCGGCCCCTTGCTGCCCTGCTTGATCACCGCCTGGTACTTGCCGGACAACACGTCGGCCAGCGGTACTTCGCCTTTCGGCCCTTTGCCGGTTTCATGTTCCAGGACGTTGACCATGTAGATCTTGTCGCCGGCCTTGATCCCGTTTTTGCCGAAGTTGACGATGATGTCGTAGCGTTCGGCGATGCCTTGGGTCGGCAGGATGCCGAAGTTGTTTTTCAGGTCGCCGTCGCCGTCCAGGTCCATGGTGCCGTCGAACGGTACGGCGTGTTCCATGATGTTGCCGTCGTTGGCGATCATGTGGAACGGCACGCGTGCATAGGACACGCCGGAGCCTTGCGGGCCAGGGAACTCACCGCCGTTGCCGGCGATTTCACGGACCATGGCGATTTTCACGTAACGCGACACCGAACCGTTGAGGATGCGGAAGCGATAGCTGCGTGCCCGCACATCCAGGTAGGGTTTGTAGCCCCAGTTCACCACCATCTCGTCACCGAGGAAGCCGTCGGTGTTGAACGGGTTGAACCACAGCTGGCCGTTCTGATCCCAGGCCTTGTCGGCGACGGTCAGGTTGACGTCGTAGTCGCGGTTGCCCCAGGCCAGGTACGAGCCGCTGGGGAAGCGCAGGTTTACGCCATCGTCGATGGCTTCGTTGCCGCGGTCCAGGGCGCTGTAGTAGTTCATCATCGCCGCGTTGCCCTTGTAGACGTTCTGGGCGGTGAAATCCATCATGTGGTCGTGGAACCAGTGGGTACTCATGGTTTCGCGCCAGTCGCCACGAATCTTGATGGTGCCGTGGTCGCAGGTTTTCAGGCCCGGCGAGTCGTCGTTGACCCACAGGGTTTCACCCGGCGCACAAGGGAATGCCGCACGCGGATCCTTGGCACTGGTGTTGATGGTGTCGTAGCCGGCCAGTTGCATCGGCCAGCGATAGTCGTAGTACTGACCCGGGAAGAAGAATGCGTTGGCGTAGCCGTCGCTTTCGGCCGGGTTGTGACCGTTGTGTTCGTGGGTCGAAATGGTGTGCAGACCGAAGCCCTTGTTGGCGGACGGGTCGATCGGCAGGCCATTGTAGTGACGCATCAACACCGGCTGGCCGTAGCGCACCATCAGCAGTTTCGGCGGGAGCGTGCCGTCGAAGGTCCAGATCGAGTTGTGCTCCTGTACCGGCATCAGCGGGTGAAGACGCACACCGATACCGCTGGTGGTACCACCATGGTTGGTGCTGCCGTCAGGGTAGTAATTGAGCCCGCCCGGCCCCCACTCGCCGCCCTTGTAATCATGCAGTTGCAGATGGTCGCGGATACCGCTGTTGCTGTGCGCGCCGGTCTGCACGGTCTTGTAGGCGATCTGCGGGTAAAACTCGTTCCAGCGCTGGTGTGACCAGCCCTTTCCTGGCGGACGACCTTCGGCCGGCGCGTCGACGCGACGGTTGAGGAACGCTTCGATCTGGGACTGCCAGGGGTTGCGGTCCAGCGAGTTGGCATACTGGGTCGGAAACGGTGTCAGGCCGGGTGCGGCCAGGAAAGCCGCCAGGGCGTCGGGGGACGGACCACTGCGAGCGACGTTGTTCGGGTCCTGAGCGGGCCCTGGGCCGAGGGTCGGCGGTGGAAACGGCACGCTGGAGGTCTGGGACGGATCGAGTCTGGTTGGCCCGAATTCCTCAAACAGCAGCACCGGCTGGGTAAAGGGCTGCGCCCCGAACAACGGGCTGGGGTTGCCGTTGGTGGGGTAATTGAAACTGGTCTGTGCCGACGGTGGCAGGACGTTCTCTACCCGGGTGCTGGCACGGGTGCCTTCCACGCCGTTGGGCAGGTCCAGAGCGCCTTCGTTGGCTTCAGGCAGGGTCAGCAGGTTATTCAGCGCCGCGGCCGGATCGGCCGGTGGATCGCTGTAGGCCGATGGGTCGGTGGGGGGCGGTTGATCTTCGTTGTCGATCGGTCCGGCATGGACCGCCGCAAACCCCATGCTCAGAGCAATCAATACGGCGGAAGAACCGCGCAAAAGCTGAAGCCTGTTGATGAGGGGAAACTTTAATCGCGCAGGTTGTTTCATGGTGGTTCACCTTCAACTCGTGCACAGGGACACATGTTTTCATCCAACTGCCCTGATAAAGCGTCCATCGCCATGAGGCCTGTGTAGTCAGCCGTCTTGCGCCTTTCGCTTGCAGGTATGAGGAGAGTGGCAATTCCCTTGCCAGAGTTGAGAAATGGATCCATGACATTAAAACAGTGGCCAGCCGACGCAGACAGGCCGGGGCTTTCAGCGAAAGATTGAGTAACAATTTAATTTGGGGAGATGGCACGACTCGTGATATCTGCGGGGACCAGGCCCCGCAGACATTGGGGAAATTTACGAGATATTGGGGGTTGAGTGGGGTTTGCGGTGGGTCCGGGAAGCCGCTTCACGCGGCTTGACCCGGTCCACTTTTGCTCATCAGGCGCGACTGTCGTCGCCCGCCTCGGCATGGGCGCCGCGACGGCCACCGTGGTCATCGCCACGGTCATGATTGCCACGATCCCGGCCATGGTCATCTCCGGCGCGAGCCTGGGCACCGTGATCGTCGCCAGGCTGTGCATGCCCGCCACGACGGCCGCCATGATCATCACCGCGATCATGATTGCCACGATCCCGGCCATGGTCATCGCCAGCACGGGCCTGGGCACCGTGATCGTCGCCAGGCTGTGCATGCCCGCCACGACGGCCGCCATGATCATCACCGCGATCATGATTGCCACGATCCCGGCCATGGTCATCGCCAGCACGGGCCTGGGCACCGTGATCGTCGCCAGGTTGTGCATGCCCGCCACGACGGCCGCCATGATCGTCGCCGCGATCGTGGTTGCCGCGATCCCTGCCATGGTCGTCACCGGCGCGAGCCTGATCGCCCCTGTGTACGCCGTGGTCGTCGCCTACCTCACCGGCGCGATGTACGCCGTGGTCGTCGCCCACTTCACCGGCGCGATGTACGCCATGATCGTCGCCCACTTCACCGGCGCGATGTACGCCATGATCGTCGCCTACTTCACCGGCGCGGTGTACGCCGTGGTCATCACCGATCTCGCCAGCACGATGTACGCCGTGGTCATCGCCCGCTTGGGCCTGGCCGCCATTGTGAACGCCGTGGTCGTCACCGGCTTGTGCGTGGTTGCCGTGATCGTCACCACGATCATGGTTGCCGGCGTCGTTGCCGTGGTCATCGCCGCGATCATGGTTGCCACCGTCGTTACCTGCGTGGCCGCCACTGTTGCCGCCACCGGAGCCGCTTCCAGAACCACCTGAACCGCCACCAGAGCCGCCGCTGGAACCGCCGCCGTGGCCACCACCGCTACCGCCACCACTACCACCGCTACCACCGCCGCCGTTGCCGCCGCCTCCGGATCCACCGCCGCCCGAACCGCCCGAGCCGCCGCCTCCGTTGCCACCATGGCCGCCACCGCCGCCTCCGTTGCCGCCACCACCGTTACCGCCTCCACCACCGCCATTACCACCACCGCCGCCACCGCCTCCGCCACCGCCGCCACCTCCCCCGCCGCCGCCACCGTCCTTGGCGTACGCGCTGCCGCTGTGGGAGATGTAATCAGGAATCAGGACTGTGGATGCCGAGAGCACCCCCCCGATGGCCAGTGCCAGTAATGCCTGTTGGAATCGCATAATTACCTCCACCTTCTTGTTCTGGTTATCAAACCGCAAACAGAGCCGGTGCAAATCGAAGGCCAGTTTGGAAACCGCCCTCAAAACTTCAGCACATCTCCCTTGAGCACAGAAAACAGCGCAGTCCCCGCGAGGGCTTGTGCACACATGTACAGCGAGACCCGACGTCAGGATCATCCCGTGTCGACGGTATTCATGAGGTGAACACGCGCGCCGCGAATTAAATTCGTTTTTTCTTTTGTCCCTTCGTCAGCAAACAAAACCCGGCGCCGCTCTTTTCATTTAGGCGTTTGCTGTTCAACATACGCGTCCAACAATAAAAGGGGCTGGCACTATCAAGCTAAATGATTTTGCTTCCCATCTTCACGCGATTTAAATCGTGATAAAACAGACACTTTGCCGAACTTCCTAAAAAACCTGGCAATGATGTCGTATTAATACTAAAACCGTGTGGCACGCCTCAAAGTGCCAATCAAAATTTGTTTTCAGGATGAACCCATGCGTCTTCCACTGCTGACAAGCGTGCTGGCACTGGCCCTGGCCGGCTGCGCGTCCACGCCGAACAACCCGTCCCTGAAGCTGGAAACCCCGAAATCGGCCTCCGAGTACGCAGAGTGCGTATTCCCCAAATGGCAGGCCATCAAGCCGGAAGCGACCCTGAGCGAAACCAAGGGTCACTACAAGCTGCTGGTTTCCGGCAAGGTGTCACAGGACTCGATTCTCGAAGTGTTCAAGGGCAACCCCAACACCCGCGTCTTCCTTTATCAACGTGCCCCGCTGTCGTCGGCCTTCGGCCCGAGCAGCCTGGAAAAGGCCGCACGCGACTGCCTGTAAGCCTGCAACCTGCCCGTCTGGCGCAGGCCTGGCGGATGATGCGGCGCAACGCTGCATCATCCCGCCCCTCTGAAGACTAATTCTCAAGCCTCTTCAAACGTTCCTGTTTCAGCGGCATCTCGATCGCCGAGCACATTCGCCGATCCCGCTATAGTGAATTGACCTCCCCCTACCCATGCGACGCCTTCGCTCGCGCTCTTTTCACCAGCCGGACACTCCGCGATGCAACCGTTAAAAAACCGCGCCAGCCCGGGTGACGACACCCTCGGCGGCGGCATACCCGGCGCCAGCGTCGCCTTGCCCAACACCGGCCACTGGCTCAAGCGCCTGCTTGCCTTCACCGGCCCCGGCTACATGGTCGCCGTGGGTTACATGGACCCCGGCAACTGGGCGACGGACCTGGCCGGCGGTTCGCAGTTCGGCTACCTGCTGCTGTCGGTGATCCTGCTGTCGAACCTGATGGCCATCGTCCTGCAGGCGCTGTCGGCGCGGCTGGGCATCGTCACCGGTTGGGATCTGGCGCGGGCGTGTCGTGAACGTTACAGCCGCCCGGTGTGCATCGCCCTGTGGCTGGCCTGCGAAATCGCCATCATCGCCTGCGACCTGGCTGAGGTGATCGGCACCGCGATCGCCCTCAATCTGCTGTTCGGCATTCCGCTGGTGTGGGGCGCGGTGATTTCAGCCATCGACGTGTTTCTGATCCTGTTGCTGATGGGCAAGGGCTTTCGGGCGCTGGAAGCCTTCGTCATCGCCCTTCTGCTGATCATCTTTGCCTGCTTCGCGATCCAGATGGTCCTGGCTCGCCCGGACATGGCCGAGCTGCTCGCCGGCTTCATCCCAAAAGCCGAAGTCGTCACCAACCCGGCCGCGCTGTATCTGGCCATCGGCATCATCGGCGCCACGGTGATGCCGCATAACCTTTATCTGCACTCGTCCATCGTGCAGACCCGCGCCTACCCGCGCACCGAAGAAGGCCGGCGCATCGGCCTGCGCTGGGCAGTGACCGACAGCAGCATCGCGCTGACTCTGGCGCTGTTTGTCAACGCGGCGATCCTGATCACTGCCGCCACGGTGTTTCACAAGGCCGGCAAGACCGACGTGGTGGAAATCGAGCAGGCTTATCACCTGCTGTCGCCGATGCTCGGTGTCGGCATCGCGTCTTTATTGTTTGCGGTGGCGTTGCTGGCCTCGGGGATCAATTCGACGGTGACCGCGACCCTGGCCGGGCAGATCGTCATGGAGGGGTTTCTGCGGTTGAGACTGCCGGGCTGGATCCGCCGCCTGCTGACCCGCGGGCTGGCGATCATTCCGGTGATCGTGGTGACCAGCCTGTATGGCGCCGAAGGCACGGCGAGATTGCTGGTGCTCAGCCAGGTGATCCTGTCGATGCAACTGCCGTTCGCCATCGTGCCGCTGGTGCGTTTCGTCTCTGACCGTCAGCTGATGGGCGCTTTCGTCACCGGCCGCGCCCTGACCCTGCTGGCCTGGGCGATTGCGCTGTTGATCATTGGGCTGAACATGGTGTTGCTGCTGGGAATGGTGAGCGACTGAGGCTTATCGATCACCTGTAGGAGCGTGGCTTGTCCCGCGACCTGCCGGGAACCCGTCGTAAATCCGATAAACGCGGTGTGTCAGGACCGCATGGTCGTCGGGATTTACTGCCGGTTCCCGGCAGGTCGCAGGACAAGCCAGCTCCTACAAGTCCTGCGCCCCGCGGGGAACAGGGGTGCGTGCCTACGGGTGAGGTTTAATGCTTCATCCCGTGATCGTGCCCCATGTCCATGTCGTCCATCGACGCTTTGGCCGGCGCGCTGACGGTGATGCTTTCACGCACGCCCTTGGCGTTTTCCACCGTCAAGGTCAGCGGCACCTGGTCGCCTTCCTTGATCTGCCCGTTCAGGCCCATGAGCATCACGTGATAGCCGTCCGGGTCCAGCGACACGGTCTTGCCGGCCGGCAGCGCCACCGAATCCACCGGGCCCATGTGCATGACATCGTTGGTCATGGTCATTTGGTGAACCTGTACATCCCTTGCCACCGGCGAGCTGACGCCGAGCAACTTGCTGTCACTGTCGGCAGTGATGCGCATGAAGGCGCCGGACGAAGGCTGGCCGGGCACCGTCGTGCGCACCCAGGCGCCTTCAACGGTGGTCTGCGCCATGGCGGAGAAACTGGCAGCCGCCAGCACGGAGGCGGTCAGCAGACGGGTAACGGCGCGAGAAAACAGAACGGTCATCAGCAGACCTCCATGACAGTGAGCAGATCTTCCGCGCATTGCTTGGCGGACAGCGATGGCGACAGACCCAGACGCAGGTTGCCGCGCGAGTCGAAGACGAAACTGGTGGCGGTGTGGGACATGGTGTACGTGTCGCCGATCGGGACTTTCTCGTAGAACACGCCGAACTCCTTGGCCACCAGCTTCGTCTGTTCCAGCGTACCGCGCAGGGCGACAAAGCTCGGGTCGAACTGTTTGACGTAGGCGTCGAGGATCTGCAGTGTATCGCGCTCGGGGTCGACGGTGATGAAGATCACCTGCAGGGTCTTGCCGTCTTCGCCCATGATCTTCTTGATCTGGGCGGCACGGGCCAACGCGGTCGGGCACACCGCCGGGCACTGGGTGAAGCCGAAGAACACCATCGGCATCAGGCCGCGGTAGCTCGACAGGGTTTTCACCTCGCCGTCGGTATCGGTGAGCTTGAAGGTACGGCCACGGATCTCGTTGCTGAGGTCCTTGCCGTATTTGAAATCCAGCGCGGTGGTCGAACCGTCGCAACCGGCGAGCAGGCCAAGGCCCAGCAGGCCCAGTCCGGTGACCACCTGGCGGCGGGTCAGTAAATCATTCATGTGACGAACTCTCTGAAGCAGCGGCCAGCAATGATGCAGGCCTTTTTCCGCCCCACACCCCGTGCGGGATCTGTGGGAGCGACGCTAGACAGCAGGCGGGTCATCGCGGCGGCGTTCAGGGCGCCTGCGGTGCCAGTCCGGGGGAGAGATGTCGGGGTGGTTTGCGCAGCAGGTAGTCGGAACGCGGCACCCGCTTGCGGGCCGTGCGCGCCAGCCAGCCCAGGCCGATGAAAAACACCAGCGACAGCGCCAGGCTGCCGGCAAAGGCGCAATCGGTCATGGACCACTTCATCAGCAAGGCGTGATCGCCCATTGCCGCCATGTCCATCTGGCTAGCGGCGTTCTGCATCACACCACAGACCTCGCTGTCGCCGGCCTGATTGAATGCCCGCAACATCTGCCCGTGGCTGAGACTGCACACCAGCCCGGTAAACAGGACGGCGCCGTAGAGCAACCAGGCGATGAGCGGTTGGTGGATTCGGACGAATTTCATGGGGCGGCATTCTACAACGTCGCACCCGCCAGCACGGACAGACGCCGGACTGCCGGGTGCGACAAAACCGCGCAGGGGCAAATAGACCGGGCACCTCAAAATCTGTGGGAGAGAGTCCTGCTCGCGAAAGCGGTGGTTCAGCCAACACCATCAGCTGACCTGACGCCATCGCGAGCAGGGCTCCCTCCCACAGGAATACGCGTCTGGCCGATGATTCGGGCCTTCCTTCAAACCGACTGCCTGACGCCCTTGACCGCTTCTTCCCGCGCTTCGCGCTCATGGCCCTGGCGCAGGCGCAGTGCGGCGATGGCCGCCACCACGAGCACCACGGCAATGACTTTCATGCCGTTCATCGCGTTGCCGGTGCTCTGTTCGATCAAGCCCATCACCGACGGCCCGACAAATCCGCCCAGCAGCCCACAGCAGTTGACGAAGCCCAGGCCGCCGGCCAGTGCCGCGCCCTTAAGCCGCGAGGCCGGATACAGGAAGATGATCGACTGCACGACGAAGAACATCAGCGCCGAAATACAGAAGCCCAGCAGGCTGATCACCGGCCCGGCCAGCGAGGCGATGCCCAGCCCTGCGGCCATGATCAGCAACCCGGTTACCAACATGCGCCGCGAGCGCTGCGGGGTGTTGGCCAGTTTCGGCAACGTGATCGCCCCCACCGCTGCCGCCAGCCACGGCAACGAGGTCAGGAAGCCGACCTGCAAGGCGCTCAGGTCGCCGTATTTGCCGATGATGCCGGGCAGGAAGAAGATCACCGTGTAGATGGTGATCTGATGGCAGAAGTAGACAAAGATCGCCAGCAGGATCTGCGGGGTCAGGCATTGCTTGAGCGAGTGCCCGCCGTGCCCCGCGCCCTCCTCGGCTTCGCTGGCCAGTTGACGCTCGATCTGCTGCGCTTCGGCGCTGCTCAGCCACGGTGCCTGACTCGGACGGTCCGGCAGTTTTTTCCACACCACGATGGCGAAGAACACCGCCGGCAGGCCTTCGAGCATGAACATCCACTGCCAGCCACGCCAACCGAACAGGCCGTCGAGCTGCATCAATGCGGCACCCAGCGGCCCGCCGATGATGTTGGCCAGGCACACGCCCAACAGGAAATAACCGGTGGCCCGAGCCCGCTGCTCACGGCCGAACCAATAGGTCAGGTACAGCATCACCCCGGGAAAAAGACCCGCCTCGGCGATACCCAGCAGCAGACGCAACACATAGAACGACGTCTCGCCCTGAACAAAGGCCATGGCAGCGGAGATCAGGCCCCAGGTCACCATGATCCGGGCGATCCAGAAACGCGCGCCGACCTTGTGCATGATCAGGTTGCTCGGCACTTCCGACAGCGCGTACGTCAGAAAAAACAGCCCCGCGCCCAGCCCATAGGCCGCCGCGGAGATACCCAGGTCAACATCCAGATGATGTTTGGCCAGGGCGATGTTGGTACGGTCGAGAAAGCTCAACACGTAGGCGGCGATCAGCAGCGGCATCAGCTTGATGAACAGCAGCTTGTTCAGGGTCGCGGCATCACGGGGTGAAGAAGGCGTTTCGAGCGTTTTTGTCATTGTCATTGCACGAACCTCGTCAGTCAGACGGCGATAGTGGAAGGTGCGCCCTCGCCGGCAGGCGCGCACCTTGTCAGTTCCGGGCGGGAATCAGAAATCCACCTCGTGCTTGCCCTTGAGGCTGAGCATTTCCCGCGCCTCATCCGGCGTCGCCACGCGTCCGCCCAGTGCCTCGATCACGGTGCGGATGCGCTTGACCTGATCGGCGTTGGAGGCTGCCAGCTTGCCCGGACCGTCCCACAGCGAATCCTCCAGGCCGACGCGCACGTTACTGCCCATCGCCAGGCCCATGGTGCCCAGCGGGATCTGGTTGCGGCCGGCGCCAAGGATCGACCATTCGTAGGCGTCGCCGAACAGGCGGTCGGCAGTGCGGCGCATGTGCGCGAGGTCTTCCGGGTGGCCGCCGATGCCGCCACGCAGGCCGAACACCGACTGGATGAAGATCGGCGCCTTGAGCAGCCCGCGCTGCAGGAAGTGCGCGGCGGTGTACAGATGGCCGATGTCGTAGCACTCGATCTCGAAGCGGGTGCGGTTCTCGGCGCAGGCGCTGAGGATGTGGGCAATGTCGCGGAAAGTGTTGCGGAAGATGCGGTCGTCGCTTTCTTCCAGGTACGGCCGCTCCCAGTCGTGTTTGAACTCGGTGAAACGGTCGAGCATTTCGTACAGGCCGAAGTTCATCGAACCCATGTTCAGCGAGGCCAGTTCCGGCTTGAGTTGCGCCACCGGTTGCAGGCGCTCTTCCACGCCCATGGTCGGCGCGCCACCGGTGGTGATGTTGATCACCACGTCGCTCTGCGCCTTGATCTGCGGCAGGAACTGGCGGAACAGGTCGACGTCCTGGCTGGGCCGGCCGTCATACGGATCACGGGCATGCAGGTGGACGATGGCGGCGCCGGCTTCGGCGGCACCGATGGCGGCATCGGCGATTTCCTGCGGGGTGATCGGCAGGTGCGGCGACATCGACGGCGTATGGATGGCCCCGGTGACGGCGCAGGTGATGATGACCGGGCGTTTTTTTGACATGCGTGTTCTCCATTCTTGTTCTTGGCGAGAATTTGTTCGGTTGAATCCGGCTCAAGGCATGAGGCGAGCCGTTGCTGCAGCGTTGTGGCCGTCAGAGGTATTCGACGTTGCCATCGACGCTGATGGCCTGCCCCGTCACGTTGCGGGCGGCCGGCGAGCAGAGGAACAGCGCCATCGCGGCGACGTCCTCGGCGGTGACCATGCGTTTGAGCGAGATCTTCTTCAGGTACTCCTGACGCATCTCGGCTTCCGGGACGTTGAGCTGCTCGGCGCGGGCACGAATCACCCCGTCCATGCGCGGCCCTTCGACGATGCCCGGCAGCAGCGCGTTGACGCGGATGTCGCTTTCGCCCAGCTCCGAGGCCAGGGATTTCATCAGGCCGACGATGGCCCATTTGGTCGCCGCATACGGCGTGCGCCAGGCGTAACCCAAGCGACCGGCCACCGAAGCGATGTGCAGCAGGTGCGCGTTGGGCGACTGTTTGAGCAGCGGCACCGCGTGGTGGGCGAAGCGGTATTGCGCGGTGAGGTTGATGTCGATGGTGCGTTGCCAGTCTTCATCGGTGATCGCATCGATGCCGGCGGTGGGCCCTGCGATACCGGCGTTGTTGACCAGCACGTCGAGGCCACCGAACTGTTCGCGCTGGACCTTGAACACCGCTTCGATCTGCGCCGCATCGCCGACGTCGGCGCGGGTCACCACGGCGTCGGGAAAACGGTCGCGAAACGCCGCCAGCGCCGATTCGCTGACATCGCAGACATGCACTCTGGCGCCCGCTTCGATATAGGCCGCCGCCAGCACTTCACCGATCCCGGCGGCACCGCCGGAAATCAGCACACGCAGGCCACGGTACGGCAGCAACCGGTCAAGAATACTCATGCTTGCTTCACTCCTTGCGAGGACGACCGCGCGCGGTCGTTGTTGACGAGCAGACGCGCCAGCGAATCGGCGGCCTGCATGATGTCGTCGGTGACCGCCGCCCGCGCCGCCGCGCCATCCCGCGCGGCCAGGGCTTCGACGATGCGGTCGTGGGCTTCCATCGAGCGCTGCAGGTGCGCCTTGTCCGGCGCGACCAGGGCGAAACACGGGCCCATGTGCAGCCAGAAGTTCTCGACGGCAGCCACGGTCAGCTCGGCCTGGGCCACGGCGTAGATGCGCCGGTGAAAGGCGAAGTTGGTCCACAGGTAGCGCGACACGTCGATGGTGTCGGCGGCTTCCTGCATCTGTCGGCACAGTTCGCTGATGTCGGCGAGATCGGCGTCGGTCAGACGTGCCACGGCCTTTTCGGCCAGCAACCCTTCCAGCGCCACCCGGGCATCGCGAATCTCGCGCAACCGTTCGGGGGTCATGAGGCGCACCCGCAGACGTGCGGTTTCAGTCACTTCAAAGGCGTTTTCGGCGCTCAGCCGATGCAGCGCTTCGCGCACCGGCATGGGGCTGGAGCCCAGCGCATCGGCCAGACCGCGGATGGTGAGTTTCTGTCCGGGCTGGAAACGGCCGCTCATCAGCGCTTCGCGGATCTGCCGGTAGACCTGGTCCTGCAGGGTGTCGCGGGACACCTGGCGCATGGTCGGCAAGGGGACGGGACGATCTGTCATGGGGAGCACAGCCTGTGTTGTCGTTGTTATGGTTGAAATATGTGATCACAAATCAAATAAGTCAAATCATTTCCAACAACAGCTCAGGCTCGATTGTATTTCCTGTAGGAGCTGGCTTGTCCTGCGAGCGGACCGGGGTCGCGCTCGACCGAAGTCGTCGTAAATCCATACACATTGGTAGTGTCAGACAGATCGCGTGTGCAGGATTTACGACTGCTTCGCAGCCGGTCGCAGGACAAGCCAGCTCCTACAGGAGAGCAGCGCGCCCACCCGTAGCAGTCCGGCTTGCCGGCGGCAGCGGTTGTCGGGTGAGACAGAAAGACCGCATGCAGCGGTTTTACGACGACTTCGTCGCCGCTCGCAGGGCAAGCCAGCTCCTACAGGGTTTAGCGGTGCGGCTTATATGGGACGTGGCACGTTGACGGTCTGGTCGGCGTTGACGCCGAGCCGTTCCAGCACGAACAAACGGGCCTGGCGGGTCATCTGGTCGAGCTGGTAATCGCGCTGTTTTTCCGCGTCGACCATCGCCCGTTTGCCGTTCTGGTTGAGCAGGTAGGCGTGGATCTGCCGCACTTCCACCGAGGCGTAAATCGGGGCGATGTCGAGCACGGCCAGCAAGCCATCGGTCTGGTGGTCGCGGGTGTTCATCAGCACCTGCGGGCCGCGCGAGCCGAGCACCTGAAAGCCCATGGCCTCGAAATACGCGACCTTGCCGACAAAACAGGCCAGCTCGGCATGGGGGTAGCGCTCGATCATCCGCTGCAACATGGCCCGGGCGATGCCCTGCCGACGCCGACCCGCCTGCACCGCCATGTAGGCCACGGCACAGGCTTCGGGGTCGTCCTGCACCGGCAGGTACAGCACAAAACCCACGACGATGGACGGATCGTCCGCATCGAGTGCGACGATCAGTTCCACCGGCAGGCCCCGCGAGCCGTCCATCGCCTGCAGGTACTGATGCACCTCATGCCCGACGCCGTACTGATACAGCTGATACAGCGGGTTGCTCGGCACGATGCCGACCATGCTGATGTCGGTCACGTAGTCGATGACCATCTGCATGATCTGGCTGGCGATCGATTCCGGCGGGGTATTTTCGAGGCGGGTAACGGTGAACATGGCGATCCTGATGACGGGTGAAGGCTGCACGGCAATGACCGAAGCCGCGCATCATACTCCGTTCCCGGCGGCCGTTTTAGGCTAAGGTATTCGCCGCCATCCACGCCGGGCCTGCACACGCCGCGCCCGCCCGACTTTCAGGACACCGGACCCCAAGCATGTTCGACTGGGACGATCTGCGCTTTTTCGCCACCTTTGCCCGCGAAGGCAGCCTGGCCGCTGCCGCGCGCAGCCTCGGCGTCGAGCACGCCACCGTGGCGCGACGCATCGCCTCGCTGGAAGCGGCGCTGGCCCTCAAGCTGGTCGACCGGCGCGGCCGGGTCTACGAACTGACCACCGACGGCCTGCGGGTCAGCGAGTTCGCCGAACAGATGTCCAGCGCCTCGTTCGCCCTGCAACGCTTTGCCGGCGGCGAACATGACCGCATCGAAGGTGAAGTGGTGATCGCCTCGCCGCCAGCCTTTCTGGCGACCCTGATCGCCCCCAACATCGGCAAGCTGCGCGAGCGCTACCCGGGCTTGCAGGTGCGCATGGTCGGCTCGAAATCCATCGCTTCACTGGCACGCAAGGAAACCGACGTGGCGATCCTCTACGCCCGCCCGGAGGAAGCGCAGGTGGTGGCAAAGCACCTGGCCGACCTGCCCTTCGCGCTCTACGCCAGCGAACGCTATCTGGCCGATCATCAGCCCGACGCCTACGCCTTCATCGGCTACGACCAGAGCATGGAGCACTCCGAGCAACAGCAATGGCTGCGCGAGCACCTGGCCGGGCGCCCGCTGGCGATTTCCAGCAACGACCTGCGCGTGCAGGCCCAAGCTGCGGCCGGTGATGGCGGGCTGGTCTTGCTGCCGGCGTTTCTGGCCCGGGAGTACCGGCTCAAGCGTGCGCCGGGCATCGACACCGCGCTGAGCCTGCCAGTGTGGCTGGCCTACCATGAAGACTTGCGCAGCGCCGGCAAGATCCGCGTGGTCCTGGATTTTCTGATCGAGTGCCTGGAGTCGCCCGACGAACTGTGAATTTTTTCACATGGCGTATGCGCGTCCGGCCAATTCTCCCCTTTCGTCCGGCTCTCTATCCTCGGCGGCAATAGAGACATTCACGAGAGGCTTCTGCCCATGAACACCCCTGCGCAACCCCAAGGCACGCTGCCCATCTTCCGAGCGGCATGGATCGTCACCGCGATCTTCATCCTGTCCAACGCCGCCACGCCGCTGTACCCCCACTGGCAACAGGCGCTGGGCTTCACCTCCGGCACGCTGACGCTGATTTTCGCCGGCTACATCCTCGGCCTGCTGCTGACCCTGACCGTCGCCGGGCAACTGGCCGACCACTACGGACGCAAGGCGCTGCTGGTGCCGGGGGTGAGCATCGCGATCCTTTCCGCGCTGTTGTTCGAGCACGCCGACAGCGTGGCGATGCTGATGCTGGCGCGGCTGCTCAGCGGTATTTCGGTGGGCATCGTGGTCTCCGCCGGCATGGCCAACGTGGTCGAACATGCCAGCGAACAGCGCAAATCCTTCGCCTCGCTGATCGCCTCGGTGTCGATGGTGCTGGGCGCGGGCACCGGCCCTCTGCTGGCCGGGATCATCGCTCAATACGTCGCAGAACCGATCGACCTGGTGTTCAACGTCGAAATCGCCCTGCTGGCGCTGGCGTTGCTGGTGGTGCTGCGTCAGCCGAACCGCAAACTGGGCAACGGTCGCTTCCGGCCGAAACTGCCGTCGGTGGCCCGCGAGCACGTCGGCGTCGTCGCCCGTGGCATTTCCTTCTTCGGCCCCGGCCTGACCTCGACCTGCTTCGTGCTGGCGCTGGGCCCGAAACTGCTGGCGACCCTGCTCCACGCCAACAGCCCGCTGATCGCCGGCTCCATGGCGTTCGTCATGTTCCTGACCGCTGTCGGCGTGCAGTTCGCGGCCAAGAAACGCAGCATGCATCAGGTGTTCGTGCTCAGCGGCGTGGCGTCGATCCTGTCGATGGCAAGCCTGTGGGCGGCGTTGCAATTGGGCTCGCCAGTGCTGCTGATCGTCGCCGCGCTGCTTGCCGGTGCCGGGCAAGGCCTTGGCCAACTGGGCGGCCTGACCCTGATCGCCCGTAACGTCGCCCCGCAGCGCCGGGCCGAGGCCAACGCAATCTTCAACATGGGCGGCTATGTGCCGGCGGGTATCCTGCCGGTGGCGACCGGTTACCTGATCGACCTGTTCGGCATCCATGTCGCGATCAGTGTCCTGGCCTGCCTGATCGCCAGCCTGGCGGTAGTGGCACTGGTGGCCTTGCAACGCGGCCAGCGCAATCATCCGTGTGATGCGGGTCAGCCGGCTTGAGGTGTCGCCCCGCCCTATCTGTAGGAGCTGGCTTGCCCTGCGACCTGGCGCGAAGCGGCAGTAAAACCAGTAAATGCGGTTTGTCTGAAACACCGCATTTGCTGGATTTACGACTGCTGCGCAGCCGGTCGCAGGGCAAGCCAGCTCCTACAAGGATCGCGACACGCCTCGACGTATCATCGATTCTGCAAATACAAGCCATTCGACATCACCGGGCATTTGCGCCAGTCGCTCAACAATGAGATATTCGCAATCGCGAACGATTCTCACAAAGCATCTACCCCATGACCCCTACTCTGCTGCTGGTCGAGGACGACGCGCGCCTGCGCCGCGACCTCGATCTGCATTTTCAAAACCGTGGCTTTGCCGTCACCGCCTGCCCTTGCGGCACCCAGGGCCTGGCCGCCGTCCGTGCCGGGCATTTCGATCTGGTGCTGCTGGACATCATGCTGCCCGGCATAGATGGCCTGGCCCTGCTCGAAGCCCTGCGTGAAGGCCGCGATACACCGGTGATGCTGATGTCGGCGCTCGGCGCCGAACAGGACCGCATCACCGGTTTCACCCGTGGCGCCGACGATTACCTGCCCAAGCCGTTCAGCCTCGCCGAACTCGATGCCCGCGCCAACGCCCTGCTACGTCGGGTCGCACGGATGCAGACGCAACCTTCCGCGCCGGCCAACGACGACGGCACGCTGCGCTTCGACGACGAATTGCAGGACGTCATCCACCAGCAACAGCGCGCCGGCCTCACCGTTTCCGAATACCGCCTGCTGCTGACCCTGCGCGAACAGCCCGGCGAAGCCCTGAGCAAGCCGTTTCTGTACCAGCACGTGCTGCACCGCATCTACACCCGGCTGGATCGCGGGCTGGACGTCCATGTGTGCAACCTGCGGCGCAAACTGGCGGCCATCGGCGTGCAGCATCTACAGATCCAGGCCGTGCGTGGTCAGGGCTATATCCTGCTGGAAGCGAACCCGTCCTGATGCGCCGTCATCCGTTGCTGTGGAAGCTGGCGCTTCTGCAGATCTCCTTCTGCCTGCTACTGACCTGGGTGATCTGGACCTGGGGCCTGTCGGCCGAGCGCAGCACCTATTTCCTCGACCCCGCCGACCGCGCGTACCTGGCCCGCTATGCGCAACAGGCCGAACTGATCTGGCGCAGCGAAGGCAGCGCCGGGGTCGAGCGATTCCGCCAGCGGCTGTCCCACGAAGAAGACACCTGGGTGGCGATCATCGGCGCGCATTTGCAAAGCCTTGGCAGCACGCCGTTGAGTGCGCTGGAATCCAGTCACCTGACCTTCATGCGCAAGCTCGACTGGCCGATGAGCCGGCGTCTGCAGGATGAATTGCCTTTCGTCAGCATCGAGTTTCCCGACCAGCCGGAACAGGGCCGGCTGGTCATGCAGTTGCCGGAACGCCTGTTGCCCGGTGGCCTGACGCCATGGACCCACGTGCTCAGCCACGGGGTGATGCCGACCCTGCTGGCGGCCTCGCTGGGTCTGTTGATCTATCGCCACCTGGTGGTGCCGCTCAATCGCCTGCGCGACCGCGCCGACAGCCTGCGCGCCGATAATCTAGACAGCGACGGCCCCGGCCTGCCCTTGATGAATCGCCGCGACGAACTGGGCGAACTGGCCGGCGCCTTCGAGCACATGGCCGAACGTTTGCGCCAGAGCCTCAACCAGCAGCGCTTGTTGCTGCGCACCCTGTCCCATGAATTGCGCACGCCGCTGGCCCGCTTGCGCATCGCCCACGACAGCCCGTTGCCACCGGAGCAACTGCGCCAACGGCTGGACCGCGAGATCGGCGACATGCAGCGGCTGCTGGAGGACACGCTGGACCTTGCGTGGATGGACACCGAGCGTCCGCAATTGCCGACCGAACCGGTGCTGATGCTGTCGGTCTGGGAAGCGCTGCGTGATGACGCCTGCTTTGAAAGTGGCTGGTCGCCGCAGCGGCTGATCTGTTTGCTGGGCACCGATTGTTGCGTGCAGGTGCACCTGGACAGCGTCGCGCAGGCGTTGGAAAACCTGCTGCGCAACGCCATTCGCTTTTCCCCGCCCAACGGCAAGATCACCCTCACCGGCTGGCGCGAGGACAGGCAATGGCACCTGTGCCTGCAAGACGACGGACCGGGTGTCGCCGAAGCGGATCTGGAACGGATTTTCCTGCCCTATCAACGCTTGGGCGCCACCGACGAAGGCTTCGGCCTCGGCCTGGCCATCGCCCGCAGCGCCATCGAGTTGCAAGGCGGGCGGCTTTGGGCCAGCAACGGCCAGCCGGGGCTGATCATGCACATGACCCTGCCAGTTGGACCTGCACTTTCGGATTGACGCGCTTCCCTCTGTAGGAGCTGGCTTGCCCTGCGACCTGGCGCGAAGCGGCAGTAAAACCAGTAAATGCGGTTTGTCTGAAACACCGCATTTGCTGGATTTACGACTGCTTCGCAGCCGCTCGCAGGACAAACCAGCTCCTACAGGGGGCGGTGTTGATCAAAGTGTTTAGAAAGTTAATGTTCTTTACTCGCAATTAGCAGTCATTATCATCCGTGATCTTCTCGCGTCATGTCGTGCCCTCGGAGATCATCGATGTCGTTTCGTCCCCTGCCCACCCTCACCCCGTTCGTGCTGCTGTCCAGCTGCCTGCTGGCGACCGCTGTCCACGCCGCGACCCAGCCGGACAACCCGGCCGCCCTGCAACTGCCCGAACAGAACGTGGTCGCCACCGCCGAGGAAGAAATCAAGCAGGCACCGGGCGTATCGGTAATCACCGCCGAAGACATCAAGAAGCGTCCGCCGGCCAACGACCTGTCGCAGATCATCCGCACCATGCCCGGCGTCAACCTGACCGGTAACTCCAGCAGCGGCCAGCGCGGCAACAACCGGCAGATCGACATCCGAGGCATGGGCCCGGAAAACACCCTGATCCTGATCGACGGCAAGCCGGTCGGCAGCCGCAACTCGGTGCGTTATGGCTGGCGCGGCGAGCGTGACACCCGGGGCGACAGCAACTGGGTACCGGCCGACATGGTCGAGCGCATCGAAGTCATTCGTGGCCCGGCCGCAGCCCGGTACGGCAACGGTGCAGCCGGTGGCGTGATCAACATCATCACCAAGAAGGCCGGTGCAGAAACCCACGGCCATGCCACGGTGTACAGCTCGTTCCCGACCCACGGCGACGAGGGCGCGACCAAGCGCATGGACTTCGGCCTCAGCGGCCCGCTGACAGACACCCTCAGCTACCGCGTCTATGGCAACGTCGCCAAGACCGACGCCGACGACGCGGACATCAACGAGGGCCACGAATCGCTGCGCACCGGCAACCAGATCGGCACCCTGCCCGCCGGCCGCGAAGGCGTGCGCAACAAGGACGTCAACGCCCAGATCAGTTGGCAACTGACCCCGGAGCAAAGCCTGGAATTCGAAACCGGCTTCAGCCGCCAGGGCAACATCTACACCGGCGACACCCAGAACACCAACAGCAACGCCACGGTGAAAAGCCTGCTGGGCCATGAAACCAACCGCAGCTACCGTGAGACGTATTCGGTGACCCATCGCGGCGACTGGGATTTCGGCAGCACTCTGGCCTACCTGCAATACGAAAAGACCCGCAACCGGCGGATCAACGAAGGCCTGGCCGGCGGCACCGAAGGCATCTTCAGCAACAGCGATTTCTACACCGCGACCCTGCGCGACCTGACCGCCCACGGCGAGGTCAACCTGCCGCTGCACGCCGGTTTCGACCAGACCCTGACCCTGGGCACCGAGTGGGTCGAACAGAAACTCGACGACCCGAGCGCCAACACCCAGACCACCAGCGAAGGCGGTGCGGTCAGCGGCCTGGCCAGCAGTGGCCGCGATACCAGTTCCGAAGCGCACATCTTCTCGCTGTTCGCCGAAGACAACATCGAGCTGTTCCCCGGCACCATGCTCACGCCGGGCCTGCGTTTCGACCATCACGACATCGTCGGCGACAACTGGAGCCCGTCACTGAACCTGTCCCACGCGCTGACCGACAGCCTGACCCTGAAAGCCGGTATCGCCCGTGCCTACAAGGCGCCGAACCTGTATCAGCTCAACCCCAACTATCTGCTCTACAGCCGTGGTCAGGGTTGCTACGGGCAGACCACCAGTTGCTATCTGCAAGGCAACGACAGCCTCAAGGCCGAGACCAGTATCAACAAGGAGCTGGGCATCGAGTACAAGGCCAACGGCTGGGTCGCCGGGTTGACGTATTTCCGCAACGACTACAAGAACAAGATCGAGTCCGGCCTGTCGCCGATCGGCAGCGCCACCGGCGGCACGGGTACCTACGCCAACGCGGCGGTGTACCAGTGGGAAAACGTGCCCAAGGCGCTGGTCGAAGGTCTGGAAGGCACCCTGACCATTCCGCTGGCCGATGCGCTGACCTGGAACAACAACTTCACCTACATGCTGCAATCGAAAAACAAGGAAACCGGCGACGTGCTGTCGGTCACGCCGAAGTACACCCTCAACTCGATGCTCGACTGGCAGGCGACCCAGGATCTGTCGCTGCAGGCCAGCGTGGCCTGGTACGGCAAGCAGAAGCCGAAAAAGTACGACTACCACGGCGACCGCGTGACCGGCAGCGGCAACAACCAACTGTCGCCTTACGCCATCGTCGGCGTCAGCGGCACCTACGCCATCACCCGCAACCTGAGCCTGACCACCGGCATCGACAACCTGTTCGACAAGCGCCTGTTCCGTGAGGGCAACGCTCAGGGCGTGGCGAATATCGAGGGGGCCGGCGCTGCGACCTACAACGAACCGGGCCGCACGCTGTACACCAGCCTGACCGCATCGTTCTGAGCCTGACGAGACCGCCTGATGAGAACCGTTATTAGACCGCTGGCGCTGGTCACCCTGCTGCTCGCGCCGGGGCTGACCACCCTGGCGCGACCGGCCCCGGACCAGCCGATGGACACGCAGATCCTGCAACGTCAGGACTTGCCCTACGCCTTCAACACCCTGGATCTGGATTCGGCTGACGGCCAGCGCCATTACCGCATCTGGATCGCCCGGCCACGGCAGAGCGCTCCGGCGCAAGGCTATCCGTCGCTGTGGATGCTCGACGGCAATGCCGCCGTCGGGGTGCTCGATGTCGAGCTGCTCAAGCGCCTGGCCGAGGGCCGTGCGCCGCTGTTGGTCGCCATCGGTTACCAGACGCCGCTGCGCATCGAGCGCAATGCGCGCACGCTGGATTACACCCCCAGGCGTTCCGCAGGCGACGTACAGCACGACCCGTTGACCAACGTGCCCAGTGGCGGCGCCGATGCGTTTCTTGATCTGTTGCGTGATCGCATCCGTCCGCAAGTCGCCGCGCAAGTGCCGCTGGACCCGGCCGAGCAGACGCTGTGGGGCCACTCCTACGGCGGGCTGCTGGTGCTGCACACCCTGTTCACCCGCCCGCAGTTGTTCAACCATTACGCGGCGGCGAGTCCGTCGTTGTGGTGGGATGAACAGCGCGTGTTCGAAGAAAGCCGGCAGTTGCACTCGCCCCACGCCAGCCTGCTGCTGATGCGCGGCAGCGCCGAACCCGCCACCCCGCAAGGTCCGCCCGTAGCCGAACCGGACCGGCTGGCGAAGCGGATGGTCGAGCAGTTGAAACAGGTGCAAGGGCTGAAGCTCGAATACCACAGCTTCGACGGCATGAGCCACGGCGAAACCCTGCCGGCGTCGTTGCGCTACGTGATGGAACAGAACTACCTGCGGCGTTGATTCACGCAGTCCCCGCAGGTGCATTTGCTTCTCGTGGGAGCCGGCTTGCTGGCGAATGCTGACGGATGCGGTGTGTCAGACAGATCGCTTTCGCGACCCTCGCAAACTCGGATCCCTCCCACAGGGTTTGCGGCGATTGTGCTGGCTGTGCTGCTCTGCCGAAATCCGGCAAACAACACACATCCGTGGGAGGGAGCTCTGCTCGCGATAGCGTCCGCCCAGACAACGCTGCATCAACTGATCTATCGCTATCGCGAGCAGAGCTCCCTCCCACAAAAGCAAACCTCAGCGTTCCCGCCGTAGCAGTCCGGCTTGCCGGCGGTGGTGATCTCAAGGACCCCACCGCCGGCAAGCCGGACTGCTACAGATCTGTGAACACCGCTGCTTTTGCCTCTGGCCGCAGGCCGTAGGAGCCGGCTTGCTGGCGAATGCTGACGAATGCGGTGTGTCAGGTAAGCCGCTTTCGCGACCCTCGCAAACTCGGATCCCTCCCACAGGGTTTGCGGCGATTGTGCTGGCTGTGCTGCTCTGCCGAAATCCGGCAAACAACACACATCCGTGGGAGGGAGCTCTGCTCGCGATAGCGTCCGCCCAGACAACGCTGCATCAACTGATCTATCGCTATCGCGAGCAGAGCTCCCTCCCACAAAAGCAAACCTCAGCGTTCCCGCCGTAGCAGTCCGGCGTCCTTCCACCGGGTAGCCGGGGTCGGTGTATCCGGGGGTCGAGGTGTGGCCGGGGACGACCAGGCTGTCGACCAGTCGTTCATCGTCCGGCCCCAGTTCAAGGCTCAACGCCGCCTGGTAACTGTCCCACTGCGCTTCGGTTCTGGGGCCGGCGATGGCCGAGCTGATCAGGCGGTTTTTCAACACCCAGGCCAGGGCAAACGCGACCGAGGTGGTGCCGCGTTCGGCCGCATGGGCGGCGATGGTCTGGGCGATCTGCAACGACTCCGCACGCCATTCCGTCTGCTGAATGCGCTTGTCGCCACGCCCGGCCCGGGTGTCCGGCGCAGGCGCTGCGCCGACCGCATATTTGCCGCTGAGCACGCCACGGGCCAGGGGGCTGTAAGGCACCACACCCAGACCGTAATGGTCGGCGGACGGCAGTTGCTCCACCTCGGCACTGCGGTCGACGATGTTGTACAGCGGCTGGCTGACCACCGGCCGCTCGATACCCAGTTGATCGGCAATCCGCACCATTTCGGCGATACGCCAGCCACGGAAATTCGACACCCCGTAGTAACGCACCTTGCCCTGACAAATCAGGTCGCCGACGGTTCGCACCGCCTCTTCCAGCGGCGCATCGGCCAGCGCACGGTGGAAATACAGCACGTCGATGTAATCGGTGCCCAGCCGCCGCAGACTGGCTTCCACGGTCTGCATGATCCATTTGCGGGACTGGCCCTGCTCGTTCGGCCCCTGACCGCCCGGATAGCCGAACTTGGTCGCCAGCACCCAGTGATCACGCCGGGCGGCAATGGCGCGTCCCACCACCTGCTCGGAGCGCCCGCCGTGGTAGACGTCGGCGCTGTCGATGAAGTTGACGCCCTGCTCGAAGGCTTTGTCGATGATGCGTGTGGCCGTCGCTTCGTCGGCCTCGCCGCCAAACATCATGGCGCCCAGACACAGCGGCGAGACTTTCAGGGCACTGCGGCCCAGGTAGCGGTAATCCATGCAGGTTTTCCCGTTCGATAGAAACACAGGCCGGTCAACGCTGACCGGCCACTGCGCACCATCCTAGCGACGGGGCCACCGACGATTAAGGGCCTGAACGAGGATGCCGTTATGAGTACGGCTCATCAATCCGCCGTAGCGGCTACAGATTCTCCCGGCTCTGCGCCCATTCGCGCACCGCTTCGGCGAACAGGCGCAGGGCCGTCGGCGGATGGCGGTTGGCCGGGTAATACAGGCACACCCCCGGATACACCGGGCTCCACTCCGGCAGCAGATGCACCAGACGCCCTTCGCGCAGATGCTCCTCGACCTGCGCCAGCGGCACCCAGCCGATGCCGATCCCGGCCAGCGCGGCCTCGATCATCAGGTTGATGTTGTCCATGGTCATCGGCCCCTCGACGTCGACGCTGGCGCTCTGTTCGAGGTATTGCAGGTCCCAGCGGAACAGCGCGCCGCTGGCGAAGCGGAAGCGGATGCAGCGATGGGACTTGAGGTCGTGGGGCGTCTGCGGCGGCGGATGGTCCTGCAGATAAGCGGGCGACGCGACCGCGGCGAAGCGAATGTCCGGGCCGAAACGCACGGCGATCATGTCGCGCGGCACGTCGTCGAAAATCCGGATGCCGGCATCGAAGCCGTCGCCGACGATGTCCAGCAGTTTGCTGTCGGCGATGAACTCCAGATGGATCTGCGGGTATTTGGCGAGGAAGCCCGGCACCACATGCTGGATCAACTGGCGGAACGACGACTCCGAGGCGCTGATGCGGATCGAGCCCGACGGCGAATTGCGCGCCGAGGTGACTTCGTTGACCACGTTGGTCAGGTCATTGAGCAGCGGCCGCACACCGTGCAGCAACTGCTCACCCGCTTCGGTCAACGCCACCGAGCGGGTGGTGCGGTTGAACAGGCGCATTTCCAGACGCGCTTCCAGATTGCGCATGGAATGGCTCAGGGCCGAAGGTGAAACGCCCAACACACGGGCGGCGCCGCTGAAGCTCTGGTGCTCGGCGATGGCGATGAACGCGGTCAGCTCTGGCAGGTCGGCACGGATCATTAGTGAAAAACCCTCAACTACCCATTAACCAGTGGACGGATTGTTGAGGATAGTACAGCAATATAAGGTGGCTCTGGCGCTCATGCAGGAGACCCAACATGCACGACCGGCCTGTCGCCGACGCCCCGCCTTCCGACCGCCAGAGTCTGTGGACCCTGGCGATTCTCAGTACTTTGATGGCCTTTGCCTCGATTTCCACCGACCTGTATCTACCTGCCCTGCCCGCCATGGCCGGGGCCTTGCACGCCAACGCCGGTCAGGTCGAACTGACCATTTCCGGCTACCTGATCGGCTTCAGCCTCGGGCAATTGCTCTGGGGCCCGGTGGGCGACCGTTACGGTCGGCGCCTGCCCATCGCCCTGGGCCTGGTGCTGTTCATCATCGGCTCCGCCGGCTGCGCACTGTCCGACAGTGCGGCGGTGATGATCGCCTGGCGTGCGGTGCAGGCCGTCGGTGCTTGTGCCAGCGTGGTGTTGGCGCGAGCGATGGTGCGCGACCTGTACAGCGGTCATCGCGCCGCGCAGATGCTCTCGACCTTGATGACGGTCATGGCTATCGCCCCGTTGATCGGTCCCAGCCTGGGTGGCGTGATCCTCCATCTGGCGTCGTGGCGGGCGATCTTCTGGGCACTGGTGCTGGTCGGTGTCGGTACGTTGGCGATGCTCTACGTGTTGCCGGAAACCCTGCCGGCCAGCCGCCGTCAGCATGTGCCCCTGAGCCATGCGTTCAGGCGCTATCTGCAATTGCTTGGCGACCGGCGCATCCTCGGTTACATCGGCGCCGGCGGTTTTTTCTACGGCGCAATGTACGCCTACATCGCCGGCACGCCGTTCGCCTACATCAGCTATCACCACGCTTCGCCGCAGCAATACGGCGTGCTGTTCGCTCTCGGTATCGTCGGCATCATGCTGACCAACCAACTCAACTCGCGCTGGGTGGCACGGCTGGGCAGCGACCGGCTGATGCGCTTCGGCACCCTCGCTGCGGCGCTGTCCGCCGCATGGCTGAGCGTCGACGCCTGGACCGACTGGGCCGGGCTCGCCGGGCTGGTGATTCCGCTGTTCCTGTTTGTCGCCGCGACCGGTTTTATCGTCGCCAACTCCATCGTCGGCGCCATGGGTGCCTTTCCCGAAATCGCCGGCGCCACATCCGCGTTGGTCGGCTCGTTGCAGTACGGCACCGGCATTCTCGGGTCGGGGCTGGTCGGGGCATTCGCCGACGGCACACCCCGGCCCATGGCGGCGGTGATCCTGTTGTTCGGCATCGCCAGCCTGCTGTGCGCGAAATGGCTGGTGCCGGCGCACGCCTCGCCCCTGCCCTCGGCCACCACGGTTTGAACACCTTTCACACGTATATCCGCACACTTTTGGAGACACCATGAACGACAACATTCAAGGCAAGGTCATCGTCATCACCGGCGCCAGCAGCGGGCTGGGTGAAGCCGCCGCACGGCTGCTCGGCCAACAGGGCGCCAGGGTGGTGCTGGCGGCACGCCGCGTGGAACGCATCGAAGCGCTGGCCGCCGAGCTGAGTGCCAAGGGTGTCCAAACCCTCGCCGTGCAAACCGACGTCACCCGTGCCGAACAGGTCCGCGCGCTGGTGGAGGCCGCCGTTCAGGCGTTCGGTCGCATCGACGTGATGATCAACAACGCCGGGCTGATGCCGCACTCGCCGCTGGAACGGCTGAAGATCGACGACTGGGACCGCATGATCGACGTCAACCTCAAGGGCGTGCTGTACGGGATCGCCGCCGCGCTGCCGTTCATGCAGGCGCAGAAATCCGGGCAGTTCATCAACGTCTCCTCCGTGGCCGGGCACAAGGTGCGTCCGGGCAGCGCGGTGTACGCCGCCACCAAACACGCGGTGCTGGCGCTGTCCGAAGGGCTGCGTCAGGAGGTCAAGCCGTACAACATCCGCACCACGGTGATTTCGCCGGGTGCCGTGAGCAGCGAACTGCCCGACAGCATCACCGAGCAGGACATCGCCGCCAGCGTCCGGCAGTTCTACGAAATCGCCCTGCCCGCCGACGCCTTCGCCCGCGCCGTGGCATTCGCCATCAGCCAGCCGGAGGACATGGACATCAACGAAATCCTGTTCCGTCCGACCCGCCAGGACATCTGACTCCCCACCCGTTTTCATCCGAGGAATGCCCATGAACACCCCTTCCAGAGTTACCGTGGTCATCGGTGCCGGCGCCATCGGCCTGGCGATTGCCCGGCGGGTCAGTGCCGGCAAGCATGTGCTGCTCGCCGACCTGCGCCAGGAGAATGCCGATGCAGCAGCGAATGTGCTGCTGGACGCCGGCTTCAGCGTCAGCACCACGGTGGTCGACGTGTCGTCCCGCGAATCGGTGCAGGCGCTGGTGCGCACGGCCACGGCCCTCGGTGAGATCACCGGGGTGATCCACGCCGCCGGGGTATCACCGTCCCAGGCGCCGCCCGCGACCATTCTGCGGGTCGACCTCTACGGCACCGCACTGGTGCTGGAAGCGTTTGGCGAGGTCATCGCCGAAGGTGGCTCGGGAATCGTCATCGCGTCGCAGTCCGGCCATCGTCTGCCAGCGCTGAGCACCGACCAGAACAAGGCCCTGGCGACCACCCCGGTTGAGCAATTGCTGGCTTTGCCAATGTTGCAGCCCGAGCGCGTCACCGATCCGTTGAATGCCTACCAGATTTCCAAACGCGGCAATTCGCTGCGGGTCATGGCCGAAGCCGTGCGCTGGGGCAAGCGCGGCGCCCGGGTCAACACCATCAGTCCGGGGATCATTTTCACCCCGCTGGCCCGGGATGAATTGAGCGGTCCAAGGGGCGAAGGCTATCGGCGCATGATCGACGCGAGTGCGGCCGGACGCGGCGGTACAGCCGATGAAGTCGCCGCCGTCGCCGCCCTGTTGATGGGCCCGGAAGGCACCTTCATTACCGGCAGCGATTTCCTCATGGACGGCGGCGTGACAGCGGCCTACTGGTACGGCGACCTCGCGCCGCAGTAAGGGGCGTGCGGCGGGTATTTGTGAGTGTCATTCATGACTACATCCCGCCTGAGTAGCTTAATCGCCGGGGTGGTGTTGCTTATCATCGGTACAGGTTTTCGGGTGCGGCGCGCGTGCTGTGGGAGGGAGATCGCTGCCGCCGGCAAGCCAGACGGCTACAGATGCACATGCAGCAATGTTTTTGATTCTGGCCGCAGGCCGTGGGAGCCGGCTTGCTGGCGAATGCGACAGGTCTGTCAACCAGAGAGCGCCTGGTCTGCCCCCTTCGCCAGCAAGCCGGCTCCTACAGGTTCACCTGCTGTGCTCCCCCCAACCATTCGTTTTCAAGGAACCCTCATGAATCGCATCACCACAACCCTGGCCACGGTGTTTTTTTCGGCGTTGGTCGGTGCCGAGGAAGGCAGGCCGCGCCCTGATCCGAAGCCGTCGCCGGAGGTGCTGGAGGTCACGCCGCAGTTGTATGCCTACACCACCGAACTGCTGTTCGGCGAGGTGTGGAAGCGCCCTGACCTGCCACCCCGCGACCGCAGTCTGATCACCCTCGCCGCGCTGCTCGCCAGCGGTCAGACCGCGCAGATGACCGGGCACATCAAGCTGGCCCTGGACAACGGCGTCAAGCCGCAGGAAATCACCGCGCTGATCACTCATCTGGCGTTCTACAGCGGCTGGCCCAATGCGATGTCGGCGGTGGCCGTGGCGCGGCAGGTGTTCAGCGATCGCGGGCTGTCGCCCGAGCAGATCGCCCCACCACCCGGCGAGCCGCTGACCCTCGATCCGCAAAGCGAAGCCAAACGTCGGGAATCGGTTCAAGCCTCGGTGGGCGCCACGGCGCCGGAGCTGGCGCGCTATACCAACGATGTGTTGTTCGGCGATCTCTGGCGCCAGACCGACCTGAGCCCGAGGGACCGCAGCCTGGTCACGGTGGCAGCGCTGATCAGCCAGAATCAGTCGGCGCAACTGACCTTCCACCTCAACCGCGCCATGGACAACGGCCTGACCCGCGAACAGGCGGCAGAAGTGGTCACCCACCTGGCGTTCTATGTCGGCTGGCCGAAAGCGATGTCGGCAGTGCCAGTGCTCAAGGCGGTGTTCGATTCACGCACGGCAGGCTGACACGCCGCGGGCGCTCACAGCGCCCGACGGTCCACCCCGCTGGCCACGCGGATGATATCGGCCATCACCGCAACGGCGATTTCCGCCGGGGTCTTGCTGCCCAGCTGCAAGCCGATGGGCGCGTGGATTCTCGCGAGTGCCGCCTCCTTCAGCCCACCGATCCGCGCCAGCCGCTCCCGGCGACTGGCGCTGGTGCGCTGCGAGCCCATGGCACCGATGTAGAACGCGCGGGTGCGGACCGCTTCCAGCAAGGTCAGATCGTCCAGCCGAGGGTCATGGGTCAGCGCCACCACGGCGGTCGAACCATGGCAGCCACCGGCGGAAATGAACACCGCCGGCAGCACCGGCACCAGTTCGACACCGGGCATGGCGAACCCGGCGGTCACCTCCTCGCGCGGGTCGCAAAGAATCACTTCATAACCCAGGGACAAGGCAAAGCTGGCGCAGTACTCGGCCACCGGCGACAAACCCGCCAGCAGCAGGCGTTGCGCCGCGCCGACGCGCAGGGAAACCCGCTCGCCGTCACGCAGCACTCGGGGATCGTCCATGCTCGCCGGATGATGCCGGCGCTCGTTCGAACCCAGCACGATGTCACGCCTGACCAGTTCGCCACCGGTCAGCGCCTGCTGAACTGCCGCCAGGTGCGCGTCGGCCTCAACCCCCGGTTCGACATACTCCAGCAGCACATCAAGCACCCCGCCGCAGGGCAGTTTCACGCTGGGCGCCAGGCCGCCCTCGCCGTAGCGCACCACCTGATTGCAACGGGCGAAGGCATCGTCTGCCAGACGCTGGAGAAAATCGTCCTCGACGCAACCGCCAGACAACGAACCGCGATGTTCGCCGCTCGCCTGCGCCACCAGCATGGCCCCCGGCCCACGCGGTGCCGAACCGAATGTCGAGAGCACCGTACACAGCCACACCGGTTTGCCGGCCGCCAGCCATTCACGGGCTTTCTGAATGACTTGTAGATCCAGTTGTTTCATCGAAAGGCGTACCTGCAAGACAACGAAGGAGCGCCGCACCCGAGGGGGTGCGACGCCAATCTGCGATCCTGAAGCGGCTCACGCCTGCATCAGTTTTTCCTTGGTGATCGGCAGGCTGCGGATGCGCTTGCCGGTGGCGTGGTACACCGCGTTGGCGACGGCCGCCGCCAGCCCGGTCACGCCGATTTCGCCGATGCCCCGGGCGCCGAACTCGCTGAGTTTGTAGTCCGGGTAATCCAGCAGGGTGATGTCGATGTCCGGCTGATCGGCATGCACCGGCACCACGTATTCGGCGAAGTTGTTGTTGGCCGGCAGGCCATCCCGTGGATCGTTTTCCGACGCCTCGAACAGGGCCATGCCGATGCCCATCACGATCGCCCCTTCCACCTGATTGCGTGCGGCCAGCGGGTTGACCACCTTGCCGACGTCGATGGCGCTGACCACCCGCGCCACGCGCAGCCGCGAGATGCCCGGATCCCAACGCACCTCGACGAAATGCGCGCCGAAGGAGCGGAAAGAATGCTGCTTGTCTTCTGTGCCACCGCTCTGAAAATGCCCCTCGGCGCGGGACAGGCGCTGACGGCCGAGCACGTCGGCAAAACCGATGCGCTGTTCGCCGCTGATCAGCGCGCCGTCCTTGACCGTCAGTGCATCGGCCGCCGTGCCGGAGAACGCACCGCCATCCATGACCGCGTAGCCGCGCAGCACCTCCAGTGCCTTGCGCGTGGCACCGGCCACGGCCGGCATCACGCTGGCGGTGACCCACGAGCCGCCCGACAACGCCCCCGGCGGAAACGCCGAGCTGCCGAGTTCGACCTCGATGCGCTCCAGCGGCAAGCCGGTCAGCTCGCTCACTGTCTGCGCGACGATGGTGTAGGTGCCGGTGCCGATGTCCTGCAGGCCGCACTGCACCAGCGCCGTGCCGTCGGCACGCAGGACCACCCGCGCATCGGTCGCCACCCGGTAGGCCTCCCAGTTACAGGCGCCCATGCCGTAGCCGATGACTTCGTCACCATCACGCATCGAGCCGATCTGCGGATTGCGCTGGCGCCAGCCGATGCGCTGGGCGGCGATTTCGATGGCTTCCGGCAGGTGATTGCTCGACCACGGCAGGCCCACGCTTTCGTCCAGCGTGGCGAGATTGAGCTGGCGAAAATCCAGCGGGTCCATGCCGTTGACCAGAGCCATTTCATCGATGGCCGACTCCAGCGCAAACAGCCCCGGCGCCGCCCCGGGCGCACGCATCGAGGTCGGCGTGCCGCGATTGACCGGGCTGTTCTTGTGGCTGACCAGCACGTTGGCGCAGCCATACAGACTGCGGGTCACACCACCGCAGGACTCGGTATAGGCGTCGGTGGTCGAGGTGCTGTTGTACGACTCGTGACGGATCGACACCAGCTTGCCGACAGCGTCGGTGGCCAGGCGCAGGCGTTGCAGGGTTTCCGGGCGGTGGCCGGTGGTGGTGAACATCTGCGCGCGGGGCACCACCAGTTGCACCGGGCGACCGCTGACTTTCGCGGCGGCGCAGGCGGCAATCGAATGCGGCCAGGGGAACAGCTTGCTGCCGAATCCCGAGCCAATGAACGGTGCGCGCACTTCGACGCGGTCCGGCGACAGGTCGAACACCTCGGCCAGCACGTTGCGGTGGTTGATCACCCCTTGAGTGCTTTCATAGACGTACAGCTTGCCGTCCTGCCACCAGGCGGTGCTGGCGTGCATTTCCATCGGGCTGTGGGTTTCCACCGGCGTGGTGTAGGTGGCGTCGATGCGCCGTGCGGCGGACTGATACGCCGCGTCCGGATCGCCCCGTGTGTGCCCGCGCCCACCGTCGCGGGCACCGTGGCTACGCAAGGCGTCGGCCAGGCTTTTGACCGCCGTCTGCTCGTCGTAATCGACCGTGACCGCCAGCGCCGCAGCGCGGGCCTGCTCGAAACTGTCCGCAAGCACCAGGGCGACGAACTGGCCGGGGTAATGCACCTGCGCATCCTCGAACGGCAGGCGTTTTTCATCGACCCGGTTGGAGCTGAGAATCGCGCCGAAGTTGAACAGGCTCGGCGTGCGGTGCAGCACCGGGAAATTACCGTGATGAAGAATGGTCACCACCCCCGGCATGCGCTGCGCCTGCTCGACATGGAGGGCGCGGACACGACCCTTGGCGATGGTGCTGTAGACGCCATAGGCGTAGAGCATGTTCGGCAGATGATGATCGGCGGCATAGCGGGCGCCGCCGGTGACTTTCTGACGGCCATCGATGCGCCGTTGCGAGGTACCGATGATGGGCGAATTCATGCGCGGGCCTCCTGCGCCGTGAGGTCACGCAGGTTGCGGACGATCACCTGCTGACCGAGGGGAATCTTGAACGCGTTGTGCTCGAACGGCCGGGCGTCCTTCATCGCCAGCTCGGCGACCCGGCTGAACGTCTCCAGGCTGGCGCGCTGGCCGATCAGCGCACGCTCGGCTTCGAGCGCCCGCCACGGTTTGCTGGCAACACCGCCGAGGGCGATCCGCGCATCGCTGATGCGCTCGCCCTTGAGCACCACGATCACCGCGCTGGACGCCAAGGCGAACTGGTAGGAAGTGCGGTCGCGCAGCTTCAAGTACGCCGAGCGGCTGCCCGCCAGTGGCGCATCGAGGGTGACGTGGGTGATCAGCTCGTGGGGCTGCAAGGCGTGCTCGCGCCACGGCGTGTCGCCGGGCAACAGATGGAAGTCGGCAAAGTCGATCTCGCGGCTGCCGCCTGCGCCCTGCACGGTGACGGTGGCGCCGATCGCCGCCATCGCCACACACATGTCAGACGGATGGGTGGCAATACAGTGCTCGCTGGTGCCCAGTACCGCATGCACACTGCGATTGAGCCCGCCAATGGCGGCGCAGCCCGAACCCGGCTGGCGCTTGTTGCAGGCCGACACACCGTCGCGGAAGTAATTGCAACGCACCCGCTGCATGAGGTTGCCGGCGGTGGTCGCCTTGTTGCGCAACTGGGTCGAGGCGCCGGCCAGAATCGCCTGGGACAGCAGCGCATAGTGCTCGCGCACCTGCGCATGGTTGGCCAGTTCGGTGTTGCTGACCAAGGCGCCGATGCGCAGGCGCCCGTCGGCCAGCGGCTCGATCTGCTTGAGCGCCAGACGATTGATGTCCACCAGCCGTTCGGGCTGCATGACGTCCAGCTTGACCAGATCCAGCAGCGTGGTGCCGCCGGCCAGATAGAAACGCTGGCCGTCACCGCTGGCGGCATTCACCGCGTGGGCGGCGGAGTCGGCACGGGCATAGTCGAAGGTACGCATCAGACCGTTCCTCCCATTTTCGTCCGGGCGGACTGCACCGCCGCGAGGATGTTCTTGTACGCACCGCAACGGCAGATATTGCCGCTCATGGCTTCGCGCACGCTGTGGTCGTCGCTGGCGATGTTCGGGTCGTTGAGGATCGCCACCGCGCTCATGATCTGCCCCGAGGTGCAGTAACCGCATTGATAGGCGTCGTGTTCCCAGAAGGCTTCCTGCACCGGGTGCAGCTTGCCGTTTTCGGCCAGGCCTTCGATGGTGGTGATGCGGTCGCCGTCATGCTGCACGGCAATCGACAGGCAGGCATTGATCGCCACGCCGTTGACCAGCAATGTGCAGGCGCCGCACTGGCCGTGGTCGCAGCCCTTTTTGGTACCGGTCAGTTGCAGGCGGTCACGCAGCACGTCCAGCAGCACCGCGTTGGTCGGCACGTTGAGTTGATGCACCTGGCCGTTGACCTCCAGCCGAATGCGCTGCTCGCCGGCAGCCGGCGCGTCCGGATCATCGACCGGCACCGGCGCGGCGATTTCGGCCTGCGCCAGCGCCGCCGGAATCCACGTGGAGACCGTCGCCGCAGCGATGCCGGAGGCACCGAACTTGAGGAAATTGCGCCGTGACGGCTGGGTCAGCGACGGCGTTGCGTCGGGTTCTTGCACTGTCTGTTGCAGTGTCTTGGGGTCGTTCATCAGGATCACCTTGGGGTCGCTTCGACTGCGAGCAATGGGCTGCGCCTTGCAGCGTTCTCGGATCGGGGTGTGACGGTTGTTTCTGGTAGAACACAGGCCCTCGGCGACGTTCGGTTACGGCACTGCCGCCGAGAGGATGCTTTCGATCTGGCCGAACGCCGGGCCCAGGCGCTCGACAATCTCCACCGCCTTGGGCGTTGGCGTCACACCCCGGCAATGGCGGATGAACAGCGGATCGCCGAACTGGCTGCGCAGCTTGGCCAGGGTATTGCTCACGGCCGGCTGCTTGACTTGCAGACACACGGCGGCGCGGGTCACGCAGCGTTCGCGATAGACCACCAACAGCGTCAGCAGGCTGTTGAGGTCGATGTCGCTGAACACCCGTTCGTCAACGCACATCCGCCGACGTCCCCGGCTGCACCTTGCCGAAACTGGCAAAGCTCAGATGCGCACGCAGGCCGATCAGGAAATTCACCAGTTCGGCCATGTTGGCCCCGGCGAAATGCGCGGTCATGTGCGTGTTGTCCGTCCAGTGGCCGCTGAGGATCCACACATGCTCTGCGCCGCTGGCCCGGCTGACGACAAAACTCACGCAGCCCTGCTCCGCTTCGAACCTGGCGCGATAGACCCGCAAACGGCGCTCGAAGAACACGTCCGGCGCTTCGACGAACCTGATTTCCAGCGTGTTGATGGCATCGATCTGCATACGAACTCCCTCCTTCCTTGCGCCAATCCGCGGGTTCAAGGGCGGTCGACTTGCTGAAGGCGAACTTAACGAGGCACCGGGTTTGTGACTACGTAGCGAAAATCACATAGCCTCATGAGCGGGATTCATCAATCGGCGGGTAGAGGGGCGATATGTGAGTGCCACGGCGTAAAAATGGTCGCCAGAGGGCGTGGTTTTGGCGTGGCGGGGAAATGAGAAGAGAGGTGCTGGAGGGCCTGAAATCAAAGGGTTTCAGGCGGGAGAGTGTTGTGCGGATAGCGAGGATGCTGCTGCGGTTCAGGGCTGGGGCGTGTCGATCAAATCACCCTTCATTTACATCGCCAGACGGCAGAGAAACAGCGCGTTTTGATACATCCTGCAATGATTGCCGCCCGGCTTCTGGCCGAAGGCCGTGGGAGGGAGCTCTGCTCGCGAATACGTCAGTACTGACAATGCTGTACTGCCTGACCCACCGCATTCGCGAGCAGGGCTCCCTCCCACGGGGATTTGCGATAAGTCCAACCTTGTTGAGCTTCCTGTGGGAGCGAATTCATTCGCGATGGCGCCGGATCAGTCGCCTTCGCAGGGTCTGACTTGACGCCATCGCGGGCAAGCGCGCTCCTACAGGGGTGCATGCGCAGCAAGCCTCAGCGCAGCACCACCCGTTCGAATCGCCCGGCCAGTACGCCGTAGGCGAACACGCCCAACAAACCATGGGCCGCCACGAACCACAGGGCGGTGTTGAACGAGCCAGTGGTGGCGACGATGTAGCCGATCACCAGCGGTGTGACGATCCCGGCGATGTTGCCGATGCCGTTGAACACGCCGCCGCTCAGACCGACCATGTTTTTCGGCGCAGTGTCGGACAACACCGCCCAGCCCACCGCCGCCAGCCCCTTGCCGAAGAAGGCGATGGCCATCAGGGCGATGACGATCCAGTTGGCGTCGGTGAAGTTGGCCAGCACCAGCACGGTGGACATCAACATGCCTATCAGGAACGGCGTCTTGCGCGCAATCGACGGGTGCACGTTGCGACGGATCAACAGGTCCGACAGCATGCCGCCCAGCACACCGCCGGAGAACCCGCAGATCGCCGGCAGCGCCGCGACCCAGCCGGCTTCCATGATGGTCATGCCACGGCCCTTGATCAGGTAGATCGGGAACCAGGTAATAAAGAAGTAGGTCAGCGCGGTGATGCAGTACTGGCCCATGTACACCGCCCACAGCGTGCGGCTGGTGAACAGCTGACGGACTTCGGCCCAGTTGGTCTTGGTCTTCTGTTGTGTACGGTTGAGCTCCAGGTCCACCAGCGCCCCACCCTCGCGCATGTAATCCAGCTCCTTCTGGCTCAGGCGCTTGTCGCTGTGAGGCTCGCGGTACAGGGCGAACCAGAACACGCTGAGCACCAGCCCCAGACCGCCCATCCACAGGAATACATGCTCCCAGCCCAGCGCGTGGGTCAGCCAGGCCATCAACGGGGTGAACAGCACCACCGCCATGTATTGCGCCGAGTTGAACAGCGCCGAGGCGGTGCCGCGTTCCGCCGTCGGGAACCAGCAGGACACGATGCGGTTGTTCGCCGGGAACGCCGGCGATTCCACTAGCCCGAGCATGAAGCGCATGGCGAACAGGCTCATCGCCGCCGAAGCGCCCATCAGGCCGAACCAGCCGACCGTGCCCTGAGCCATGGTGAATACCGACCACAACACCAGACTTGCGCCGTACACCCGACGGGCGCCGAACCGGTCAAGCAGCCAGCCGCCGGGAATCTGCCCCAGCGCGTAGGCCCAGGCGAAGGCGGAGAAGATCATGCCGAGCATCATCGGATCGAGGCCGAGATCCTTGACCACCCCGGTGCCGGCGATGGACATGGTCGCGCGGTCGGCGTAGTTGATCACGGTGACGATGAAGATCATCGAGAGAATCAGAAAGCGGTGGCGGCCAACCTTCGCTTGCGCGTCGGCGTAGTCCGCGGGGAGGGACTTGGTGAGCATGGTGTGTCTCCCGCCCGCGCTCGTGGGCGGGCCTGTTGTTTTTGTTAAGTTGTCAGACAACCTCACCGCGATCATAGGAGCGCACAACGATATACGTCTAACATAGAGACTGGATTGATTGATGCGGATATTGAATCGTGGAATTGCACCAGTTGCGCTGTTTCGTGGCCGTCGCCGAAGAACTGCATTTCGGCCGCGCCGCCACGCGGATGTACATGACCCAACCGCCGCTGAGCCGACAGGTGCAGTTGCTCGAACGCGGCCTCGGCATCCAGTTGCTGGAGCGCACCAACCGCTCGGTGAAACTCACGGCCGCCGGCCAGGGTTTTCTGCGTGATGCGCGGCATATCCTGGCGTTTTCCGATCAGGCCGCCGATGCCGCACGGCGTCTGGCGCGCGGTGAAGCCGGCAGCCTGACCCTGGGTTTCACCGCGGTCAGCGCCTATCAGATGATTCCGCAACTGCTGGCGCGGGCCGCCGTCGAGTTGCCGGGTTTGCAGTTCACCCTCAAGGAGATGGTCTCCAGTGCGCAACTGGACGCCCTCGCCGCCCAGCGCATCGACGTCGGTTTCGTCCGACAGGTGAATGACCGCGACACGCTGGACGCGCAACTGATCAGCCGGGAGCCGTTGCTCGTTGCCCTGCCCCATGCCCACCCGCTGGCGTGCCACGACAGCATCGCCGTGCGCGATCTCGACCGGCTGGCGTTCGTCATGTACGCCGCCGACGAGGGTCGCTACTTCTACGACTGCATCGCCGGGCTGTTCGCCATGACCGGCGTCACGCCGCATTACGTCTATCACTTGGGCCAGACCCACAGCGTGGTGAGCATGGTCCGCGCCGGGCTGGGCGTGGCCATCGTGCCGGCGTCGGCGCAACAGTTGCACAGCGACGGTCTGCTGTTCCGGCCCTTGCGTGACGCCACGCTGCACGCGGAGTTGTACATGGTCTCGCGACAGGACAACGACAATCCGGCGTTGCCGGCGTTCAAGGGGCTGGTCGGGTCTATGCCGTCCATGTAGGAGCTGGCTTGCCCTGCGAGCGGCTGCGAAACAGTCGTAAAACCGATAAACACGGTGTTTCAGGACTGCATAGTCGTCTGGTTTTACGACGGGTTCCCCGCCGCTCGCAGGGCAAGCCAGCTCCTACATGACCAGTCGCGCTCCTACGGGTCGTCCCGCGCCAACAGCGTCCACACACGTACGACAATAGTCGCAATCGTCAAAATGAATTAACCAGTCAGTACATAAATATGTTTTCATGTCGCCCGCTTTTGAGCGCGCCTGCGCGCCCGCCTCCTCCTGCCGCCCTCGCCCGTGGGGACGGTCTTTCGCATTTCAGGTTTTTTGATGAGCAATTCTTCGCAATTCCCCGCTGATTCCGGCTCGCGCCGCGGCTTCTCCACGGCCCTGGTGGTCGGTTCGGTTCTGGCAATCGGCGTCTGCACGCCGTCGATGGCCGATGATTTCCTCGACCGCTCGACCATGACCGGTGACTGGAATGGCACCCGCAGCCGGCTGGCGGATCAAGGGGTGAAGATCACCGGCGACTACAGCGGCGAAACCGTCTACAACGCCCACGGCGGCAAGCAGCGCGGCACGCGTTATTCGCAGAACGTCAAACTCGGCGCGCAGTTCGACCTGGGCAAGCTGCTGGACCTGGAAAGCGGCGGCAAGGTGCAACTGACCATCAACGACCGCCGTGGCAACGACGGCTCCGGCGATCTGGTCGGCAACCGCCTGCCGGTGCAGGAAAACTACGGTGGCCTGTACACCCGCCTGACCGAGCTGAGCTACGAGAACACCCTGTTCACCCCGGCGCTCAACGTCAAACTCGGCTACATGGCCATGGGCAACGACCTCGGCGGCCTGAGCAGCGGCATTCTGTGCAACTTCATGAACGCCGGTTTCTGCGGCCACCCGCTGGCGATGTCCGGCGGCAGCGGCTGGAGCAACTACCCCAATGCGCACCTGGGCGGCATGGCCAAATACCGCTTCAACCCGAACTTCGCCGTCCAGGTCGCGGCGTTCAAGGTCGACGCCGCCAGCAACGGCAATTCCAGCCGCGCCTGGCACGTCACGCCGAAGGACAGCACTGGCAACATCCTGCCGATCGAAGCGATCTACAACGTGCTCGGCGACATGCCCGGCGAATACCGCGTCGGCTATTACTACGACACCTCCGACGCGCCACGCATCGGCACCCGCAAGGAAGTCGCCGGCCGCGAAGGCTCGTATTTCCTGATGGACCAGGACGTTTGGAACTCCAGTGAAGTCAGCGGCCGCAACGTCCACGTGTTCGGCCAGTTCTCCAACGCCAGCGCCGCCGCGTCGCCGTTCCGTCGCTGGTATTCGGTGGGCATGGCGCTGAAGAAGCCGTTCGTGTCGCGCCCGAACGACACCATCGCCATCGGTTACGGCCGCGCGGTGTTCAACTCGCGTAGCCGCGATGTGCAGGAAGCCGCAGCCCTGGCCCGTGGTGATGACTTCCCGGATCTGGCCAGCGGCGAGGGCCTGGTGGAAATGACCTACGGCGCCCAGGTCGCGCCATGGCTGACCATTCGCCCGTCGGTGCAGTACATCATCGAACCGGGTGCATTTTATGGTGAGAACATCGACAACACCCTGATCCTTGGTCTGCAGGTCAAGGCGACGCTGTAATACCCGCTGGGTATGCAGTCAATGCGTCACCTGTGGGAGCGGGCTTGCCCGCGAAGGCGGTGCAACAGTCACTCCCGCGGCGTCTGATATGGCGCTTTCGCGGGCAAGCCACGCTCCCACAATGTGAACTTTCGACGCTAAGCCGGCGGCAGATTCGCCAGGATCAACAACGCGCCCATCACCGTGATCGCGCCGCCGATGCGGGTGGAAATCTGGGCGAACGGCAGCAGTTGCATGCGGTTGGCGGCGGTGAGGATGGCGATGTCGCCGGTGCCGCCCAGGCCGCTGTGGCAGCCGTTGACGATAGCGGTTTCGATCGGGTACATGCCCATGCGCCGAGCTATCACCAGGCCGGTCAGCACCAGGGTCAGCACGGTGGTGACGATGGTCAGCACATTGCCGATATGGAAGGCCGCCGTCAGTTCGCTCCAGTGGGTCACCGCGATGGAATTGGCGAACAGCAGCGGATAGGTCACGCAGGTGGTGAAGAACTTGAACAGCACCCGCGCACCGTTTTCCAGCCGCTCCGGCACTGCGTTGCACAGCTTCAGCAGCACCGCGAGAAACAGCATGCACACCGGCCCCGGCAGACCGAACAGCGCGTGCAGCAGCACCCCGGCGAGATACAAAGTGATCGCACACATGCCGGCGGCAATCGCCTGATTGACCGTCTGCGCATCGAAACGGGTTTCCGCCTCCAGCCCTGCCTTGCTCTCGTCCTGCGGCAACTCCAGCATTTGCAGGCGGCCATTGCCGGTCAGTTGCGGAAAGCGCTTGCCCAGCAGGTCCAGCGCACCACAGGCGAGAATCGCGCACAGGTTGCCCAGCAGAATGATCGGCAGCAATTGGGCGAGGATCTTGCCTGAGTCCATGCCGAGGATTTCGCCGTAGCCCACCGACAGCGGAATCGCGCCCTCGCCCAGACCCCCGCCCATCACCGGCACGATGACGAAGAACAGCACCTGACGCAGCTCCAGCCCGCAGAGCATGCCCACCGTCACTCCGGCCAATAACGCCAGCAGCGAACCCACCAGCAACGGCACGAAAATCTTGGCGAAGCCCTTGATGATCAGGTTGCGGTCCATGGTGAAAATGCTGCCGACCACCACCGATGACACGAACAGATAAATGAAGTTGCTCGACTTGGTGAACGTGGTCACCGGCGCAATGATTTCCTGCGGCACCCAGCCCAGGCTGACCAGATACGACGGCAGCAACGCCGAGACAATCGCCGCGCCACCGATCTTGCCGAAGAACGGCAGACGCTTGCCGATTTCCGCGCAGGTGGCGCCGCCCAGGCCGATGATCGCGACCATGGTCGGCAGGTCGGCCTTGAGCTCCTTGCACAGCAACAGCCCGGCGACCAGCGCCAGCAACAGCAGGTACACGGGCACTGGGATAAAGCTGATGCGGATGTCCATCAGGCGCCAGAACAGCCTGTCGTGCTGCACCTGTGGCGCAGCCGCAATGGGCCGGGTCAACGTTTCGGCGTTGGGCATGGGAACCTCGTCTGTGTTGTTTTTGTAGATCGGGTTGTGAAACGAATGCTGATTGCCTGCGCTCAGAGCGCCAGCAAGCCGGCCTGACGGGCCTGTTCCAGAACGACGCGAGCGCGATGCACGAACGGCGCATCGACCATCTGCCCGTCCACTTGATAGACGCCGACACCATTGGCTTCGGCCTCCACGGCAGCAGCGATCACCCGTTGCGCGCGATCGATTTCTTCCGCTGCCGGCAGGAAGGCCTGGTTGGCCATGTCGATCTGACTCGGGTGGATGCACGATTTGCCGGTGAAGCCCAGGCTGCGGGCATAGCGCGCCTCTTCGGCATAGGCGTCGGCGTCCTTGATCGCGGCGAACGCGGCGTCGTAGGCGGCAATCCCCGCCTCCCCCGCAGCCATGCGAACGCTCAGTTGCAACTGGCGGATCACGGCGGTTTCGCGGCGATTGATGCCCAGCGGTTCGAGCAGATCGGCGAAGCCCAGCTGCAGGCCCATCACCCGTGGGTGAGCGCAGGCGATTTCGGCAGCGCGACGCAGGCCACGGGGCGATTCGATGTTGGCGAGGATGCGGATATTCGCCGCAGACGGTTGCTGGCGTTCCAGGCGCTCCAGGTCGGTGACCAACTGCAGGACCTGTTCGGGGCCTTCGACCTTGGGCAGGTTGATGATGTCCAGCCGGGTGCCGACCAGCGCTTGCAGATCGGCGTGGTAATGCAGCGAATCCTGGGCGTTGATGCGCACCACCAGGGTCTTGTCGGTCGCAGCCAGACCACCAAGGCCGCCCAGAAATTTGGCCAGCGCACTGCGCGCAGCCGCCTTGGCACTTTCGGCCACGGCGTCTTCAAGGTCGAAACTCAAACCATCGGCGCGGGACGCCAGGGCTTTTTCGAAGAGTTCGGGGCGGGATCCGGGGACGAACAGTTTGCTGCGCATGGGCGACTCACTCGCTGAAGACGCCGGCACGAAAATCGCTGCGGCGTCGCACCGGACGACAGGGTCAGGCCCCATACCCGGCATTGTTGTTGGAAGGCCGGGGGCGTGGCCCGGCATCGGTGTTGAAAGCCAGGCCCATATTGCAAAAGCGCAGAAGCTAACTAAAGTGCGTATTTCTACGTTTAGAATCCAGAATTTTTAGACTATGGACACACGCTATCTCGACAGCTTTCTGCAGGTCGCCCAGCTCGGTTCCACCGCTGCCGCCGCACGCAAACTCAACCTGACCCCCACCGCCGTGGCGCAGCGGATCAAGGCGCTGGAACACGAAATCGGCCAGCCGCTGCTCAGTCGCGCCGGGCGCAACATGCAGCTGACGGCCGCCGGTTCCGCCCTGCTCGGCCCGGCCAGCGAGCTGCTGGTGCGCACCCGCGAACTGCGCGCCATCGCCGCGCTGGATGCGGTGGCCGGCGAGTTGCGCATCGGCTGCATCACCACCGCTCTGGCCTATCTGGTGCCCGACGTGCTGGCAGCGCTGATCAACAATTACGAGCACCTGCGCCCCCATGTCGAGCCGGCGTTTTCCACCGATCTGTACCGCAAGGTGCTGTCCGGCGAGACCGACATCGCGATGATGGTTGCCCCGCAATTCGAGCTGCCCAAGGAGTTCATCTGGCGCCCGGTGCGGGACGAGCCGTTCGTGGTGCTGGCGCCACGGCATCTGGCCGACGAGCATCCCCACGAAGTGCTGCGCAGCCAGCCGTTCATTCGCTATCACCGGCGTTCCTGGGGCGGTGTGCTCGCCGACCGCTACCTGTTGCAGGTCGGCATTCAGCCTCAGGAGCGTTTCGAAATGGACGCGCTGGATGCCATCGCCGCCATGGTCAAGGGCAACCTCGGCGTGTCGCTGGTGCCGCAATGGCGGCCCATGCATGCCCAGCTCGGCGAATTGGCACAGATCCCATTGCCGGGCGCCGGCCTGCATAGACCGATCGGTCTGTTATGGAAACGCAACTCGGCCAAGGAGCGTTTGATCGAGGTGTTCTGCAAGGTGCTGTTCGCGCAATTGCAGCCACACTGAATCCATTTTTTTTGGATTCTAAACCTAGCGAAAACGCATTTTATTTCTCGATCCTGCTGACCAGAATGGGGCCATGCACAGGACCGGCACCCGCTTCAGGCGATGCCGGTCTGCAATAACAAGATCGGAGAAACAGTCCATGCCCCATTCCGCCTCACCGGCAACGGCCACCCTGCGCGGCCCGCTGTCCGGTATCACCGTTCTCGATCTGAGCGCCTACATCGCCGGCCCCTACGGCTGCTCGCTGCTGGCCGATCAGGGCGCCAGGGTGATCAAGATCGAGCCGCCGACCGGCGACAACCTGCGCAAGTACCCCTCGACCCTGGCGTCGGAGAGCCGTGCCTTTCTCGGCGTCAACCGCAGCAAGTCCGGCGTGGCCCTGGACCTCAAATCCCCCGGCGGCCTGGAGGCGCTGCTGACGCTGGTGCGCGAGGCCGACGTGCTGGTGCACAACTTTCGTCCGGGAGTGCCGGCGCGGCTGGGCATCAGTTATGCACAATTGCGCGAGGTCAATCCGCGGCTGATCTATTGCGCGGTGACTGGCTACGGTGAGCAAGGCCCGCTGAAAGCCAAGGCCGGCTACGACCAGGTGCTGCAAACCATGACCGGCATGTGCGCCGCCCAGAGCAAGGCCGATGGCCCGCCGGAAGTGCTTTACGGCTCGGTGGTCGACTATTACGCCGCCTCGCTGGTGGCCGGTGGCGTGGCGTCGGCGCTGTTCGAGCGCGAGCGCACAGGTGAAGGCCAGGAAGTCGGCGTGTCGCTGTTGCGCAGCGCCCTGGCGATGCAGTCAGCGCGGCTGGTATGGGCCGACAGCGAGCCCCGCGCGCTGGATCGCGACATGCGTTCCGGCGGCATCACCGGCATTCACCCGACCCGCGAAGGCCATCTTTATCTGTCGGCCAACACCCCGCATTTCTGGCAGGCGCTGTGCGAAAAAACCGGCCTGGCCCATCTGGTCGCCGACGAGCGTTTCGACACGGTGCGCAAGCGCGCACAGCACCACGAAATCATCGTGCCGCAACTGCACGAAGCCCTGCAGCAGCACAGCGCGCTGGAGTGGGAAGCCATCTTCGGCGAGGCAGTGCCCTGCGCCGCCGCACGCCGGGTCGAAGACATGTTCGATCACCCGCAGTGCGAGGCCGAGGCGCTGATCGCCGAGTTCGACCACCCGGTGGTCGGTCGCTATCAGGGCTTCACCCGCGCCATCGCCTTCGGCCGCACACCAGGCCCAGAGCCCTTCGCCGCGCCGGTGTTCGGCGCCGACTCGGACCGGGTGATGGCCGAACATGGCTTCAGCGAACAACAGATCGCCGAGCTGCGTGCCAGTGGTGCGCTGCTCTGAGCTGAAACACAAAACACCCTGTGGGCGCTGAAACACAAAACAACGTGTGGGAGCGGGCTTGCCCGCGAATACGGCAAGTCAGAAACCCTCTCAGGGTCTGATACGCCCCCTTCGCGGGCAAGCCCGCTCCCACAAGATGCCAGCCGTAGCACAGCATCCACCAACAAGACCGACTTCCCACAAACACAATAAAAGGGATCACCCGATGCACAACACACTCCACGACCTGGGAGGGTTCGGCGCATGAACACGTCCGTAGCCGTCCCCAGAACTCTGCGTACCCGCTTCACCGACAGCACCATCAGCCTGTTCGAGCGGACCATTCCCGACCCGTTCGTGCTGGCGATCTTCATCACCGTGGTGGTCGCTGCGGCTGCCTGGCTGGTGGCGCCGAATGCCTCGGTCGATGCGCTGCTCAGTGGCTGGTACAAAGGCTTCTGCAACATCTTCACCTTCGCCCTGCAAATCACCCTGGTGCTGGTGCTCGGCCACGCCCTGGCCCATGCGCCGGTGGTGCAGCGTTTCTTCACCCGCCTGGTGGCGCTGGCACGTACGCCGGCCCAGGCCGGGGCGATGATTTTCCTCTGCGTGGCGGTCACCTCGTTCTTCAACTGGGGCTTTGGCCTTGTGCTCAGCGCCCTGCTCGCCCGCGAAATCGCCAAGCGCATGCGCGTCGATTTCGCCTGGATCGTCGCTGCCGGTTTCTCCGGCTGGGTGGTCTGGGCCGGCGGTCTGTCCAGCTCCATCGTGCTGGCCCAGACCACACCGGGCAACCCGATGAACGTGGTGCAGAAACTCACCGGTCAGGTGCTCAGCCTCGGCGACATGGTCTTCGTGCCCTACAACATGGTGCCGACCCTGGCGCTGCTGGTGATCATGCCGTTCGTGCTGGCGTTGCTGCGGCCCAAGGATGAAGACGCGGTGTGCCTGGACATCGGCAAACACCCCGATCCGGAACCGGCCAGACGCCCCCAGGGCCCGCGCAGCTTTGCGCAGTTTCTTGAATACTCGCCGCTGGGCAGCCTGATCATGGGCGGCCTGGGCATCGCGGTGGTGGCGTATTCCTTTGTCGGTAACCTGCAATTGTCCGGGGTCAACGGCGTGATCGTGATCATGTTCACCACCGGTATCCTCTTGCACGGCTACCCGCTGGCGTACGCCAACGCCGTGAAGAATGCGGCCAAGCAGAGCGGCTCGATGATGCTGCAATACCCGCTGTACGGCGGGATCATGGGCATGATGGAAGCCACCGGCCTGCCGGGGGTGATCGCCAAGGTGTTCGTGGCGATTTCCACCACCCACACCCTGCCGTTCTGGAGCTACGTGTGTTCGCTGCTGGTGACCTTTCTGATCCCCAGCGGCGGCGGTCACTGGGCGGTGCAAGGACCGTTCGCGATCCCGGCGGCGGTGGAGCTGCATGCATCACTGTCGGCGACCACCATGGCGGTGGCCATGGGCGAGCAGGTGTCTAACATGATGCAACCGTTCTGGGCCGCGCCCGTGGTAGCCATGGCCGGCGTCGGCGTACAGCGCGTGCTGGGCTTCACCTTCGTGACCTTTCTGGTCGCGGCAGTGGCGTACGGTGCGGCGTTGTTGCTGTTGGTATAAAAGACATGTGGACCGATCCCGCAGACGGGAGGTCTGTTCGCGATCCCTTGTAGGAGCGTGGCTTGTCCCGCGACCGGCGAAGAAGTCGTCGTAAAAACTGCGAATGCGGTCTGTCTGATACACCACATTTATCGGTTTTACTGCCGCTTCGCGCCAGGTCGCAGGGCAAGCCAGCTCCTACAAGGGGCTCGTGCAATGAATGAAGGGTAAGCCATGAAACACCCCCACCTGCAACTCCCCGCCAACAGCTGCGACGCGCATATCCACATCATCGACCCGCGCTTCGCGCCGGCGGACCCGGCGACTGCGGTCGCGGCCGGTCAGTCCATGGCCGAGTACCGCAAGGTTCGCGAGCACCTGGGCCTGCGCCGGGCGGTCATCGTTCAGGCCAAGTACTACGCCACCGACAATCGCTGCACCCTCGACGCCATCGCGCAGATGCAAGGCCAAGCGCGGGGCATCGCGGTGGTCGACGACACGGTCAGTGAACGTGAGTTGATCGCGCTGCACGAAGGCGGCATTCGCGGCTTGCGCTTCAGTCTGTGGAATGCCGGCAATCAGGTGGTCAGCGCCGACATGATCGCGCCATTGGCGGCGCGCATCGCCGAATTCGGCTGGCACCTGCAGATCCACATGGGCGCCGAGCAGATTCTCGAACAGCAGACGCTGCTGGCGAACCTTCCGGTACCGGTGGTGTTCGACCACATGGGCCGGCTGCCGGCCGGGGCCAACGCCAGTCACCCGGCGTTCCGTTTCATCGCCCGGCTGATCGACGCCGACAGGGCCTGGGTCAAGCTCAGCGGCCCCTACCTGAACACCGTCGAAGGCGGCCCGCGCTTCAACGATGTGCGCACCCTGGCCCGGGACTTCGCCACCCTCGCCCCGCAGCGGATGGTCTGGGGCAGCGACTGGCCCCACGTCACCGAAACCCACAAGCCCGACGCCGCCGACCTGCTCGACCTGTTGCTGGACTGGACCGGCAGCGACGCCGCGCGGCAGGCGATTCTGGTCGACAACCCGGCGCAGCTTTACGGCTTCGACGACTGATCCGCAGGGTGCTGGCCGGCGTTGAGCAGGGCCGCCACATAATCGACAAACATCCGCGCCTTGCTGCTGACCATGCGCCCGGCCGGAAACACCGCCCACAGGTCGATGGGCGGCAACTGCCAGTCGTCCAGCACCGTGATCACTTCGCCGCTGGCAAGCTCAGGGGCGAACATCCACTCCGAGGCCATCGCCAGGCCGAGATTGGCTTTCACCGCCGCGCGCATGCCTTCGGCAGCCGAGACCTTCAAACGTCCCGTGGTGGCCGCTGTGAACACCTCGTCGCCCTGGCGCAGTTGCCAGGTGTCGCCGCCACCGTTGCGGTTATAGATCACCGCCTCGTGCTGCTGCAGATCGCGGGGATGTTGCGGCACGCCGTGGCACTGGAAATACGCCGGGGTGGCGATGATGCGTCGACGACCCTGGGCGATCTTGCGCGCCGTCATTGATGAATCCTCCAGCACGCCCATGCGCAGCGAGATATCGATGCCCTCTTCCACCAGATCGACACTGCGGTCGTCGAGGATCACCTCGATGTTCAGTTGCGGGTGTTGCTTGAGCAGCGGCCCCAAGTACGGCACCACGTGCAGGCTGGCAAAGGTCACGGCGGCGCTGACCCGCAGCCGCCCGCTGAAACCGGCGCCGATACCACGCACGGCGGCGTCGGCTTCATCGGCCTGATCGATGGCGCGGCGGGCCGCTTCGTAATAGGTCTGCCCGGCTTCGGTCGGGGTCAGGCCACGGGTGGTACGCAACAGCAGCCGGGTGCCGAGGCTGTCTTCCAGGGCGGCGATGGTTTTCGACACCGCTGGCTGACCGACACCCAGCCGCTTGGCCGCCGCCGAAAACGAGCCGGTTTCCACAGCACAGACAAAGGTTTCCATCGCAGCCAGACGGTCCATCAGGGTTCCTCGGTCGGTGATCGGGCATGGCGCAGCATCGCTGATTGTGGGTGTGACGCAAAGATCCCTGTCGATACGAACACCCTGTGGGAGCGAATTCATTCGCGAAGCGCCATTGCGGACGATGCGGATGTGTCGTCCGCAATACCGTATCGCGAATGAATTCGCTCCCACAGGGTGAACGTATGTGCTCGACGGGCTTAGCCGCGCAACGCTGGCAACAGATCGGTCGGCTCAGGACGCAGGGTGTAATCCGGGTTGACCTCGGCGTACTTGATCAGGCCGTCCTGACCGATCACGAAGCGGCCCGGCATCGGCAGCACCCAGGCGTCGTCATCGTTGAACACCGGCAGGTCGTTGCCGAAGCCCTTGTACAGGTCGATCAGGTAGTCCGGCAGCTTGAAGCGCAGACCGAACGCTTCGGCAACCTGGCTTTTGCTGTCGCTGAGGATCGGGAAGCTCAGGCCGTTCTGGCGCACCGATTTGCGGCTGTTGACTCGGGTCTGCGGCGAGATCGCCACCAGGCTGGCACCCAGCTCGCGGTACTGCGGCAGGGTTTCTTCCAGGGCTTGCAGCTCCATGTTGCAGTACGGGCACCAGACGCCACGGTAAAAGCTGATCACCAGCGGCCCCTTGGCCAGCAGCTCGGCAGACGAAACGGGATTGCCGTCCGGGTCGTTGAGGGTGAACACCGGGGCCTTGTCACCGACTTTCAGGGTGCGTTCGGCCTGGCCGGAGGCAATCAGCTCGTCGGTGGCGCGTTTCATGATCGCGTGAACCGGTGCCGGTGCGTTGTAGGGTGGTTTACCGGCAACGAAGTCGGCTTTGAAGGCATCGAGTTTTGCTTGCAGCGTCATGACGGTATTCCTTGTGCGGTGGGATGGATGTTTCGGTGAGCCCATCCTCTCAATCCCCCCACCCCGTCAGAAGACAGGCCGGGGTGATAACAGCCATTCCTTGCGGGAATGCCCTTGCATTCAGCGCTTGCTCCTCCATGCTCTGACCAGGCGTCGATGCTGCGGGGCGTGGGATTTCCGGCATTTTTTTGTCCCGAAACCGCAAAAAAACTGATATCGAAGTGCAACCTCCTCGGAATGTTCTGCTCAGACTATTTCGAAACGGGCAAAATCGCGCATCATGGCGGCATTCAGTACAAGGGAGATATCCATGCGTTTCACATCTTCAGCGACGCGCATCGCCGCGCTGTCATGGGCTCTGCTGCTGGCGGGCAATGCAATGGCCAGCGAAGAAACGCAACTGATCCAGTCGATCAACAGCTATCGCAGCCAGGCCCAGCCGTGCGCCAACCTGGCCTCTCAGGAGCTGCCGCCGCTGACGGCCGACGCACGCCTGAACCTGCCGGCCAGCGGCACGGTGGACCTGCAGCCGATGCTGGCGAAGGCGTCGTACCCGATGGTCACCGTGCAGGCGATCACCCTGTCGGGCCCGCGTGATGCACAGTCGGCGATGACGGCGATCCAGGAAAGTTTCTGTCAGGTAGTGCTCAATCCGCAGTTTGTCGACATCGGTGTCAGCCGTGCCGACCGCGACTGGCGCATCGTGCTGGCCCGGCCGCTGCTGGCCGGCGGGCTGGGCAATTCCCAGGCCGAAGGGCAGAAAATCCTCGGCCTGATCAACGCCGCGCGCTCGGTGCCGCATCAATGTGGCGGTCAGCCGTATGCCGCAGCCTCGCCATTGAGCTGGAACGACACCCTTGCCACGGCGGCCGAGAGCCATACCCGGTCGATGGCCAACAACAACTATTTCGACCACAAGGGCCGCAACGGCGGCACCCCCGGCGACCGTGCCGAGCTGGCGGGTTACATCGGCCAGCAGATCGGCGAAAACATCGCCGCCGGCCAGGACAGCGCGCGCAAGGTGGTCGAAGGCTGGCTGGCCAGCCCCGGCCATTGCGCCAACCTGATGAACCCGGCCTTCCACGACCTCGGCGCCGCCTACGCAGTCGACCCGAAAAGCGACGCGGGGATCTACTGGACAGCAATGTTCGGAGTGCAGCAGTAAGCCCTGCACATCACAAACACTGTGGGAGCGGGCTCGCCCGCGAAGAAGGCGGTACATCGTAAACACTGTGGGAGCGAATTCATTCGCGAGGCGGTATTCCAGGCGACGCATCTGTGTCGTCCGAACCGGCCCATCGCGAATGAATTCGCTCCCACATGTGCTTCACACGACCCGCTACTTCGCCTTGCCGCCCTTGGGCTTGTAGAACAGAAACTTCTCGGTTTCCGCGGTCTTGATGTATTCCGCGGCCCAGTCCGGTTTGACGTTGCGGTCGTGGAAGTACATGGCCCCCCGGGTAACGCGGTGTATACCGTTCAATCGACCTACACCGCTCAATCCGTATGCCGCCAAGAATGCATGCCGCATGCTTTACTCACTTTTATGTCGCAATCGCTGAATGTATTCTGAAATCCATTTGGTCATACCCATCCACGGATCAAACAACACATGCACACTGAATACGCTTATGAAGATCAGCTGAAGGCCATTGTTGCCAGCAACCCCCAGGTCATGGGCTGGCTACGCGACGCTCAGCAGTTGAATTTGAATGAATGGTGCATTGGGGCAGGCCTGATCAGAAACCTGGTATGGGATACGCTTCAAGGAAACTCTTTTCAGCCCCCTGACGACATTGACCTGATCTATTTTGAATCGCTGAATAAAACAAAAGACAGGCAAGCTGAATTAGCCGAAAAAATCTCCCGCCTATCCCCAAACATAAAATGGGACGTCACGAATCAAGCGACAGTCCACCTCTGGTACTGTAATGACCTAGGCCAAGAATTCCCTCCGCTAAACAGCATCCTGGAGGGAATTTCAACATGGCCTGAATATTGTACAGCCGTAGCAGTCCACCTAGACTCCAACGACCATCTATCCATACTTGCACCCTATGGACTGGACGACTTATTTAATTTCAAGGTGCGATGGAATTCAAAAAGAGCAAGCTTTAATGATTTCTCCAATAGAGCGCGAGATAAATTTAATACGATACGATGGCCTAAGCTGATTTTGGCTAATATTTAGCTATCAGATATGCTGTAGCTCAGACGCACAACCAGTCCCGAATGGTCTGACAAATTAAGGTCAAGGGTCTCCCGCAATAAATAGTATTTATCTACATACGACTTGTATCTAGCCGAGATGAACATCCCATCCAACAACTGCCCATTCCCGTGGCGATCGAACCACGAATAAGAATTCTCCGGTAAAAAATCACGCGCCAGATCTGACAAATCAGATCTAGTAACTACACCATGAATAGGGAAACCCTCCACTGTGTAATCAAATATTCGAGGCACATGCCAAGGAGGAATTTCATTTATGTCACCGCCGAACAATACGCAGCGATTCTCGTTACTCCCCGTATGACGGATAAATGCTTCAATTAGCGCCGCATGCTCACGGCGCGAGCTTAGATTTTTTTTATTTAGAGCAGGAAAATAAGCGCCCAACAAAACAAATTCTTGCTCACCCAACACAAATCGCAAAACTTGATAACGGCCATCACCTTCATGTTCAACCCAGTTCATATGCCTATGTCTTACCCATCTAACCGCAACAGCAACCGAGTAGCACCGTGCAGCAGGACGACTCCAGTAAACTGTGTACCCCTGCCGACCAAGCTCAGTAAGTAAGCTGCATGAACCTTCCCCGCTGGAAAGCTCGCTTAGAATAATGATCTGGAAATTTTTTGACCGTAGATAGTTTGAAATCAAAAACGCCCTATTTTTTGGCGGACTTTGAACATTCAAGAATAGAATATCAAATCCGCAAAATTCTCACCCTTGGAGCTCCCATCGGTATTGGGCTAACTTTCCAACGCATGATTTTCTACTCAGTAAATGCTCACATGCTGTTTTTAGACAAGAGCTATGTTGTTATCTTCACAGTATTCACCAACATCTCTTCCTTATTATTGTTGCCGGCTGCTGCTCTTGCCCAAATTCATAGCATCTCGGCATCGACCGTTGGTAGGCGTAAAGGCTTTCACGTTGGCACAGCCTTTCTTCTGCTAACTTACACTCCCATTCTACTTCTGATATTTTTTTTTGGCACCGATGTTTTGAAGTTTTACGGCATGTCCGATGCCGTTCTGCTCTCTGCTCCTCTCCTGCCTGAAATACTGACTCTTGCAATAGGGGTTTCGGCCTTCTTAATGCTCATTAACGCCCAACTTAGAAACTTTGGAGTATCCACAAAAACTCAAACAATCATAAATTTTTCGCTACTTTTTTCATATGGAGGCACAGCCTTTCTATACTCACCTGAAAAACTTTCGACGACATTACTCTTAGAGGCATATTTCGCCTCTTACTTAACATCCTGTTTTATCCTATTTCTTTATTCAGCCTACATATCTCGTCGTGTAGCAATCTAATGTCACGCACGATAAAAACTGGCTACAACTTCGCCGTCAAACTGGAACGACAGTCGGGCTACATTGGCCAGGACAACAGGCGATGTGCGGGGTGCAGCAGTAAACATTGTGGGAGCGAATTCATTCGCGAGGCGGCACTCCAGGCGACGCATCTGTGTCGTCCGAATCGGACCATCGCGAATGAATTCGCTCCCACATGTGCCTCACACAACCCGCTATTTCGCCTTGCCGCCCTTCGGCTTGTAGAACAGGAACTTCTCGGTTTCGGTGGTCTTGATGTACTCCGCGGCCCAGTCCGGCTTGACGTTGCGGTCGTGGAAGTACATGGCACCCTGGGTACGGTCGGTCAGTTGCTGGTTGAGCGCTTTGCGGGCGATTTCCTTGGAAGCGGCATATCGGTCATCTTCCTTGACCTGATCAGAGCGGCCGTCGCACCACCAGGAAAACTGGCAAGCCTTCTTCTCGACGCCCTGTTTGACCACGCCGCAGATGGTGTCCGGGTAGCCTTCATGGCCGAGCCGGTTGAGCACCACGCTGGCAACGCCCTCCATGTCGGCGTCGGTGCCGCCCTTGGCTTCCCAGTAGATGGTGCGCGACAGGCAGACCATCGCGTCGTCCACCGGTTGCGCGCCGGCCGGGTCAACCGCCTGGGCTTCGGATTTGGTGATCTTTTCGCTCGTGGGCACGGCGGGCGCAGGCCCGTCCTTTTCAGCGGCTTTTTCTTCCAGCACCTGAGCCTTGCTGACCACGGCCTGCGGATCCGGCGTGGCGTCGGCGGCAACGGCGCGGCCAACGCCGAACATCGTCAGCAGGCAGATGAAAAAGACAAAATGACGCATCGTCGAACCTTCTTTTTGAGGCCGATCGGTCCTGCACCGGAGTCACATCGGTGCGCCTGGAACAGGCACCCGCGAAACGAACCGGAACATCGCAAGCTGTCGTCGACAGGTTATGGGGAGGCTTTGCAGGAGACGCCTAAACACGGCAGCGAATGAAGAATAGCTGCGGCTGGCAGCGTAGTGGCATTTTAAATTTATGCAGCACACTCAGAGGCATGCCGCGTCTGACGAACGGCGTCAGAAAGCTGACTGCGGTCCGGGCTGGCTGTGCTAGCGTTTTTCAGGTGTCTCTCTTGTTTGCGAGTTGTTGCCATGGACGAATCAATCGTTAACTTGATGACCGAGAAGTTTGATGCACTGTTAGTTGTCGTGCAGGAGTTCGGTGCTGCCTTTGCGGTAAAAATCATTTGCGCCATCGCCTTCTGGATCGTCGGCCGTTGGCTGATCGGATTTGCCGTCAGCATGGTCCAGCGGGCACTGGCCCGACAGAAAGTCGATCCCACCCTGCTGCGCTACGTCGGCTCGGCCATCACGGTCACCCTGAACATCATCCTAGTCATTGCCATCCTCGGTTACCTGGGGATGCAGACCACGACCTTCGCCGCCCTGCTCGCCGCTGTCGGTCTGGCGATCGGCATGGCCTGGTCGGGGCTGCTGGCGAATTTGGCGGCCGGCGCGTTCATCATCGTGCTGAGGCCGTTCAAGGTCGGCGATGCCATCTGTGCCGGCGGGGTCGCCGGCACGGTCAGCGAAATCGGTCTGTTCGCCACGGCGATCAATACCGCGGATAACGTGCTGACGCTGGTGGGCAATAACAAGATCTTCAGCGACAACATCCAGAACTTCACCCATAACCCGTTCCGGCGTGTCGACCTCAAGGCGCAGTTGTCGGGTTCGGCAGACTGGAAGGCCGCAGCGGCCCTGCTCAAGCAGCAGATCGCAAGCCTGCCCAACGTGCTCGCGGAGCCGCCGGTAGACGTGGAGATTCTGGATTTCAATCTGGTCGGCCCGGTGCTGGCAGTGCGACCCTATTGCCACAACGCGCATTACGGGCAGGTGTATTTCGACACCAACCGGGTGATCAAGGACGCGCTGAGCGAAGCCGGTTTTCCTGCCCCGATGCCGGCGCAGACGGTGTTCATCCAGCAGCCCGCGGGATAAGCTGCGAGGCCACTACCCGAAGCAGACAGGACAGCGATGCGCCGCTCTTTTTTTCGATCCGCTATCATGCCGTGTCTGCTGCCGTTTGCCCTGCTCAGCGGCGCTCCGGCGCTGGCCGCCAGTCAATCGCTGCCGCAGGCTCTGGCCCAGGCGGCGCCGGATGCCAACCCCGAGGTGATTGCCCTGGCCGTGCAGGCCGCGCAGTGCCGCATGGCGCAAAGCGAGGTGCAGGCCGAGCGGCTGGCGGTGATCGACTATTCGCGGCCGTCCACCGAGCGGCGGTTGTGGGTGTTCGATCTGCCTCGGCGCACGCTGTTGTTCCGCGAACTGGTCGCCCATGGCCGCAGCAGCGGCGACAACCTCGCGACCTCGTTCTCCAACACCCCGGACAGCCTGGCGTCGAGCCTGGGCCTGTTCAGCACCCGCGAGGCATACACCGGCAAGAACGGTTATTCGTTGCGCATGGACGGGCTGGAACCGGGGATCAACGATCAGGCGTTCGCCCGCGATGTGGTGATCCATGGCGCTGCGTACGTCAGTGACGACTTCGCCCGCGCAAACGGGCGACTCGGTCGCAGCCATGGTTGTCCTGCGGTGCCGACCGCGGTTGCGCAGCCGCTGATCGACACCCTCAAGCAGGGCCAATTGCTGTTCGTGTATTACCCCGACGCGCAGTGGCTGAAAACTTCGACCTTCCTCCACTGCCCGTCGGCCGCCACCACCCGTCAGCCCTGAGACACGCGGCCCAGTGCCGGCAGGATCGTGTCGCCGCGCGGCGCTTTCTCGACTGCCTGCGCTTCGGCCTTTTCCGGCTCGGCCTCGCCATTGAGCGCGCGGTTCATTTTCGCCGTGTCCAGCGCCCCCACCCACTTGGCGATGGCCATGGTGCCGACGCCGTTGCCGATGGTGTTGGTGATGGCCCGCGCCTCGGACATGAAGCGGTCGACGCCGAGCAGCAGCACCATGCCCGCCACCGGAATGGTGCCCAGCGACGCGAGGGTCGCGGCGAGGATGATGAATCCGGAACCGGTGACGCCCGCCGAGCCTTTGGAGGTGAACATCAGCACCGCCAGCACGATCAGTTGATCGGTCAGGGTCAGCGGCGTGTTGGTGGCCTGGGCAATGAAGATCGCGGCGATGGTGTAGTAGATCGCCTGCCCGTCCGGGTTGAAGGTCAATCCTGATGGAATGATCATCCCGGCCACCGGCTTGGATACCCCGGCCTTTTCCATCTTGGAAATCATCTGCGGCAGCACCGACTCCGAAGAGCTGGTGCCGAGCACGGTGAACAGCTCTTCCTTGATGAAGCGCAGGAACTTCCATAGGCTGAAGCCGCTGTAACGGCAGATCGGCCCGAGCACGAAGATCACGAACAGCGCGCAGGTCAGGTACACGCAGGCCATCAGCTTGCCCAGCGAGAACAGCGAGCCGAAACCGTATTTGCCTATGGTGAAGGCGATGGCGCCGAAGGCACCGATGGGCGCCAGGCGCATGACCATGTTGACGATGCGAAACATGCCCTGCATCAGGCTGTCCAGCGCGTCGACGAAGACCTTGCCGCGTGGCCCGACCTGAGCCAGCGCCACGCCGAGCAGGATCGAGAACAGCAGGATCTGCAGGACGTTGCCCTTGGCGAAGGCGTCGACGATGGTGTCGGGGATGATGTTCATGACGAAGTCCATGAACGAGTCATGTTTGACCGCTGCGGTGTAGGTCGCAAGGCTTGAGGTGTCGAGGGTGGCCGGGTTGATGTTCATGCCGGCACCGGGCTTGAACACGTCGACCACGATCAGACCCACCACCAGCGCCAGGGTCGACACCACCTCGAAATACAGCAGCGCGCGAAAACCGACGCGGCCCAGTTCTTTCATGCTTTCCATGCGCGCGATGCCGGACACCACGGTGAGGAAAATCACTGGCGCGAGGAGCATTTTGATCAGTTTGATGAACGCGTCACCGAGCGGCTTGAGCGATGCCGCCGTGTCCGGAACCAGCACGCCGACGATGGCGCCAAGAATCACCGCGATCAGCACTTGCACGTAGAGCTTGGAGAGAATTCTTTTCATGACAGGGCCCTGATTTTTTATTGTTGTCAGGAAATACCAGAGGGTCGGACCAAAGCCCGCCCCTGGCGATGTGCCGCAGTATGTCGTCGCACCGAGCGACGGGCTTTTTTGCGGGAGCGAATTCATTCGCCAGAGGCCAGCCCAGGCGCAGCAGGTCGTCGCCTGGACCATCGCATCGCCAATGAATTCACTCCCACAGGGTGCAGAGCCGGTCGCCGCGCCTCAGCGATTGATCAGCGCCAGCACCGCGTCGGTGACCTGGCGCGTGGTGGCTGTGCCGCCCAGATCCGGGGTGTGCAGGCCACTTTCGGTGACCGCTTCGATGGCCGACATCAGCTGCTTGGCCGCCGCCGCTTCACCCAGGTGTTCGAGCATCATCGCGGCGGTCCAGAAGGTCGCGATCGGGTTCGCCACGCCTTTGCCGGTGATGTCGAAGGCCGAGCCGTGGATCGGTTCGAACATCGACGGGAAGTTGCGCGACGGATTGAGGTTGGCGGTCGGCGCGATGCCCAGGCTGCCCGACAGCGCGGCAGCGAGGTCGGAAAGAATGTCGGCGTGCAGGTTGGTGGCGACGATCACGTCCAGGGTGCCCGGCTTGAGGACCATGCGCGTGGTCACGGCATCGACCAGTTCCTTGTCGATCTTCACGTCCGGGAAGTCCTTGGCCACTTCGTAGAAAATCTCGTCCCACAGCACCATGCCGTGACGCTGGGCATTGGACTTGGTGACCATGGTCAGGTGCTTGCGCGGACGGCTGCGGGCCAGCTCGAAGGCGAAGCGGTGAATACGCTCGACGCCGGCACGGGTGAACACCGACACCTCGGTCGCTACCTCCTCCGGCAGACCACGGTGGACGCGACCGCCGTTGCCGGAGTATTCGCCTTCGGAGTTTTCGCGCACCACCACCCAGTCGATCAGCTCGCCGTTGTGCAGCGGGCTTTTCACCCCGGGCAGCACACGGGCCGGACGCACGTTGGCGTACTGGTCGAAGCCCTGGCAGATCGGCAGACGCAGGCCCCACAGCGAGATGTGGTCCGGCACATTGAGGGCACCCACGGCGCCGAAGAAGATCGCGTCGAAAGTCTTCAGTTCGGCCAGGCCGCCTTCCGGAATGTAGTGGCCGTTTTTCAGGTAGTTGTCGGAGTTCCAGTCGAAATGCTTGAAGTCGAGGCTGAAGCCGGATTTTTTCGACAGCGCCTGCAGCACTTCCACGCCGGCGGCGATCACTTCGACGCCGATGCCATCACCTGGGACTGCCGCAATCTTGTATGCACTCATGATCGATTCCACTCTCTTGATGTTCTTGTTGTGCCCCTTGAACCGGGCTGTTCAAGCGGGGTGTGAGCGGAGTATATGTAGTGAACCCAAAGCAGTGAGTTCCTCAAAATCACTACATCAATAACTTTGAGTTACGAATGAACCAGACCCTGGATTTGCAGTTTTTCCACCTGCTGGCCAAGCAAGGCAGCCTTGCTGCCACCGCCCGCGAACTGGGCGTGACGCCGCCTGCTGTCAGTAAACGCCTGAGTGCGCTGGAGGCGCGGCTGGGGATCCGCCTGGTCAACCGCACCACTCGCTCGATGAGCCTGACCGCCGAAGGCGAGCTGTATTTTTCCCACGCGGCGCGGATCCTCACGCAGATCGACGAGGTGGAACAGCTGGTCAGCAGCAGCCGCGCCACGCCCAAGGGCCTGATCCGCGTCAACGCCTCGCTGGGCTTTGGTCGGCGCTATATCGGCCCGGCGCTGGCGGCGTTCTTCGCCCGTTACCCGGAGGTCGAGATCCAGCTGGAAATCAGCGACCACCCGCTGGATCTGGCGACCCACGGTTTCGATCTGGGGATCCGTTTCGGCACCCTGCCGGACGCGGCGTTTCATGCGCGCAAGATCGCGTCCAACCGTCGCTTGCTGTGCGCCTCGCCGTTGTATCTGGAGAAGCACGGCGTGCCGACGCGGCTGGCTGACTTGCAGGAGCACAACTGCATTTTCCTGCGCCAGAACGAGACGCCGTATGGCGTGTGGAGCTTCACCAATGGCGGCAAGACGCAGAACGTCAAGGTCCGTGGCGCGCTGGGCTGCAACGATGGTGAAGTGGCGCTGAATTGGGCGCTGGAGGGTTTCGGCATCCTGCTGCGCGCCGAATGGGACATCGCCCGGTACGTACGCAGCGGGCGTTTGCGCCTGGTGCTCGAAGACCAGACCCCGACCCGCGCCGACGTCTACGCGGTGTACCCGCAACAATTGCACCTGTCAGCACGGGTGCGCAGCCTGATCGATTTTCTGGTGGAGCGTTTCAAGCATATCGATCATCTGGAGGCGTCGGAGCACGAGTGAATTGCTCTGAGACCCTCTGTAGGAGCGCGCTTGCCCGCGAGGCGTCGGGTCAGGTACCACGATGGCAACTGATATGCCCATCGCGGGCAAGCGCGCTCCTACGACGATGTGGCGTTGAAAAAGTGAGTGAATTCCGCATAACTACTGTGGGAGGGAGCTCTGCTCGCGATGGCGGTGGGTCAATCAACACTGCAATGTCTGAGCTGACGCCATCGCGAGCAGAGCTCCCTCCCACAGGAATGTGCGGTGGCCCTACCCTGGGATGAGTTACCCCACCACCGCCGCAGAACCGGGCCGATGCCGGATTTCGTCGGGCATCCGTTCGCTGTAATGCACGCGGTGCACGAACGCTTGTCCGTGTTCGTTGAACAGGTGGCAATTCACCCCGGACACGCCGACCGCCAGGGTCTGGCCGGCCTTGACCGCCGACAGCCCGTCGCCCTTGATCATCAAGGGGTCGCCCTCGGTGGTTTCGGCATGGGTGAAGGTCTCCCCGCCCAGATGCTCGACCACCCGCGCCGTCACACTGATCTGTGCATCGCCTTCGCCGCGCTCGGACAAATGCTCCGGACGCAATCCCAATGTCAGCGCATCACCAGCGCGCAGGTTGTCGCCCTTGACCGGCACCCACAGCCGACCACCGCCGGGCAGGCTGACCTGCACGCCTTCGCCACTGACGGCCACGGTCTGCACCGGCAGAAAACTCATCTGCGGCGAACCGATGAAACCGGCGACGAAACGGTTGCGCGGGTGGTGATACAGCTCCAGCGGCGAGCCGACCTGCTCGATGCAGCCCTTGTTGAGCACCACGATCTTGTCGGCCAGGGTCATGGCTTCCACCTGGTCGTGGGTCACGTAGATCATGGTTGCCTGCAGATCGGCGTGCAGCTTGGCGATCTCGATGCGCATCTGCACCCGTAGCGAGGCGTCGAGGTTGGACAGTGGTTCGTCGAACAGAAACACTTCCGGCTCATGGACGATGGCGCGACCGATGGCGACGCGCTGACGCTGACCGCCGGACAGCGCCTTGGGCTTGCGCTCCAGCAACGGCTCCAGTTGCAGAATGCGCGCGGCGTTGCGCACCTTGGCTTCGATCTGGCCCTTGGGCGTTTTCTGCATCTTCAGGCCGAAGGCGATGTTGTCGTAGACCGACATGTGCGGGTACAGCGCGTAGGACTGAAACACCATGGCCACGCCTCGGTCGGCCGGTTCCAGGTAGGTCACGTCGCGGCTGCCGATGCGGATCTGCCCCTGGGTGATGCTTTCCAGCCCGGCAATGCAGCGCAGCAAGGTGGACTTGCCACACCCGGACGGCCCGACGAACACCACGAATTCGCGGCTTTCGATGCTCAGGTGGATGTCATGCAACACCTTGATGTCGCCATAGGCTTTCTCGACGCCCGTCAGACTGAGCTCAGTCAAAATCGTGTCCCCTGAATTATTGTTGTGTGGGTGCTGCCGCGCAGATTCCTTGTAGGAGTGAGCTTGCTCGCGATTGGATCAGCCAACGATGGCGTCAAAGACAAACAGCGATCGCGAGCAAGCTCACTCCTACAAAGACAAACTTCATCATGGGCTTGACAGCAAAAAGTTTCGCTCTACGATCATTTGTAATTCTAAAAATACAAATGTCAAGGAGCGCACTGAATGCGGGCTGCATACATCCATGGCATTCGCGACATCCGCATCGGCGACAAGCCCGTGCCGACACCGGTCGGCGACGAGGTGCTGCTGCGGGTCAGCGCGGTCGGCGTCTGTGGCAGCGACCTGCATTACTACAAGGAAGGCGCCATCGGCCATGCCCGCATCACCCAGCCTTTCATCGCCGGCCATGAGTTCGCCGCCCGCCTGACCGACGACCGGCCCGAACTGGGCCTGAAAGCCGGGCAACTGGTGGCGGTCGATCCGGCGAAACCTTGCGGCCAGTGCGAATGGTGCGGCCGTGGTCATGTGAACCTCTGCCCCCATGTGCAGTTCCTCGGCTCGCCGCCCCACACCCACGGCGCGATGACCGAATACATCGTCGTCGCCCCCAGCCAGATCTATGCCGTGCCCGACCACTTCACCCCGGTGCAGGCAGTGATGCTTGAACCGCTGGGCGTGGCGATCCATGCCATGGATCTTGCCGGCAGCAAAAAACTCTTTGAAACCGTCGCCATCATCGGCTGTGGCCCCATCGGCCTGTGCCTGCTGCAACTGGCGAAAATGCTCTGCAAGAAAGCCGTCTACGCCATCGACCCGATCCACTACCGCACGGAAAAGGCCCGGCAACTGGGCGCCGACGAGGTCGCTGCCGACCACGCTGCCATCGCCGAATGGACCCAGGGCCGCGGCGTCGATCTGGTGCTGGAGGCGACCAACTCGCCGGAAGGTTTCCAGATCGCCGCGCAATCGGCGCGCATCGGTGGCCGGGTGGTGCTGGTCGGCATTCCCGACGGCGATCAGTACGCCCCGCTCAGTGCCTCGCTGCTGCGGCGCAAGGGCCTCGACGTCCGCCTGTCGCGGCGCATGGGCCATGTCTACGACCGGGCCATTCAACTGGTGGCCCAGGGCGCGGTGGATGTCGACTGTCTGGTCACCCACCGCTTCGACCTGGCTCAGGCCAGCCAGGCGTTCAGCTACCCTTCGGAGTTTCTCGACGGCGCCCTGAAGACCGTCATCCTGCCCCACCCGGATTGACTTAACCGCTGTAGATCAAAAACGCGCGCAGGCGCAGACACCACGTCACCCTCACCAACAAGAACAAAGAGGTCACGTAATGAAGAAGCTGGTATGGAACGCCCTGGCCCTGTCGGTCGCCCTCGGTTCGGCGGGCGCTCACGCCTGGACGCTTGAAGAGGCCGCCGCGCCTTACAAGGGCACCGAGATCAAGGCGATTTTCCTCGACCGTCCGGGCTATGCCGCCGCCATCAAGCTGCTGCCGGAATTCGAGAAAAAGACCGGGATCAAGGTCAGCTACGAAACCATCCCCTACGAGAACACCCGCGAGCAGGAAGTCCTGCGCTTCAGCAGCACCGAACCGCTGGATGTGGTGCTGACCGACGTGGTGTGGATCGGCGAATTTGCCGGCAACGGCTGGCTGGAGCCGATCACCACGTTCACCAACGATCCCAAGCTGGCCGACCCTGAGCTGAAGCTGGACGGTTTCTTCCCGATCCTGCTGGAGTCGTTCGGTGGCTGGGACAAGCAGACCTACGGCCTGCCGTTCGATAACTATTCGGGCCTGCTGTTCTACAACAAGTGCATGCTCAAGGACGCCGGTTTCGACAAGCCGCCAGCGACCTGGGACGAACTGCTGCACACCTATGCGCCGAAGCTGACCGACAAGAGCAAGGACCGCTACGCCTACGCCCTGCAATCGCGTCGCGGCGAAACCCAGTCGGCGGACAGTTTCATGCGTTTCCTCTGGCCATTCGGCGGCTCGCTGCTGGACGCCAACTTCAAGTCCAACCTCAATTCCGAAGCCTCTCAGAAGGGCCTGCAGTTCCGTCAGGACCTGATGAAGTTCATGCCGCCGGGCATCGTCGACTACGACCACAACGAAGCGGTCAACGCCCTGGCCCAAGGCAAAGTGGCGATGATCACCGAGTGGTCGGCGTTCTACAGCACCCTCGCCGACCCGGCGAAATCGAAGATCACCGATTGCCTGGCCGTGGCCACCGAACCGAAAGGCCCGGCGGGTCTGAAGCCTGCGCTGGGTGGTTTCTCGCTGGGGGTCAACGCCAACTCGGGTGACAAGCAGAAAGCGGCGGCCTGGCTGTTCATTCAGTGGGTCACCTCCGAAGCCATGGCCAAGCCGTACCTGGAAGCCGGTGGTGTCAGCGGGCGGATGTCGGTGTACAAGGACGCCGACGTGCAGAAGAAATACCCGTTCGTGCAGCCGATGGTGACCTCGTGGGAAGGCGGCGTGCCGGACTACCGTCCACGCTTCCCGCAGTGGCCGGAAATCTCCGAAGTGGTCGGTGAAAACGGCACCGCGATCATGCTCGGCAAGTCCAGCGTCGAAGCCGGCGCCAAGGCCATCGGCAGCAAGATGGAGGACATCCTGAACAAGGCCGGTTATTACGACGGCAAGGTCAAGTTGCTGAAGTAATACGCGTACGAAAACTGTGGGAGCCGGCTTGCTGGCGAATGGGGCAGATCAGACGCTTCAACGGTGAATGACCCACCGCATTCGCCAGCAAGCCGGCTCCTACAGGGTAATCAGCGCAACACCGCAAGATGTCCGTATCACTCGAGAATCACGACCATGTCCAACAACAAAAAACCGGTGTTCCCGACCCTGTGGAACAACACCCGGGCCGCTTTCGCCTTTCTTGCGCCGGCCACTGTGGCCCTGGCGCTGATCGGCATTTTTCCGACCGTGTTTGCACTGGTCAATTCGTTTCGCCAGTACAACCTGGCGCGTCCCAAGGATGCGACCCCTTTCATCGGTTTCGACAACTACCTGAGCGTGCTCAACGACGCCTCGTTCTGGGCGGCGCTGGGGCGCTCCGGGCTGTTTCTGATCACCGTGGTGCCGATCCAGCTGGCGCTGGGCCTGATCATCGCCCTGCTGCTGCACAAGCCCGGTCTGTCCGGCTTCAAGCTGCTGGCGCGGATGAGTCTGGTGATTCCGCTGGCCACCGCACCCGCCGTGGCGGGCCTGATCGGCCGGTTGATCTTCAACCGCGATTTCGGCGTCGCCAACGCCCTGCTGGCGATGGTCAATGCCGGCCCCGTGGAATGGCTGGGCGACACCACCAACGCCTTCATCGCCGTGGCGCTGATGGACATCTGGCAATGGACGCCGTTCTGCGCGCTGGTGTTGCTGGCCGGGCTGACCATGGTGCCCCACGAGATCGAAGAAGCCGCGCGCCTGGAAACCCGCAGCCGCTGGCAGATCGTGCGTTACGTGCAACTGCCGTTTCTGCTGCCCAGCGCCACGGTGATCCTGATCCTGCGCACCGCCGACATCCTCAAGATGTTCGACACCGTGTTCACCATGACCCGCGGCGGCCCGGGCGCGGCCACCGAACTGGTCAGCGTCTATATCCAGCGCATCGGCTTTCGCGTGTTCGATCAGGGCGTGGCGTCGGCGCAGGCGATTCTGCTGCTGATCCTGACCATCGTGCTGGCCCGTCTGTACATCAAATTCGTTTACCGGGAGATCTGACATGGCCACCGTTTCTGCCGGCAAGACCGTTGCCACCCCAAGCATTCCGCGCCCCGGCATCAAGGTCAGCCCCTGGCACCTGGTCGGGCTGCTGGCGATCTTTCTGTTCGCCGTGTTCCCCTTCTACTGGATGGTCGCCACCAGCCTCAAGACCCAGGCCGAAGCGCTCGCTTCGCCGCCGGTGTGGGCCTTCACCCCGCACCTGGACAACTACATCAAGGTGCTGTTCGAGCGCGACGTGCTGCACAGCCTCGGCAACTCGCTGATCGTCGCCGTCTGCACCACGGTGCTGGCAGTCGGCCTCGGCACGCCGGCCGCCTATGCGCTGGCGCGTTTCGAGTTCAAGGGCAAGGAAGACCTGTGGTTCTGGTTCATCACCAACCGCATGCTCAGCCCGATCGTGGTGGCGTTGCCGATTTTCCTGATGGCGCGCAACATGGGCCTGATCGACACCCATCTGGTGCTGATCCTGATCTACCTGACCTTCAACCTGCCGATCGTGGTGTGGATCTGCACCGACCAGTTCCGTGGCGTGCCCAAGGATCTGGACGAAGCGGCGCGGCTGTCGGGCGCCTCGCGTTTCACCATCTTCTGGCGCATCGCCCTGCCGCTGGCGATGCCAGGGGTGGCGGTGTCGGCGATCTTCTCGTTCATTTTTTCCTGGAACGAGCTGCTCTATGCGCTGGTGCTGACCCGCAACGCCGCCCGCACGGCGCCGGTCACCGCCACCAGCTTCATGAGCGGATACGACCTGCCCTGGGGGGAGATCATGGCCACCGGCACGCTGATTGTGTTTCCAGTGATCATTTTCGCGTTGATGGTCTCCAAGCATCTGGTACAAGGGCTGACCATGGGCGCCGTGAAGTAGGCGCCCCGCTTTTCGCGCCAAGGACTATGCCGTGCAGAACCGTTATCCCGAATTCATCCCCGACGCCGACCCGGTGAACGCCGACGATCAGCTGAACATCCGGATCGCCTGGCACTACTACGTCAGCAACATGACCCAGCAGCAGATCGCCGACCGTTTCGGCATCACCCGCGTGCGGGTCAACAAGGCGCTGGCGACCTGCCGGGAGACCGGCGTGGTGCAAATCCGCATCAACTCACCGCTGGCCTCCTGCATCGAACTGGAACACCGACTGCAGGAGCGTTTCGGTCTGGAGCGAGTCACTGTGGTGCCTTCGCCCGACGATCCGGCGACGATCTTCCGCGTGCTCGGCGTCGGCGTGGCGCCGAGCATTCAGGAGTATCTGGTCGACGGTTGCATCGTCGCCGTCGGCTGGGGCCGTACCCTGCGCCAGGCGGTGCGCGAGCTGCAAGGGCGATCCATTCCGGACATGACCGTACTGTCGCTGCTCGGCGGTCTGCATTACGGCTCAGCCAACAACACCGTGGAAATCGCCTCCAGCCTCGCCGGGCTGTTCGGCGGCTCCTATTACTACCTGGCGGCGCCGGTGTTCGCGCCGTCCGAGCCGTACCGCGACATGATCCTGGCCGAAGCCTCGGTGCAGGATGTGCTGGGCAAGGCCCGGCAGGCTGATCTGGCGCTGCTGACCGTCGGCGACCTGAGTGAGCGTTCGCTGATGCTGGAACTGGGGTTGGTCAGCCCGGAAGACGCCCGTTCGCTGCGGGCTGCCGGTGCGGTGGGCGACCTGCTCGGGCGCTGGCTGGACCGCGACGGTATCGAGGTCAACCATCCGCTGAACCGCCGGGCCATCTCGCTGGACCCGGAAGACCTGCGGCGGATCAAGAAAGTCGTGCTGGTCTCCGGTGGCCCGTACAAGGCCGAGATCATCCGTGCGGTGCTGCTGCGCAACGTCGTCCACGAACTGGTGATCGACGAAGACGCCGCCACGCAATTGCTTGAACAGGACAACTGAAACCCTTTCTGCAAGGAACCCCGTCATGGCCCGCTACGACTTCATCGGCAAACGCATTCTGGTCACCGGCGCTGGCAAGGGCATCGGCCGGGAAACCGTGCAGTGGCTGAGCGAGTGCGGCGCCGACGTCATCGCCCTGGGTCGCAACGCCGCCGACCTTGCCTACTGCGAACAGACGCTGGTGGTGGACCTGGCCGACGCCGAGGCGACCCAGGCCGCCGTGGCATCGATGCTGCCCATCGATCTGCTGGTCAACTGCGCCGGGGTGGTCGAACTGCAATCGGTGCTGGAGACCACCGTGGAAACTTTCGATCACCTGATGGCGGTCAACACCCGCGCGCCGATGCTGGTTGCTCAGGTGGTGGCTCGCGACCTGATCACCCGTGGCGTGCCGGGGGCCATCGTCAACGTGTCGAGCCTGGCGGCAGCGGTCGGCACCCGTGATCACCTGGCCTATTGCGCGTCGAAGGCGGCGCTGGATGCGATGACCCGGGTCATGGCCGTGGAGCTGGGGCCTCATGGCATCCGGGTCAACAGCGTCAACCCGGTGGTGACCCTGACGCCGATGGCCGACAAGGCCTGGAGTGATCCGGTCAAGGCCGGGGCGATGTTGTCGCGCATTCCCCTCGGCCGCTTTGTGCAACCCGGCGAAATCGCCGCGACCATCGCCTTTCTGCTCAGCGATGACGCCGGCATGATCAACGGCACCACGCTGACCGTGGACGGCGGCTTCAGCGCCGGTTGAGCCGCGCCAGCCGCGGATAGAGATCGCGCAGACGCGGGTACAGCTCGCGGTACAGCGCCAGCAGCTCCTGATGAAACTCGCGCAAGGCCGGATTGGGCAAGAAGGTTTCGCCGTCCTGGGTCATCACCTGCGCGGCCTCGGCAAAGCTTGCGTACCAGCCCGCCCCCACTGCGGCCGCAATACCGGCGCCCAGACTTGAAGCTTCCTGGGTCGAGGCGCGGATCACCGGGCGCTCGGTGATGTCGGCGATGATCTGGCACCACAGGCGACTGGCCGCGCCGCCACCGATGGCGACAAAGGTGTTCACCGGCTCACCGGTGGCCTCGACCATGCGCTCGGTAGCGACCGCCTGTTCCAGCGCGATGCCTTCCAGCACGGCACGATAGATCTGCGCCCGGCCATGGTCCGGCGAGAGGCCGAGCAGACAGCCCCGCGCATCCTGGTCCCAATACGGGTTCATCACGCCGTTCCAGTACGGCAACAGAATCAACCCGTCACTGCCCGGCGCCACCCGCGACGCCTCGATTTCCAGGCGCAGCAGGCTGTCGGGCTGGGCCACCACGTCGATATCGAAAAACTGCCGCAGCAGGCTATTGATCAGCAGCGTGCCGGAACGCAGCGACGTCTCCAGCACGTAACCCTGACGGTCGACCGCGCACAGGGTGCGAAAGGCCTGATCGATCATCGGCGTGTCGGCGTACACCCCGGAAACGATGGCCGTGCCCAGATTCAAATACGCCGTGCCGGTGCTGACCACGCCGATGCCCAGCCCTCCAGCCTGACCGTCGCCGCCACCGGCGACAACCGGGGTGCCGGCGGGCAAACCGGTCAGAGCTTCGGCGGCGGCGGTGACGGTGCCCAGCACCGAGCCGGGTGCCGAGGCAACAGGAAAACAGTCGGCGCGCAGCGGGATCGGCAGCGCCTGCAGCACCTCATCCGCCCAGTCATGGCGGTGAATATCGAACGCCCCGAACGGATCGGCGCTGGCCCAACTGGTGGCGAATGCACCGGTCAGCTGGCGCACCAGCCAAGCGTGGGGTTCGTAGACGTGGCGGATGCGTTTGAACAGTTCCGGCTCGGCGTCGGCCATCCACGCCAGGCTGTAAATGGCCGGCGCCCAGTCATGAGGTTTGCCGGTGATGGCGTGCAGGCGTTCGTCACCGACCCGGGCGGTCAGCGCGGCGACTTCATCCTTGCGGCGCTCGTCGAGCCAGAGCATCGCCGGGCGCAGCAAGCGGTCCTGGGCATCGGTGACCGCCACGGTTTCCCGTTGATTGACCACTGACACCGCGGCAATGGCCGCGCCGTCGAGCAGCGCCAGCAAGGCCTTGAGCGCCTGCTGCGTGGCTCGCCACCAGTCCTGCGGGTCCTGCTCATAGGCATTGGCCGCCGGCCGCGACAACCCCAGCGGCGCCCGCGCTTGCGCCACCAGTTCCCCTCGGGCATCCCAGGCGATGGCCTTGCAGGTGGTGGTGCTCAGGTCGATACCGATCACAAGTTTGCGCATGCGTGCCCTGCTCCTGCCATGGAAGCGCCAAGACTAGCCGAGGATGGTACGAAAGGTCTGCTGCCATGTCTGGATTTTGCGTCATGCACAGGACGTGTGGGTGGGAGCTCTGCTTGCGATGGTGTCGTGTCAGGCAACGCTGCTGTGTCTGAACTGACGCCATGTAGGAGTGAGCTTGCTCGCGATAGCGTACGTTCAGTCGCATCGACGTTGTCTGACACACCGCCATCGCGAGCAGAGCTCCCTCCAACAGGTTTGCGGGGTGCGCTGCAGATCGAGCCTCGCAGATTGACAAGCGCCGTCGGCTCATCAAGTCTTGCCCATCGCCCATAACAAGGAAAATACGATGGCCAGCAAGGAAGAGATTGCCGCATTCATCGCCCGTGAGTTTCCGCAGACCCGCATTGTCGTCGAAGCGGTCGGCGAGCGCCGGGCCACGATCTCACAGGTGGTCGACCATTCCGATTTGCGCCCAGGCGGCACGGTGTCCGGGCCGACGCTGATGGCAGTGGCCGATGTCGCGCTGTATGTGGCAGTGCTGGGCGTGATCGGCATCGTGCCGCTGACCGTGACCACCAGCCTGACCATCAACTTCCTGCGCAAACCCGAAGCCGGCCGACGCATCATCGGCGAATGCCAGTTGCTGAAAGTCGGCAAGACCCTGGCCATCGGCGAGGTGTCGTTGTACTCGGAAGGGCTGGAAGAACCGGTCGCCCACGTGGTCGGCACCTACGCCATTCCGCCACAGGCGTTGCGCTGAAGGCTTATAGCCCGGGTGGCATAGCACGACCTGTAGGAGCTGGCTTGTCCTGCGAGCGGCGACGCAGTCGTCGTAAAACCTGTGCATGCGTTTTGCCTGACACAATCAATGCGCATGGATTTACGACTGCTTCGCAGCCGCTCGCAGGACAAGCCAGCTCCTACAGAAACAGCGCCTTTATCGGCGCAAGACAATTTCCAAGAGCGACTCAGCTCAACCCCACAACGTCCGGCCGAAGAACGTCAGCGCCCGGTCCCAGGCCAGTTGCGCCCACACCGGATCGTATTGTGTGCCGGGAATGCGCCCGGTACCCACGGCGGTTTCGTTGGCGAAGGCGTGGTGCGCCAGGTAGCGGTGGAACTCCAGATCGACGCCGCCTTCCTTGAGTTTCTCTTCCAGCTTGTCGACGTTCTCCGCCGGGAAGAACTCGTCCTGTGTCGCCCAGTGCGCCTGCACCGGCACCTTGATCGCCTTGGCGTCCAGGTACTCCAGCGGTGGCATGCCGTAGAACACCACGCCCGAGGTCACCTCGGGAATGAAGTTCAGCGCCAGCAAGGTCAACGCGCCACCCATGCAGAAGCCGGTGACGCCGACATTCTGCGTCTTGCCCTTGAGAAACTGCACTGCACCCCGGATGTCCTGAGTGGCGGCATCGGCGAAGTCGAGTTTGCTCATCAGGTGATGGGCCTCCTCCTCTTCCACCGTCATTTCACCGCGATACAGATCCGGCACCAGCGCCAGGTAACCGGACGCCGCGAGACGGTCGGCAACACCGCGAATCTGATCGTTGAGACCCCACCATTCCTGGATCACCACCACTGCCGGCGCGCCTTCAGCCTTGGCCGGGGTCGCCAGATAGCCGCTGACATCCTGACCGTCCGGGCGCTTGTAGGTAATCATTGTTCCCGCTGCTGATTGAGTCACAGGGTTCTCCCGAATCCGAAAAAGTGAAAGCTGGCCAACACCGCTGCCGGCCAGCCTGAACAGGTTCCGATGACGCGCCGCGTCTCAGAACGTACCAGGGTAGCCGCCACCGTCCAGCAACAGGTTCTGGCCGGTCATGAAGCCGGCATGCTCGCTGCACAGAAACGCGCAGAACGCGCCAAACTCGTCGGCGGTACCGAAACGCTGGGCCGGCACCGCATTGCGCCGTTGTTCGGCCAGGGCATCGACGCTGACGCCGTTCTTGTCCGCCGCCAGGCTGATGTTCTTTTGCAGACGTTCGGTGTCGAACGGCCCCGGCAGCAGGTTGTTGATGGTGACGTTGTTGCCCGCCAGTTGCGGCTGACGGGCAAGGCCGGCGATGAACCCGGTCAGGCCGCTGCGGGCGCCGTTGGACAGGCCCAGCACGTCGATCGGCGCCTTGACCGCACCGGAGGTGATGTTGATCACCCGGCCAAAACCGCGCGCGGCCATGCCGTCGACACAGGCCTTGATCAGTTCGATGGGGGTCAGCATGTTGGCGTCCAGCGCCTTGATCCAGTCGTCGCGCTGCCAGTCGCGGAAGTCGCCGGGCGGTGGGCCGCCTGCGTTGTTGACCAGAATGTCGGCCTGCGGACAGGCCGCCAGCACCTGCTCGCGCACCGCAGGCTCGCTGATGTCGCCGGTCACGGTGCGCACTTCGATACCCGGCGCCAGTTGCCGCAGTTCGGCGGCAGCGGCTTGCAGAGCCTCGTCACCGCGGGCATTGATCACCAGATTGACGCCCTCTTTGGCCAGCGCTCGCGCGCAACCCAGCCCCAGGCCTTTGCTGGCCGCACACACGATCGCCCAGCGCCCCGACAATCCAAGATCCATGGTTCGACTCCTGTTGGTTCAGTGATGACAACACAGGCGCCCAACTTAGCATCAAGTGGCAGGTCGAGGGATCAACTGTTGGCCAGATCGGAGCCTTCTGGTGTATCCACTACGCGATTGCGCTCGGCTTCGCGCATGTCCCGCAGCTGCTTTTGCAGGGTCGCCACCGGCGGCGCATAGAGGAAACCGAACGACACGCTGTTGCGCCGACCCTTCACCCCATGGTGCATCAGGTGCGCGTGGTACAGGCGTTTGAGATAGCGATTGCGTGGCTGCGGGCGCATCGGCCAGTGGCGATGGACGATGCCGTCGTGGATGAACATGTAGATCAGCCCGAACGCCGCCACCCCGGCGCCGACCCATTGCAGCGGATCATGGCCGCTGTTGCCCAGCACGATCAGGCCGATGGCGACCGCGCCGAGCACCAGCAGGTAGAGGTCGTTGGTTTCAAAGGCGCCCAGCTGTTCTTCGTGGTGCGAACGATGGAGGAACCAGCCCCAGCCGTGCATCACATACTTGTGCGCGAGAAAGCCGACACCTTCCATGGCCACCAGCGTGCAGAGGAAAACCGCGAAGTTGAACATCATAAGCGTGAAGGGGCCGGTGGAGTCGGGACGTCGGGGTGCAGCATACCGGCGCAGGCGGGAAAATCCAAAGCCGCCGGGCAGATGTCATCACAGAGGTTTGCTTTCCGTCGCCAGCGATGTAAAAAATGGCTGCGTGGCGGGCCGATTCCGGCAGTCACTGTACCCATGCCACAGGTCGGTCTGACCGGGTGGCAATGCTTTCAAGGAATTCAGAATGGCTACAAGACAGGTAATCAACGCTTCGGTCAGTCCAAAAGGTAGCCTGGAGACGCTTTCACAACGCGAAGTCCAACAGCTCAGCGCCGCAGGCTCGGGCAGCACCTACAACCTCTTCCGCCAGTGCGCCCTGGCCATCCTCAACACCGGCGCCCATGTCGACAACGCCAAAACCATTCTCGAAGCCTACAAGGACTTCGAAGTCCGCATTCATCAACAGGATCGCGGCGTCCGCCTGGAGCTCTTGAACGCACCGGCCGATGCCTTCGTCGATGGCGAGATGATCGCCAGCACCCGGGAAATGCTGTTCAGCGCCCTGCGCGACATCGTCTACACCGAAAGCGAGCTGGACAGCCAGCGCATCGACCTGAGCAACTCCCAGGGCATCACCGATTACGTCTTCCACCTGCTGCGCAACGCCCGCACCCTGCGCGCCGGCGTCGAGCCGAAGATGGTGGTGTGCTGGGGCGGCCACTCGATCAACACCGAAGAATACAAGTACACCAAGAAAGTCGGCCACGAACTGGGCCTGCGCAAGCTGGACATCTGCACCGGCTGCGGTCCCGGCGTGATGAAGGGGCCGATGAAAGGCGCGACCATCGCCCACGCCAAGCAACGCATCCATGGCGGGCGTTATCTGGGGCTGACGGAGCCCGGCATCATCGCCGCCGAAGCGCCGAACCCGATCGTCAACGAACTGGTGATCCTGCCGGACATCGAGAAGCGCCTGGAAGCCTTCGTCCGTGTCGGCCACGGCATCATCATCTTCCCGGGCGGCGCCGGTACCGCCGAGGAGTTCCTGTATCTGCTGGGCATCCTGATGCATCCGGACAACCAGGGCCTGCCGTTCCCGGTGGTACTGACCGGGCCACAGAGCACCGCGCCGTACCTGCAACAGTTGCACGCGTTCGTCAGCGCGACCCTCGGCGAAGAGGCGCACAAGCACTACACCATCATCATCGACGACCCGGCCGAAGTGGCCCGGCACATGACCGAAGGCCTGGCGGCGGTCCGTCAGTTCCGTCGCGAGCGCGCCGACGCCTTCCACTTCAACTGGCTGCTGAAGATCGAAGAGAGCTTCCAGCGCCCCTTCGATCCGACCCACGCCAACATGGCCAGCCTGCAACTGCGTCGTGAGCTGCCGCCCCATGAACTGGCCGCCAACCTGCGTCGGGCGTTCTCCGGTATCGTTGCCGGCAACGTCAAGGACAAGGGCATCCGCCTGATCGAGGAACACGGCCCATACGAAATCCACGGCGACGCGGAAATCATGCAGCCGCTGGACAAACTGCTGCAGGCGTTCGTTGAGCAGCACCGGATGAAACTGCCGGGTGGCGCGGCGTATGTGCCGTGCTATCGCGTGGTGTCGTAAACCGCTTATGTCGATAATGCAACACCGCCCCGCCTGGTCCTGCACGTGACCTGTGGGAGGGAGCTCTGCTCGCGAATGCGTCTGGTCTGACACCTGCGCGTTGACTGACCCACCGCTTTCGCGAACAGAGCTCCCTCCCACATAGACCAGCGGAGCCTCTGCAACACCTGTAAGTCCCCAATATTTCCGTTCAGGAACCCCCATGATTCAGATCCGCCCCATGACCGCCGCCGATTTCGAGGCGTTCTGGCCCACTTTCCAGGCCGTGGTGCAAGCGCAGGAAACCTACGCCTATGCCCCCGACCTGACTTTCGAGCAGGCTCTGCACCTGTGGCTGGAGTTGCCGCTGCACACGCTGATCGCCGAAGAAGACGGTGTGTTGCTCGGCAGCTATTACCTCAAGGCCAATGCCGCCGGCCCCGGCAGCCATGTCAGCAACTGCGGCTACATGGTCACCCCCGCCGCCCGTGGCCGTGGCGTGGCTCGCCTGATGTGCGAGCACTCGCAGCAGCTGGCGCTGGACAGCGGTTTTTCCGCCATGCAGTTCAATTCGGTGGTGTCGACCAACGACGTCGCCGTGTCCCTGTGGCAGAAGCTCGGTTTCGACACGGTCGGCCGCCTGCCCCGCGCCTATCGCCATGCCCGCCATGGACTGGTCGATTGCCTGGTGATGTACAAATGGCTGGCCGACATGCCGGCGTCGCGCAAAGCCAAGAGCCCGTTGCTGATCGGCCGCAAGAACATCGAATCGGTGGTGTCGCGGCCACGGCGCAAGCGTCCGGACTGAGCCGGACGCAACGAAGCGTGAGGCGCCGCACGGGATGACGCTTTTTACCATCTGTACGGCGCTTTCAAACTTGCCGGATAGCCTTCTCTCTACGATTCTGTAAGCACGGCTTGCAGACAGCGGCCGCTCTCAGACAAAAACGCGCCGCAGAGGCCCAGCATGACGACCGTAGCCGAATTACTGAAACTCAAAGACAGGCACCAGGGTGAAGTGCATACCGTCGGACCGGAGCAGATGGTCATCGACGCGATCAAGCTGATGGCCGAGAAAAACATCGGCGCCGTGCCGGTGGTCCGCGCGGGCCGCGTCGTCGGCATCGTCAGCGAACGCGATTACGCCCGCAAGATGGAACTGGCCGGACGCGCCTCGGTGGGCACGCCGATCAGCGAAATCATGACCCACGAAGTCAGGACCGTGGACCCGCACCAGACCGTCGACCATTGCATGAACATCATGACCGACCATCGCCTGCGCCATCTGCCGGTGGTCGAGGAAGGCCGGCTGGTGGGCCTGCTGTCGATCGGCGACCTGGTCAAGGCGGCGATTGCCGAACAGAAACGGCTGATCGACAAGATGCAGGAATACATTCGCGGGGAGAGTTATTGAGCCCTAAACACAAGGCCCACAGCGAATAAGACGGTGGGAGCGAATTTATTCGCGATGGGATTTCAAAGGCACACTCCTGTGTCGACCGGGCTGCCCATCGCGAATGAATTCGCTCCCACAGGTGCCGCCCCTGGTCGCATCACTGCACCGGCAGGAAATTCAGAAACAGCAGGCTCTGCGCATAATTCAGACCGATCCGTCTATAGCGCTCATCGAGCATCTGCGTCAGCAGATCCAGGCGCGCGACGATCTTGCCGAACTCGGTGGCAAAGCTCAGGTTGCTGCCCTCCTCGGAAATCTCGTTGGAAAACAGCATCAGCTCACCATTGGCATTCTGCCGCTGACTCAACAGCCAGGTGGCCTTTTCGATGTTGCGCGCAGCGTTGCTGACAAACCGAGGGTTGATCTGGTCGGTCATGTAAAACTCCAGCCGTCCGCCATGGGCGGTGACCAGCATGCTGCCGATGGCGTAAATGAAGGCACCGACGCGGTCGCCGAGAAACGCCGGGCTCAAGGCATAACTCAAGGCCGCCAGATCCCGGCGATTGCCCAACTGCGCCAGCGGCTTGCGCTGCTCGATCGCCTCGCGCACGTTGCGCTCGGCCGAGGCCGCATCGACGAACCCGGACTTGCGCCATTCGGCGGGGTTGCGCAGGTACAGCTTGTTCATCAGCAGGTACAGGCTGTCCAGGTTGTCGCGCATCGCCAGGGTGGCCATGCGATCAACGCTGGTCTGGAAAAACTCTCGCGGGTTGGCTTCGCTGAACTGGGTGGCGGCATCGCGCCCGTCCTGACGCGTACAGCCGGCGACGCAGAGCGTCAGCAGGCACACGGCAAGCAGAGCGCGTGGACGCGGACGCGCACGGCAAAAGGAATCGGTTGGCACCATCTATCACAAGCTTCGACAATCGGGACACCGCGTGAATCGTGGCGTCCGGCAATGCATAGAGCGGCAAATGGCAAAAAAGTGCGATCACCGCCGCGACATTGCGATCCGGCCCTCTCGCCGATTTGACGTCGCCCGTGCCTTTCCCCAAGCTAGCCACCTTCACTCTGCTTTTCAGGAAACACCCCGCGTGATGACCCCAAGCCTGCACTGGCGCCGCTTTCTGTTCTGCCTCGCTCCGCTGATCGCCCTGCTTGCCGCCTGTGACGGTGGCGCGCCCAAAACCAAGCCATCGGAAGCCACCACTTACGTCAGCGTCGAGTGGGACAAGCTGCCAGCGGTCAACGACGTCGACCTGATGGCCGGCTACAACAGCTGGTTTTCGGCTTGCAAGCGCCTGGCGAAGGATCCGGTCTGGGGCAGTACCTGCGCGCTGGCGGCACAGGTGCCACAGGACCCTGCGGCGGTTCGCGATTTCCTCAAGAACCAGTTGCAGGTCTACAGCCTGCGCTCATCCGAGCATGGCGCCAACGGCCTGATCACCGGCTATTACGAGCCCATCTATAAAGGCAGCGAACAGCGCAACGATCAGCATCCGGTGGCGGTGTACGGGGTGCCGGATGACTTGATCATCGTCAATCTGGACAGCATCTACCCGGAACTGAAAGGCAAACGCCTGCGTGGCCGCCTCGATGGCCGCGTACTGCGCCCTTATGACGACGCCGCCACCATCGGCGAAAAAGGTGTCAACGCCCCGGCCCTCGCCTGGCTGGAAAACCCGATCGATCTGCAATTCCTGCAGATTCAGGGTTCGGGCCGCGTACAGCTGGAAAACGGTCGTCAATTGCGCATCGCCTATGCCGATCAGAACGGCCATCCGTACAAGCCGGTCGGCCGTTGGCTGGTGGAACAAGGCCAGCTGACCAAGGACGAAGTGTCCATGGGCCGCATCCGCGACTGGGCCATCGCCCACCCGGACCGCGTCCACGAACTGCTCGGCAGCAACCCCAGCTACGTGTTCTTCACCCTGCGCCCGGACAGCAACGAAGGCCCGCGCGGCTCGCTCAACGTGCCGCTGACCGCCGGCTACAGCGTGGCCATCGACCGCAAAGTGATTCCGCTGGGCAGCCTGCTCTGGCTGTCCTCGACCCGTCCCGACGGCAGCCCGCTGGTACGCCCGGTGGCAGCTCAAGACACCGGCGGCGCCATCGCCGGCGAAGTGCGTGCAGACATGTTCTGGGGCACCGGCGACGCGGCTGGCGAGCTGGCCGGCAACATGAAGCAACAAGGACAGATCTGGATGCTGTGGCCCAAGGGCGCCGCGCTCCCTGACGCCAAACCCAAGGGATGAAGAAGATGAGTCATGAGGTGACGGCCGCCGAACAGGTGGTGTTGAGCGGCGATACCGTTGAACTGTTGCCATTGCAGGGCGACCACGGACCGGCGCTGCTGCAGGCCGCAGCGGATGGCGAATTGTGGAACATGAAAGTCACGGTGATCCCCGGCCCGACCACTGTCGATCAGTACATCGCCACGGCGCTGGCCGGGCGCGAGTCAGGTACGGTGATGCCGTTTACCATCGTGCGCCGCGACAGCGGGCAAGTGGTCGGCAGCACGCGCTTCTGGAAGGTCGACCGCAAGAACCGCAAGCTGGAGATCGGCCACACCTGGCTGAGCCAGTCTGTGCAGCGTTCGGGCCTGAACATCGAAATGAAGTACCTGATGTTGCAATACGCCTTCGAAGAGCTGCAATGCGTGCGCGTGCAGTTCACCACCGACGAGCTCAACGAGAAGTCCCGCGCCGCCATCCTGCGTATCGGCGCGACACAGGAAGGCATCGTTCGCCATGAGCGGATCATGCCTGACGGTCGCAAGCGCAACTCGGTGCGCTTCAGCATCATCGATGACGAATGGCCACAGGTAAAAGCCATGCTGCTGGAGAAGCTGTCCCGCAACGCTTGAGCCATCTACTGGACTTTATCCGGGGCGAATGCCGGTTTTGGGTTGATCTGAAACCGGTTTCAGGTATAACAGGATGTTTCCTCACTTCGCCCTAGCGCCTGTTCTCGATGACTCATTCCGACACCCCACACGACTTCCACATGGGCTGGCTGCTCTTTGCCCTGGCCATGGGCGCGTTCGCCATCGGTACGACCGAGTTCGCCTCCATGACCCTGCTGCCCTTCATCGCCAGCGATTTCAACAGCACCCAGCCACTGGCCGGCCATGCCATCAGCGCCTACGCACTGGGTGTGGTGGTCGGTTCGCCGGTGATCATGGTGCTCTGCGTCAGATGGCCACGGCGGGCTCTGCTGGTGTCGCTGGCCGCCTTCATCGGCATTGCCAACGCCTTGAGCGCCATCGCACCCTCACTGCCGTGGCTGGTGTTTTTCCGCTTTCTCAGCGGTTTCCCCCACGGTGCCTACTTCGGCGTCGCCATGTTGCTGGCCGCCTCGCTGGTGCCGAAAAACCAGCGTGCGCAGGCGGTGTCGAGGGTGTTTCTCGGCCTGACCATCGCCACCATCATCGGCGTGCCGTTCGCCACCTGGATCGGCCAGACCGTCGGCTGGCGCTGGGGCATGGCCATCGTTGCCGTGCTGGCAGCCCTGACCGCCCTGCTCATTCGCACGTTGGCGCCCGCTGTACAAGCCCATGCCGACGCCAGCCCGTTGCGTGAGCTGGGCGCACTGCGCTCACGGCAGGTCTGGCTGACACTGGGCATCGCCGGGATCGGCTTTGGCGGCGTGTTTTGCGTCTACACCTATCTGGCGGCTACGTTGATCGAAGTCACCCACGCCACGGGCATCACCATTCCGCTGGTAATGGCGGTGTTCGGCCTGGGCACCACGGTGGGCAATCTGATCTGCGGCTGGGCGGCGGACCGCGCCACCATGCGCGCCGCCGGTATCTCGCTGGGTTTCACGGCGCTGGTGCTGGCACTGTATCCATCGGCCACCGAGAACCTCTGGCTGCTGGTGCCATTGGTGTTCTTCATCGGCTGCGGCGTCGGCCTGGCGGCCATTCTGCAGACCCGCCTGATGGACGTCGCACCCCACGCCCAGTCACTGGCCGGAGCGCTGGTGCAAAGCGCCTTCAACCTCGCCAACGCCATCGGCCCGTGGGTCGGCGGCATGGTCATCGCTGCCGGCTTCGGCCTGCCGGCCACCGGCTATGCGGCAGCGGCACTGACCGTCGGCGGCCTTGGCATGTGGTACTGGGCGATCACCGACGCCCGCCGCAACGACAGCACGTTCGCCGCCGAAGCTTCCAATCGGGCGTGATGTTGCAGGCCGGTCGGTGACCCTGCGTCAGCGTGTCACCGACCGGATGCCTGAAAAAGGCTTGTCCGCGGTGTCGACACAGGCATAATCACGGCTTGTCTATGAACATTGCGAGTAACCCGCTTTTGAAACGTGCGACATCCTGCTCAGACACCGTCGCGGCCAGCAGTTGTGCCAATGGCTCTGTGCGTCGCGCCTCTCGCCGTCTGGGCCAGATCTACGACGACGCCTTCACGCCTTGCGGCCTGAAAGCCACTCAGTACTCGCTGCTGTCGCAGATAGCCCGCAGCGCCGAGCCGAAAATGCGTGACCTGGCCCAGGCGCTGGTCATGGACCTCTCGGCCCTCGGCCATACCCTCAAGCCACTGGTACGCGACGGACTGGTCGAACTGCAGACCGACGAAACCGACCGCCGCAGCCGGCGCGTTCTGCTGACCCCTGCCGGGCAACAGAAGTACCTGGAAGCACGGCGCATCTCCGAGCGCGTCTCCCGCGTCTTCGACGACACTTTTGGCGCCGAAGAAACCGTGAAACTGCGCCAGGCGCTTGACTTCATCGCCTCGGAAGCCTTTGCCCAGTCACTGCTCGAACAACTGCACTCGAACGAAGCCTGAATCGCCAACCGCCGTCACGTCGATGACGGCTTGTCCCTGTTGGCGTCATCAGGCTGCGTCGGCACCGGAAACAGCGTGTCGACCCGATGCCCGTGGGATGTCCGCGTCGGCGTCATCGCGGCCGACTCCGCCAGACGGGTCGCCATGTCCCAGTGCCTGGCTTCCTGCCCCTGCGGCCGCCCTTCCGTTTCCCAGATCAGCTGCGCCAGTTGCCGCACCGTCTCTTCGTCGACGTTCATGTGCATCCCCCGCTTGCGCTCGACAGCACTCAGCCAGGCGCCCACCAGACGCCCGGACTGTTTCGAGCCTACCCTTTCAGCCTCTACCGCGCTTGAGCAACAGACTGACGACCACCCCGACCGCCGCCGCAGCCCCCACCGCCGCCCATGGATGTGCCTTGACATAGCCTTTGGTCTCCGCAAGCACCCGCTCCACCAGCGGCTGCGCCGTTTCGTGGTTGGCCTCTACCTGAACCTTGCCTTGTAGAAATTCGGCAAGGCGCTGTCGGGCGAGTTCCGTACGATCCTCATGCAACGCATCACCTGCGGCCAGCAACGCATTGGTTTCGTCCAGAAACGTGTTCAATTGCTCCCGCGTCTTGCGATAAAGATCCTCATCGAGGATTTCACTGATGCTACTGGCCATGGGACCTACCGGGTCAAAGTGATTGAAATGGGTTGACCGGAGGGCGCAGGAAATCGTTCCATCGAATTCAGCAATTGATGGCATAAGGATGGCAAAGTTGCGAAAAGGAGACATAAAGAAGGGTCGGGATGGAGTGATTCCGCCCCTCCCCGCCATAGCCAACACTGTCGTGATTCCCTACACCGGCTATCAGCAGTATCGACACGGCGATATCCAGATCAGGCGCAAGCAGTATCAATGCCGTGATCGTCCCCGCCTCATCACTCGCTGAATCTCGACTGGTCATAAGAGCGCTGCCTGGGTCAAAAGCGGCGGAGAGGCCCACACTAGAGCCAATGAAAAGAACATATCCGAGCAAAATCACGTGCATAAAAATTGACGCCAAAGGCACTCTGCCATTATGGTGAGCGCCTGCTTACGGCTCTGAATGAGCCAACGGATTGAATTTACAGGGAATGTTCAGCATGCACGGTGCGCTGCTTCGTACGGGCAAAAGTGACGAGTTCATCGCCGTGGGCGAAACGGGGCAACCCGTCCACAAGGCTGCTCTGCAACTTATTGCCGCGCTGGCCCGTAAAGCCCCGCCAATGGCCAGCTTTCTTGCCGTCCCCAAGAGTAATGAACAAGGCAGCGTAATTGACTGGTATAGCCCGGTCCAAGGTGATGTTGTGCCTTGGAGTTCGGCAACAGAGGACGAACGCAACGATGCCAGGGCTCAGCTGAACCAATTCAAAAACGCGATAGCGGACATGAGTTCGGCTCTGGTGCAAGCCGGCAATAAAGGCGGCCAAAGCGACCAGGTCATTTTTGGAAAGCTTTTGGGCCTGGTGCCACATGCACCCGCCGACAGCTATATCTATCTGGTCGACGCCGCCCGTGTTAACGCCGCTGGACAGTCTGAACGTTACACCCAGCCAGTGCTGACTTTTTGGGGGTTCGTTCAACACGAGGGCGACCGGCATCGCGACCCGCTTTACTTCTTGAATCCCCGACCCATTACTCCTCAACCTGCACCGACCGTACTTTCAGAACCTGCGCCAGCCGTGCAGCCGGCTCAGCCGCTCACTCAGGTCACGCGATCTTTCTGGCGCCGGTTCTGGTGGCTTTGGCCATTGCTTCTGCTGTTGTTGGCGCTGCTGTTGTTCGGTCTTCTGCGAGGGTGCATGCCCACTGCCACGCTACCGGTCGGCAGTGTTTCCGTGCCCCACATCAACGCCGATACCGGCAGCACAGGGTCTGTTGTAACAGCTGCAGGCAGCAATCCTGCAAGCGCGGTGGTGCCGTCAGGGTCAGGAACGAATGCCAGCAATGAGGTTTCTGCGCCCCCCCTTGTGGCTGACCCCGCGGCAGCTGCGACACCAGAGCCCATCCAGCCTGCCACAGCCCCACCAAAGCCCGCCTCCCAACCCACAACTGAGGCCGCGCCTGCACCGTCCGTTGCGCCGGGTACACCGCTGAGCATTCCCTCGGATGCCGCCGAGGGCCCTGCCGATTTTCTGAACGGCAATTATCGTGCGGGGGCAGGGATCATGGATGCAAAGACCTCTCGGCCTTTGCGACTTGAGTATGCGTTCGAGAAGGGGCAAGGCAACGTCACGATCCGTCGTCCGGACGGTGTCACCTGCTCCGGCGCCGTCAGCGCGGCGATGAACGCGGGCAGCCTGGGCCTGAATAGCCAGGACCAGGCGACGTGCACCGACGGCAGTCGCTACGACATGCCGAAAGTGGCATGTAAACCGGGCGCTCAAAGCATCGCCGATTGCCAAGGCAACTACGGTAACACCCAATTCCCAATGTCCATGCGGCGCGAATAAAGGCTGTCTCCATGCTGCCCGAACTTACCAAGTTTGAAGATACCGTCCACCTGATCAACGACAGCGGAATCCAGTTCATGGACTTTGCCGTCAGACTCGATCTGCGAAACGAACCTGCCGGCCGCTTTGCCAAAATGGGTAATACGCTGATTGCGCGCCTGTTGCAGAATCGGGAAACCAAGCAGTACTTCCACTTGGGGCCCGTGGCAACCGCCAACCAATCGGGCGATCGCCTGGCCCACTCGCAAACCCAGGAGCGGCTGGTCACCGAGGTGGATGACGAAGACCTGACCCTGAGCATGCAGGCAAGCTTCAAGCTGCTTGACGGGCTTTGGCTACCCGCTCCGTTCTTTCGCTTTCTGCCGCCAGAGCGCTACGACGAGGGCCCTACCAACTGGGCCCGCGTGCGTCTGGTGGAGCTTGAACAGCCGGATGTGGATGGCAACACCCATCGCCTGACACTGGCGTTCGACACCCGGTCGATGGCGTCGGCATCAGGCATGCAGTACCTGGCGCCGACCCGCGACGATATCAACGCCGGTTCAGCGTTTCGTCTGGCCTGCCACGCACGCCAGAGCCGATGGTTTCTGGATCAGAAATGGGTGCAGGACTGGCTGGCGGAAATCTATCGCGAGGGCAACAAACACCGCCCCAGCGAAGACATCGATGAAGAGCTGGAAGAGCAGCGACACCTGGGTCATTACCTGAACCTGCTGAGCCTGATGGCCAAGCCGGTGCCCGAACAACGCAGCAGCGAACCTGCGCGCATCGTGATCCCGGAAGTCAAGCTGACGGCCAATGGTGTCGAGTCGCTGGACCCGCCGATCCCGGTGGATCTGGTACTGGATGTCGGCAACTCGCGTACCTGCGGCATCCTGATCGAAAACCACGGTCAGTCCGGTGATGGGATGAAGCACAACTACATCCTCCAGATCCGCGACCTGGTACGCCCGGAACGCGTCTACAGCCAGCCATTCGAGAGCCGCGTGGAATTCGCCCAGGCCTCTTTCGGCAAAGAGAACTTTTCGGTCCAGAGCGGCCGCCACGATGCATTCCAGTGGCCGACCATCGCTCGCGTTGGCGTCGAAGCCGGACGGTTGTCCGGACGTCGCCGCGGTACTGAAGGCTCCACCGGGTTATCGAGCCCGAAACGCTATCTATGGGACGAGAATGCCTACACCCACGGCTGGCGTTTCAACAACTCGTTCGTGCAGACAGACAGCGAGCCCAAAGCCACTGCCGCGCCGTTCTCACACAAGATCACCAAGCTGGGTCAGGCGTTCTACAAGCTCAAGAATGAGGACGACCGCCTGCCCGCATTCTCCCCTCAGTATTCGCGCAGCTCCCTGATGACCCTCATGCTCGCGGAGGTGCTGACGCAAGCGCTGCTGCAAATCAACAGCCCCGCTCAACGGACACGCATGGGGCATACCCAAAGGCCAAGGCAGCTATCGAGCGTCACCCTGACGGTTCCGCCCGGCATGCCTCAAGTCGAACGCAGCCTGCTCAATGACCGTCTGCTGCAAGCCATGGCGCTGGTCTGGAAATGCATGGGCTGGCATGAAGGCGACCTCGACCCGAGTAAAGCCAAGGGGGCGAACTCTCCAGTGCCCGTACCTCGTGTCCCACTGCCGCGTATCAAAGTGGAATGGGATGAGGCCACCTGTGGCCAACTGGTTTACCTCTACACCGAGATTCGCGAGAACTTCGCCGGCCACCCCCAAGAGTTTTTCGACACTCTAGCCCGGCCCGACAAGGCCAACCGCGAACAGATCACGCTGGCCAGCATTGATATCGGTGGTGGTACCACTGACCTTGTCATCACTGATTATTCGCTGGAACGAGGCGCGGAGCACGCCAGCGGCAGCAACGTTTCGATCATCCCCGAGCAACGCTTCCGCGACAGTTTCAAGGTGGCCGGAGACGACATTCTGCTGGACATCATTCAGCGTTTTGTCCTGCCCAGCCTTGAGCAGGCTCTGCTGAATTTCGGTGTGGTGTCGCCCCGCTCGCTACTGTCACGCCTGTGCGGCGATGAGAGCACCAGCGCCCAGGACGCCATCCTGCGCCAGCAACTTAACCTGCAGGTGTTCGTGCCCTTGGGCCTGCGCCTGCTCAAAGACTACGAGGCTTACGATCCCGAGTTGCCAAGCCCGGTCCACGAATACGCGTTTGCCGAGCTTCTGGACGAAGATGCGATCACGGAACGTCTCAGGGAGTACGTTGCCGGGGGCGTCCGTCGCATCGATGGCGGCCGCGATGGCTTTGACCTGGGTCAAGCTACGCTGCGGATCGATCTGCCAGCGATTCACCAAGCGTTTATCAAGGGCCAGATCAATCTGGGCAAGATCCTCGATGCCCTGTGCGAAGTGGTCTTTCAATACCCTTGCGATGCACTGCTGCTGACCGGCCGTCCGTCGCGGCTACCGGGTGTGCAAGCCTACATCCGGCGCAAGGTACCACTGCCGCCGGGGCGCATCGTCCCCATGAACGGTTATCGCACCGGTGGCTGGTACCCCTTCCATCGCAACGGTCAGATTGACGACCCCAAAAGCACCGCGGCAGTGGGCGCCATGCTGTGCCTGTTGAGCGAGCAGCGCAAGGTGTCGAACTTCTACTTCAGCGTCGGCCGCCTCAGCCCGTATTCGACCATGCGTCATATCGGCAAGCTGGATGAAAACAATCTGGTGATCGACCACGACATGTTGTACCGCGACGTGATCAAGAGTGACCCGCGGGGCAATGAGTTCCTGCAACTGCACGAGCCACACCTGGACGGGCCCCAATTGCGGGTGCTCGGCAAAACCCGCTTGGGCTATCGCCAGCTCAACGCAGAGCGGTGGGTGGCGGCGCCGCTCTATCTGATCGAACTGACCGAGCGCGGCACACGCAAGCTCGTCGGCAAGCCCACCAAGGACGGCAAGGAGGCCTGCCTGCTGCTGCGTTTTCGGATCAAGGATGCCGAAGCCGACCGCGGCGACGCCGAGATCATTGCCGAAACCTTGGTGATTGACGACAACATCGAAAGCAACACCGATGAGTCCTTTGATCGCAAGGACGTGAAACTACAGCTCTACACCATGTTGAGTGCCGAAGGCGGTGCCTCCAACTACTGGCTCGACAGCGGGAGCGTGAGTCCGAAATGACTACTCTGACCACCAAGCAGAATCAACTCACCCAGGCTTGGGCATCCGTCCATAAAGGTGCCGGGCTGGCCTTGGACTGGGTGGCCGATGTGGCCGGAAAAGTCGAAGAAGTGGCCGCCAAGGCGGATGTTCTCAACCGCGATTTGTACCGTGCGCGCAACCTGGCCCGCAGCCTGGGACGGGTCTCGATCACACCAATGGGCATCGGTTTCTTCGGCCTCTCACAGGCAGGTAAGAGCTACCTGATTTCCGCCCTGGCCGCAGACGACAAAGGCCAGTTGCTCACCCAACTGGGCGAGCAGCAGCTGGACTTCATCAAACACGTGAACCCGGTCGGCGGCGGCAAGGAGGCCACCGGGCTGGTCACGCGTTTCACACGCAGTGCGGCACCGAGTCCTGCTCCCGGCTTTCCTGTGGAGCTGCGCCTGTTCCGCGAAGTCGAAGTCGCGATCATCCTCGCCAACGCATGGTTCGAGGACTTTGATCATCAGCGCCTCAATAGCCAGATTTCCGATGCTCAGATAGAAAGCCTGCTGCAACGCTTTGAAGGGAACCTCGCCGCTGCGCCGGCGGCCGGCGTCAGCAGTGACGATGTGGTGCTGCTCTGGGATTATCTGGAACAACATTACGCCAACGCCATGCGCCCCCTGCAAGCCCACTATTGGCCTCGCGTGGTCAAACTGGCGCCGCGCTTGTCGGTACGTGATCGTGCTCAGCTGTTCGCCCCGCTGTGGGGCGGCATCGACAAAATGACCGAAACGTACGAGCAACTGGCCGCCGCCCTGCACCGCCTCGGTCTGGCCGAAACGGTCTATGCCCCGATCAGCGCCCTGGTCAGCGAGCGTGACGGGCAGTTGGTGCAAAGCAACAGCATCATCAATGTCGATATCCTCAGCCGCCTGGGCGGTAGCAGCGACTCGACGATTGAAGTGCGCCCGTCGGTCGCCGGTGCCTTGAGCTCCACCGTGTCAGTGAACCGGGCAGAACTGGCCGCGCTGACCAACGAGTTGATTTTCCGTCTCGATAATGAGCCGGCCAACCCGATCGTCAACAGCGTCGACCTGCTGGATTTCCCGGGCTATCGCAGCCGGCAAAAACTGATGAGCATCAATGAAGCCAGCGAAGTCGATAGCAGCGGTACTGCCAACAATCCAGTGGCCAAGCTGCTGCTGCGAGGCAAGGTCGCGTACCTGTTCGAGCGTTACACCAACGAGCAGGAAATGAACGCGTTGGTCATGTGTACCAGCACGTTCAAGCAGAGCGAAGTCGTCAGCGTCGGCCCGGTTCTCAAAAGCTGGATCGACAAGACTCAAGGTACCAGTGCGCAGCAGCGCGACGGCCGTGCCAGTGGTCTGATCTGGGCGCTGACCATGTGTGACGGTTTCATCAGTGGCGCGCTCAACGGCGAAATCGTTCAGTTCCCCGAAGCCTGCGACAATATGCTCAAGCTCACCATGATTGAGCGCTTCGGCAACGAAGAATGGATGAAGCAATGGGGCAGCACACCGTTCAAGAACACTTACCTGGTGCGCAAGCCACGCTTCAAGACCAACTTCATTGATCTGGAAGACAAGCACGGCGAGGTGCGATTGAATGAGTCCTCCCTCGTAGCCCTGTCGGCGCTGGAACGAGCCTTCAACAACAGTGAGCTGGTCAAGCGCCACGTCGCAGACCCACAGAACGCCTGGCAGGCAATGCTCAAGATGAACGATGGCGGCATGGACCGTTTCAGTTCAGCGTTCACGCCGGTCGCCAATATTGATTTCAAACTGCACCGCATCGAGGAGCAGCTTGACGAACTGATGGTGCAATTGCTGCCACGTCTCGAAGAGTACTACGAGGCTGGCGGCGAAGATGAGCGAGCCAAGAAGAAGGTGATCGCCAACCAGATCGCCCGCCCCTTCGCCACCACGCCCCACGGTAAATACGTGCTCGGCGAGCTGCTGGGCTATATGGCGCTACCCGAACAGCAGCTGCGTGACCTGTACCTCAACGGTGATTTTGACGCGCCGTCGACCGAAGCCGTTGAAACAACACAGTCTGCAGTCAAAACCGAGGCGGAATACGACATCTTTGGCGAAGCCATCACGCCGGTGGCTGAGCAGACCGCCGTTGCGACAGCGCCCCCGCAGTATCAGAGCCACGAGCACCGCTTTGCTCGCGCTGCATTCAACCTGTGGGCAAGCCACCTGCGCAACCTGAGCCGACGTCACAGCCTGTTGGAGCGACTTGAGCTGCCTGCCGAAGCCATCGCGCTGATGGTCAAGGAATTGGTGGTTTGCGCCGAACGCCTGGACGTGCCATTGCAACTGAGCAATGCGTTGCTCAAGCGCGCGCAGAGCGGCGTGCGCCGAGAGCATCTGGTGCAGCGCCAAGTGCTGACCGTACAACTGTTGCTCAATGATTTCGCCGCCTGGTTCGGCCATACCGCCGAGCCGCCCGCGCAGCGCCCCAATGGCCTGCTGGGTTCAAAGCAGCCGCTGTTTGCCTTCTATGAAAAGGAAATGCCCGGGCGCTTCCCACAGTTGGCGCCGCAAGCGGATGACCAAAGTGTGATTTTCGCCAACGACTGGATTTCGGGCATTGCCATTCATACACAGAAAAATGTCGGCCATCGCAAGGGCAAGGACATTACACCCGAGCAGAACGAGGCCATGGGCCGAGTCATCCAGGCCTTCAAAGCGAGATCATAAATGTCCATCACTATCCGACTCTCTCCACTGGCCAATCCCGTGCCCGGCCATGGCTTTCTTCAAGTGCGTGGCTGGGAGCATGACGCCGGCATTCTGGAGTTTGCCATTCAGCGCAATCAGGATGACCACTATCTGCAACAGAGCCACCAGTGGGGCAACGCGCCCTGCTGGTTCACGCAACACTTCGAGGAAGACAGCAGCGGCGACTCGATCAGCCATCAGGTTGGACCGGACATCGTTGATCCGCTGCTGCTGAACTCGGCTACCGCAGTATTCAATTTTCGCCTGCGCAGCACCGACGGCAGCGGCGAAGACGACAACCCGATGAAGCTGATGGAAGGCCTCGCCCTGTCTTCGGCAGGAAGTGCCACCGGGCCTGTGGCAGCGCAGACCTCCGTCACGCTCGCGTCACCAGCGGAACCGGTGCCTGTGATCCAGCCAGAGCCTGTCATCGAGCCGGTGCCAGCGCTGACCGAGCAGGCAGAGCCATCACCGGAGCCCGTTGCCGAGCCGCCGATCATCACCGCTACGCCTGCAAAAAGCGCTAAGACACTCCTCTTCCTCGGTCTTTTGGTGCTGCTTTGCATTATCGCCGCAGGCCTGTGGTTCTGGCTCAAAAAGCCTGCAGAGCCGCAGCCGGTCGTGGCGACAACTGCTCCTGCTCCGGCAGCCGTCGCACCTCAAGCTCCGGTCGCAGCAGCGCCGTGCAGCAGCGAGGCACTGACCAGCGAAACCGAACTGAACTTTGTTCAGGGCTGCATCAAGCTTGCGCCTGACAGCGCGACCCTGCTCAACGTCATCGGGATGGCTAAGGCCAACAAACAGTGCGGCGTCGCGCAGCGGCTTTATGCCAATCGTGCTCAGGCAGGCAACATCGAAGTGGCCCAAGCCTACGCGCGCGAGTACGACCCCAAATACTTGCAGCCAAGCAACTGCTTCGCGGCGCCCGACAATGCAACAGCGGCCTACTGGTACGAAACCATCCTGGGCTATCAACCCGACAACGCTGAAGCGGCGCAACGCCTGAAGGAGCTCAAGCCGTGACTCTGTTCAAACTGACCTTTGCAGCCTGTCTATGCCTGAGTTCGGGATGGGCCCTGGCGGCCGACAAACCCCTGCTGCAGGAAGGGAAGAAAACCTTGTTCCAGCGTGTACTCACCACGCCAGGATGCCATTTGAGCCCTGCCGCAGGTGCGCCGCCCGGTGCGGAGCAGCCGCCGTTCAGCCGGTTCTACGTCTACGAGCACGCCAAGGCTGGCAACGCTGACTGGATCAAAGTCGGGCCAGACAGTTTTGGCAAAACCTCAGGCTGGCTGCCGGCGGCCTGTACCGTCGACTGGAAAATGCAGTTGACCCTCGCATTCACCAACCCGGCGAACCGCGACCGGCTGATGTTTTTTAAAGAGCGCGGCACCCTCGAGGGCATTCTCGACGCGCCCGATCCGGTCAGCGTGATCGCTCCGCTGCGCGCCAAGCTCAAGCAGAATGCACCTGCACCGGGCGTGCTCGCGCAGGAACCGGAATACTTCATCGACATGCAGAAACAGTTCTATCTGCTGCCCGTGCTCAGCGGTGAGGAAGTCATGACCGAGGCAGGGTTTCGCACTCGCATCCTCAATGTCGCCTCCGTCAGTAAAGCCGACGGGGCCGCCCTACAAAGCACTCAAGCGGGAGCAGCGGCAACCCCGTCTCAGGCAGGTATCGACGCAGCCAGCCAGCTCAAGGAATTCAGCGCTGCGGTGGTGTTTGTGATCGACTCGACCATCTCGATGGACCCGTATATCGAACGTACACGAGAGGCCATCAGCAAGGTCTATGCGCAGATCGCCAAGGAAAACCTCGGACGTCAGGTGAAATTCGGGCTCGTTGCGTTTCGCTCCAGCACACAGGCCGTGCCTGGGTTGGAGTACGTGACCAAGATGTACGCCGACCCCAATACGGTAAAAGACGGCGCGGATTTTCTGGCGAAGGTGGCCGACCTGAAGCAGGCCAAAGTGTCGAGCAAGAGCTTTGACGAGGACTCCTATGCCGGGGTCATGCAGGCTATCGACAAGGTCGACTGGAAGCCATTCGGCGCGCGCTATGTAGTCCTCATCACCGACGCTGGCGCACTGGAGGCCGATGACAAGCTGTCCAAGACCGGTCTGAACGCCGAGCAAGTCAGGATTGAAGCCAGTAATCCAGGTGTCGCCATCTACACCCTTCACCTGAAAACTTCCGCTGGCGCCAAAGACCACGCCAAGGCAGAAGCGCAGTACCAGGCACTCTCCACCTTTACCGGCACGAACACTTCGCTTTATTACCCGGTGGATGCAGGTGATATCAATGCGTTCGGCAGCAAGGTCGACTCACTGGCCACCGCCATCACCGGCCAGGTGAAAGCGGCATACATGGGCGAGGACGCCATCGGTAGCGCCATGAACGCGAAGGCTGCGCCGGCCGAGCAGAAGATGATCGACGATGCCGCGTTGATTGGCCACGCCATGCGCCTGGCGTATCTGGGCGAGAAAACCGGCAGCCAGGCACCTCCGGTGTTTCAGGCATGGATCGCCGACCGCGACCCGATCAAGCAAAATGTCCCGACCACCGACGTCCGTGTGCTGCTGACCAAATCCCAACTCAGTGACCTGAGTGATGTTCTCAAGAAAATCCTTGATGCGGCCAATGAAGGGATGATCTCCCCCAGCGACATGTTCGAGCGCTTGCGTTCGGTCGCCGCCACCATGGGCACGGACCCGAACCAACTCAAACAGAACGACACCGCAAAGCTGTCCGAGCTGGGTGTCCTGGGTGAGTACCTGGATGACTTGCCGTATCACAGCGAAGTGTTGAACCTGGATGAGGAGACCTGGAAAAGCTGGGATGGTCTGGCTCAAGAGAAATTCATTCGTACCCTGTCCACCAAACTGCGTCATTACCAGATCTATAACGCTGATGTTGATCGTTGGGTTTCCCTGGCCGAGGGCAGCGACGCACGTGAGAACGTCTACCCGGTTCCGCTGGAAATGATGCCCTGACATGCTCCGGATCAAAGGACTGAAGGTACAACGAGGGAACGGCTCCCAGGCGCACTGCGTCCAGCTGCCTGAGCTGACGCTGGCGCGGGGACAGATTGTCGCCATAACCGGAGAAAGCGGCTGTGGCAAAAGCACCCTGCTTGAAGCCATCGGCTTGCTGTTGGCGCCGGCAAGTGTCGAGCAGTTCAACCTGGCGGGCCGAGACGTGGCGGCACTGTTGAAAGCCGATGATCAACCGTCTCTGGCTGACATGCGGGCGCGCTCGCTGGGCTTCGTACTGCAAAACGGCGGTCTTTTACCCTTCCTCAATATCCGCGACAACATCCACCTGCCCCGCCGTTTGCTGGGGCTGGATAGCCAAAGCGATTTCGTCGACAACGCGATCTCTGCACTGCGTCTGGAGCCCTTGCTGGACAAGTTGCCCCAAGCACTGTCAATCGGCGAGCGGCAACGCGCCGCCTGCGTGCGCGCCATCGCTCACCAACCGGGGCTGATACTCGCCGACGAGCCGACTGCGGCCCTCGATCCACATAACGCCAGGCTGTTGTTTGAACTATTGCTCAGCCTGGTCGAGCAGTCCGGCCTCTGTGCGTTGATCGTCTCGCATGACTGGGAACTGGTGCGCAGCTTCGACCTTCCGCGACTCATGGCCGTCAGCCGGCCTGGAGAGACTCACTTTGAAGCCTCTCGTTAGTCGCTTTCGGCTGCTTGCGAGCCTCGCCGTCGCCGATCTATGGCATGACCGCAAGGTTTCGTTGTGCATCACGGCGTCATTGGTTGCAGTGATCGCTCCCTTGCTGTTGCTGTTCGGGCTCAAACACGGCGTCGTCAGCCAACTGCAAGACGAGTTGCTGCGCGACCCACGCAATCTGGAAATCAAACTGCTGAGCAGCGGTAACTACAACGAACAATGGCTGCTGGAACTCCAACAGCGTCCGGAAACCGGGTTTGCCCTCGGGATGACGCGGTCGCTCAACACCCAGGCCGACCTGGTCGGCACGGGCGGGCGCTTTGTCGACAATGCTGAAATCCTGCCCACTGCGGCCGGTGATCCATTGCTGAACATGCCTGCCAGCGCACTACTGCCCGGTCAGGTCATTCTTAGCGCCGGGGCTGCCGAGCGCTTGTCTCTGGTGCCGGGTGACACATTGCGCCTGATCGTCCAGCGGCGTCTGGATGGCGTAGTTGAAAAAGGCGAGACCCGGCTGACGCTGGTCGCTGTCTTGCCAGCGGCCAGCTTCTCCAGGCCCGCTGCCTTTGTCCACCCGGACGTGCTGCTCGAGCTGGAGCGTTTCCGCGACGGCTTCGCCATCCAGTCGCTTGGCGTGATCACAGGCCAGACAGCCGATCACCTCGCCCCGCGCTATGCCCGTGCGCGTCTCTATGCCCGCGACATCGACAGCGTTGCCTCGCTGGAACGCTGGCTCAATGCACAACACATCGAGACCGGCAGCCGGCTGGCAGACATCGATAACGTCAAGGCCATCAACCACGTTCTGGGCGTGATCTTCGGCGTTATCGCCGGTGCTGCGCTGGTGGGCTGCGTTGCGTCGCTGGTGGGAGCGTTTCTGGCCAACATAGATCGCAAACGCCGAAGCCTGGCGCTCTTGAGGCTCATGGGCTTCTCCGCACCGGCGGTGGCGAGCTACATGATCTTGCAAGCGGTGGCGCTGGCCCTGATCGGCTATCTGGGCGGAATCCTTTGCTACTTCGCCGGCAGTGAGGCGTTCAACCAATTACTGGGTGGCCAGCGCATCACCGGCAGCTTCATCTGCCAGATCACCCCGGCGCACGGCCTTGTGGCACTGCTGCTTTCACTCGTGGTAGCAGCAGTGGTCGCCTTGGCTGGTGTGACCCGAGCCCTTCAAATCCAACCCGCGGAGAGTCTGCGTGAACTCTAGACACTGGCACCCCCTTCTCGCTGTGCCCCTCGCGCTGCTGTCCCTGGGGGTGAGCGCTGCCGCCTGGGAAGAGAAGCTTTACAACCCCATGCCGGACGCCGAGGACGTCGTCTTGCCGATGCCCTGCGATGGCGCGATGGTGTTTCGCAAGGTCTTCATCCCGCTGGCGGGTCCCCTGGACGACTACCCGATCAATATCGGTGGCGACAACAGTGAATGGGGCTATGTGGAGCAGACGCACCCGGCGTTCATCGCCGGCAGCTTTACCGCCGAGAAAAACGCCAAATCCCGTTTCTATCTGCTGGCCAAGTACGAGATGACAGAGTTGCAGTATCGAGCGCTCACTCAGCCCGAGTGCCCAGCTCCGTCCAACAAGCAACGCCTGCCAGTGGTTTCCGTAAGCTGGATGCAAGCAATGGAAGCGGCCGACAAATACAACATCTGGCTGCGGCAAAACGCAGCAGACAAGTTGCCCACCGAGGATGGCGTAGCCGGTTTTGTGCGCCTGCCCACGGAGGTCGAATGGGAGTTCGCTGCACGCGGCGGCCTGAATGTCAGCACGGCCGAGTTTCGCGACCTGCGCTATCCGATGCCCGAGGGCATCAACGCATACGAATGGTTCGCAGGCGCCCAGTCGTCCAACGGTCAATTGCAACTGACAGGCTTGCTCAAGCCCAACCCGCTGGGCCTTCACGACATGCTGGGTAACGTCGACGAGATGATGTTCGAGCCGTTCCGACTGAACAAGCTCGATCGACAGCATGGCCAGGCCGGAGGATACGTGGTGCGTGGCGGTGACTATCGCACCGCCACAGCTGATATCCGCAGCGCGTTGCGTAAAGAACGCAATTACTACGACACCAAGGCAGCCGCCACCAGCAAAACCACTGGATTTCGCCTGGCGCTGGCCTCCAGTACGCTGACCTCCCGCGAGCGGGTGAGCAGCATTGAAACCAGCTGGAAAAAACTCGGCACCGGCAACGGCGACGTCAGCCAGAGCAATGACAAGAACACCGCCCAAGCCCTTGGCACGCTCGCTTCAACTGTTGAAGACGAGGCCTTGAAAGAGAAGCTAAAGGCGCTGGAAAACCAGCTGCGCGCCAGCAATCAACAGCAGGAAGAAAGCCGTGATCAGGCGATCCGCGCCAGCCTCAATCTGGGCGCATTCCTGTGCACGAAGATGCTCGACGATGGCAAATATCTGGACTTCCTGCAAAAGAATTACGACCTCAACTGCTCGGCAGCCGAGCAAGACGCCAGTTGTCCGATGCGCAAGGGCAAGCTCGATGAGCAGAAAGACCGTCTGCACAAGCTGAGCCGTTATTACGCAAGCAGTCTCGTGGACGCCTCGACCCTTTACGGTGAGCCTCTGCTGGCTCGCCAGGTTCCGATCCTGGGCGAAATCATTGCACGCAATGAGCAGCTCAAAGAGCTCAAGCCCTACTTGCAGACCCACTGGGTCAATCAACAAGCATTTCTCAAAACCCAGAAAATCGACACGGATGCCTGGCTGAACCGTTGTAAGGCAGTCCAGTAACTCGACGTCACGCTTATTCAAGGAGCAACAGCATGAAACCAGTACGTAGCTATCTCCCCAAGGCCTTGCTCGGCCTGATCATGTCCGTCAGTCTCGTCCTGGCCGGTTGTGCCGGCAACAGCACCGGCAGCAGCATGCTTGCCGGTTCAGGCACTGCGCCTGACCCTCGACTGACCAAAAGCGCCGACGCCTCGTTCTTCTCAACCTCTGGCCTGACCGCCTGCGCCGGTGGCGCCGGGGTGGGCATTCTGGCATGTGCAGTAGCCAGCCCCAACGACAAAGTCAAATGCATGGTTGTAGCCGGTATCGCCGCATGCGGTGTGGCAATGGGCGCCAACTATTACTACGACTACCGCCGCAGCCAGTACTCCAACACGACCCAACGCCTGCAATTGATGAATGACGACGTGAAGGCAGATACCGAGAAAGTCGCTCAGCGCACCGCGACCTTGCAGCAGGTGATCAACGATGACAAAGAGCGTATCGCCGGCATTCAGCAGTCCATCAAGGCCAAGAGCCTGGACAAAGCCAAGGCGCAGCAGGAGATCGCCAGCGTCGACAGCAACCTGGTACAGATGAACAAAGACCTGGCCGGCATGCGCAACAAAGTGGCCGAATACAAGAAGACCGCAGACATGGAGCGCACTAACGGTGGCGGCAGCCAAGTCTCGGCCATTGACCTTGAAATCAACAAGATGAACGCCAAGGTGGCGTCGCTGCAGAAAGAAGTCGACGGCCTCTACAGTCAACGCCAAGCCATTACGCTGGGTTGATACGCACATGATTATCCGGACCATGATCGCAGGCTCCTTCCTGTTGCTGCTGGGGGGCTGTGCCACCCAACCGGGCAGCTGTGATTCAAATAACAGCGAGGCCAGCCTGATTACCAAAATGAACTGTGATCACTCCGGTGGCTACAGCGATCAAATCAAGCAGCGCGAGCAGGCGCTCGTGGAGGCGCGCAATGAAAACGCAGCCTTCCGTGACGTGTACGCAGCGCTACAAAGCCAGCAACAGGCCACAAGCAAAAGCCTTGCCGAGCAGCAAAAGCAGCAAGCGGCGCTCGACACCTCGATGAGCAAACTCCTGAGTCAGCTCAAGGCCCGCCATGCCAACAAGGTCCAGGTCCAACAACAGATCAGCGATCTGGAGCAACAGCTTGCAGCCAAGAAAAAAGCGGTTGTCAGTGCTGACCCGGCAGTGATCGAGGCACGCAAGCAGGAACTCAAGACGCTGCAGCAAAAGGTTTCCAGGCTGCAACTCAGCCTCGGTTACGAGTAAACGCCTGGAGAGGCCCTGTGGGGCCTCTTCTTATTCCGGATCTGTCCCATGCAGCGCATTACCCGAGATACCACCTCCTGTGCCCCAGAGCTTTTGAATGCTCTGGAGAGCAAGGTCCGACTGCTGCAGCGCTATTTCCCGCCCAGTGTTGCAAGCCTGTACGCCATTCCGCGTTCGGGCAGCGAGAACAGTCTGCAATGGTGGTCTGACCTCGGCGGTCAGCCATTGCCCTACAGCCATCTTGATGCAACCGCTCAGCAGGCACTCCTGGTGCGCTACAACCAGCGCCAGGACGCCATAGGGCGACTGGTCGAAGAGTTGCAGCAGCGTGGAAAGGCCGACGACGCCAGTACGCTTCGTACGCTTATCGGCGCGCCGGATCTGGCCAACCTGTACAGCCTCAACCAGGAACCTGTCGTCATCCGCTGGGGCTTGCCGCCGCAGGAAACGCCAGCTGCGCCCCCGCTTGCACCCGCAGAAACGTCGCCTGCCCCCTCCAGGAAAAAGGCTTCGCGACGCTGGTGGCTGCGACTGCCTTTCTGGCTGTTTCTCATACCGCTGCTCTTGCTTCTGCTTTGGCTGCTTTGGACCTGGCGTGGCGGCTTGTGGCACCTGCTGCACCCCGTAAAAGTCGGCAACTACGCCTGCACTCAGGGTGCTCCCCCCCCGGATTTCGCGGTGGTACTGGATACCTCCGGCTCCATGAACCTCAACATCAATGCGTCTGCCGACGACGAGGCGTGGTTGAACCAGATCGGTGACAAACTGCCTGATAGCAACCCCAGAAAAGCACGGATATTGGCAGAGCCCACCCGGCTGACGGTGGCAAAGCAGGCGTTTGACGCGATGATCGGCCAATTGCATCCGGACATTCAGACACGCCTGATCACCTTCCGTGGATGCCAGGGTACGGTCGATCATGGTGTCTTTGCGCAGAATTCACGACCGCAGTTAATCACCGACGTCCAACAGCTTGGCGCAGAGGGTGGAACGCCATTGGCAGCGAGCCTGGTAGAGGCCGCGAGCAAAGTTGATGGTCGTTTCCAGGATTCACTGGTGGTGATGTTTGTCGACGGTGAGGACGGTTGTCATCAGAATGCGTGTGACGTCTCCGCACAGATTGCCCGACAACAGCCGAGACTACGTGTGAACGTGGTCAACATCAGCGACAGCACCCTCTCGAACTGCATTGCCGAAAATACCGGTGGCCGTGTCTACGCCGCCAACGAAGTCGGTGAAGTACAGCGAATGCTGCGTGAAGCGGTTGAAGAAGTCGCCAGGACGCCTGCATGTGAGGATGCGATCGTGGCTGAGTAACGTTGCGTCAGTGCTGTTAAATGCTGCCCGGCACGTCGGGCAGCAAGCCAACCGTCTGTCGAGTCGTCGTATCAGGATCTTTGTCGAGTAGTGCATCGAGCTGCTCGGCGGCAAGGAATTTCGCTGACGAGACACGACGGGCAGCGTAAGCCGGGGAATGGATGAAAGCAGACATCAGCGATGCTCCAGAACGAGTCTACCGAAGACATCACAAACATAGCGTTTTCTACACGCTTACCTGTCTGGGGATAGGTAGCATCGTCACGATAGGTGCGCACTCGTTGATAAGCCGGGTACCCAGCCTGGACTCAACTGACAGACAGACGGCGAGCTCAACCGAAAATACAGCGCAACTGACACGCGCAAGTGAGATGCCACCCAACCAAGACCCCGATTCATCGTGGCTTCGAGCATCATCGCAACTCCCTGCGCCAGGCAATTCAACTCGGCAAACCGTTTTCAATGACCAGAACTTTGCTCCAAGAGGCGCTGACAACGTGGTCGCGTTTCCGGTCAGCTCCAACACGCCCTCACCCGACGAACCCCGCAAGACCGTAAAGCTGACGATCGTCCGGCAGTCGCCAAACATGAAAGATCGGGTCTGCTGGCCACTGAAGCAGGGAAGCATCGAATTGCGAAACTGCCGTTTAGCGGTTGGCCTCAAGCATCGAGACTGAACATGCCGACGTCCGCTTCCGGTCGACTGCTATTCACGAGTGATAGCAGATTCAGTCCCAGGCCATTCAAAGGAGCGGATGACTAGACACATTCACCTTCTCAACCCAACTCAACCTGGATCTTTCGCACCACACTGTGCATCGCCGGTAGGTAACGCCGAGCCGCTTCCTCCACCGACATCGCCTTGGCGATGTACACCAGGTTCAGACAGCCCATCAGCCGAGCCTCATGGGTGATCGGAATGGCGATAGCAGCGATCTTGCGCTCCTGCCCCCAGTGGGAGTTGTTTTCGCCGTATCCCTTGCCGACCGTGTGCTCCACCAATCGCTCAACAAAACGCCGATCCGCTGCCAGCGCGGATTGCTCGTCTTCGCGGCTGATCATCAACTCGATCAGTTCTTCACGTTCGGCGGGCGGGCAAAAGGCAAAGTAGGCACGCCCGGTGGCGGTCATCAGCAACGGCAGGCGCCGCCCGACCATGGAGCGGTGGAACGACAGGCGACTGAAGCGATGGGTGGTCTCGCGAATCACCATGGCATCGCCGTCCAGGGTGCACAGATCGGTGGGCCAAACCACCTCCTGCAACAGCTCGCCCAGCAGCGGTGCTGCGATGGAGGAAATCCACTGCTCATCGCGAAAACCTTCACTCAATTCCCGCACTTTAAGTGTCAGTCGATAGCTGTCGTCCGAGTCGCTGCGGCGCACGTAACCCTCGGCCTGCAAGGTCTCCAGCAAGCGCCTGACGGTGGTGCGATGCAGTCCGCTCTGCTCGGCCAATTGCGCGGTGCTGGCCCCGCCGTCGAAGCGATTCAGGCCGTTGATCAGGGCCAGGCCGCGCATCAATCCACGCACGGCCTTGTATTCGGTCTCGCTCATCGAATCGATCCTTTCTTCTTGTAAATCAATGCTGTGCACTCAGTGCACACTAGCAAGGGTTATCGTTGTCGACCAGCCCGACCATTTCCATACTGCGCCCAACAAGAAATCCAAAAGCGCTGTACGGAGATACCCATGAGTCCTGCACCCACGCCTACCCCATTGGAGCTGAGCACCGACGTCGCCATCGTCGGCGCAGGTCCCGTCGGCTTGATGATCGCCAATTACCTTGGCCAGTGTGGCGTGAAAGTCACTCTGGTGGAAAAACTCGACAGCCTGATCGACTACCCCCGCGCCATTGGCCTGGACGATGAAAGCCTGCGTACCTTCCAGGCGGTTGGCCTGGCCGACGCCGTGCGACCCCACACCACCCCTTGGCACGCAATGCGCTTCCTCACTCCCAAGGGGCGCTGCTTCGCCGATATCCAGCCCAAGACCGATGAATTCGGCTGGCCACGTCGCAACGCCTTCATCCAGCCTCTGGCCGACCGTGTGCTGTTCGACGGCCTGCAACGCTTCGATAACGTCAAAGTGCTTTTCAGTCGCGAACTGGAAAGCTTCGAACAAAGCGACAGCGCCGTTGTACTTGACCTCAAGGATCAAAACGGTCGCCGCGAGCGCCTGCATGCCCGCTACCTGATCGGTTGCGATGGCGGCAACAGCCTGGTGCGCCGCAGCCTGGACATCAGCTTTGAAGGCAAGACCGCACCGAACCAGTGGATCGTGGTCGACATTGCCAATGATCCGCTGAGCACACCCCATGTCTACCTGTGCTGCGACCCGGTACGGCCTTATGTCTCCGCCGCCCTGCCCCATGGCGTACGGCGCTTCGAATTCATGGTCATGCCCGGCGAGACCGAAGCCGAGCTGAGCAAACCGGAAAACATGCGCAAGCTGCTCGGCAAAGTCTTGCCCAACCCGGACCACATCGAGCTGATTCGCAGCCGCGTCTACACCCATAACGCCCGCCTGGCCGGACGTTTCCGTCAGGGGCGGGTGCTGCTGGCCGGCGATGCCGCGCACATCATGCCGGTATGGCAGGGCCAGGGTTACAACAGCGGCATGCGCGACGCCTCCAACCTGGCGTGGAAACTGGCGCTGGTGATCAAGGGCCTGGCTTCCGACAGCCTGCTCGACAGCTACGAACAGGAACGTCGCGACCACGCCAAGGCGATGATCGACCTGTCGGTGCTCGCCGGTCACGTACTGGCACCGCCCAAGCGCTGGCAAGGCACAGTGCGTGATGGCGTGTCCTGGTTGCTGAACTATCTGCCGCCGGTCAAACGCTACTTCCTGGAAATGCGCTTCAAGCCGATGCCGCAATACACCCGCGGCGCCCTGATTGCCGCGCCGGATAAAACCTCGTCCGTGGGCAAGATGTTCATTCAGCCGCAAGTACTGACCGAGGCCGGCGAACGAGTCTTGCTCGATGAAGTGATCGGCAAACATTTCGCGATCATTGCCTGGGGCTGCGATCCAACCTGGGGACTGACGACCGCACAAATCCAGCAGTGGCAAGCGATGGGTACGCGCTTCATTCAGGTGTTGCCGGACGTCCAGCTCAAGGCCGCGGGTGAAGCCGGTGAAGGCGTGGTTCGTGTCGGTGACAGCACCGGCCGGATCCGCGAGTGGTTCGCCCAGGGAGCCTCGTCCATCGCCCTGGTACGCCCGGATCGATTCGTTGCCGGATTGGCCATTCCTCAAACCGTGGGTCAGGCCTGCGATCAGTTGATCCTCGCGCTCAACGCCCTGCCGCAACCGGCCGCGACTTTTGTCGCCAGCAAGGTGGCCTGAGATGAGTGCCTATCTGCACTGCATGTCGCACACGCCGCTGGTGGGTTTCGTCGACCCCGAGCCGCAGGTGCTGGCCGAAGTCGACGGCATGACAAGCGAGGCCCGCGAGCGCATCGCGCGCTTCGACCCGGAGCTGATCGTGCTGTTCGGCCCGGACCACTACAACGGCTTTTTCTACGACGTGATGCCTGCGTTCTGCATCGGCATGGCGGCACACGCCATCGGCGATTTCGGCACCGCCGCCGGGGCGCTGGACGTGCCCAGGGCACTGGCCGAAGCGTGCGCCGCTTCGGTGCTGAATGCCGAAGTGGATGTTGCCGTGTCCTATTGCATGCAGGTCGACCATGCCTTCGCCCAACCGTTGGAACTGCTGCTGGGCGGCCTGCAAGGCTGTCCGGTGATCCCGGTGTTCATCAACTCGGTGGCGGTGCCCCTCCCCGGTTTCAAGCGTGCCCGGCTGCTCGGCGAGGCCATCGGTCGATGGGCCAGAACGCTGAATAAACGTGTGTTGTTTCTGGCCTCCGGTGGCTTGTCGCACCAGCCTCCAGTTCCGGAGCTGGCCAAGGTCGATGCGCGCATGGCGGATCGACTGATGGGTAGCGGTCGCGATCTGCCCACCGATGAGCGCCTGGCCCGCCAGAACCGGGTCATCCAGGCCGCACGGGACTTCGTCGAGGATCAGCACAGCCTGCACCCACTCAACCCGACGTGGGACCAAGGGTTTCTCGACACTCTCGAGCAGGGTCGCCTGAGCGATCTCGACGGGCTGGGCAATGACGAACTGTCGGCACTGGCCGGCAAGTCCACCCATGAAGTGAAAACCTGGGTCGCAGCGTTCGCCGCCCTCTCCACCTTCGGCCCGTACCAGACCGAAGGCCGCTACTACCGACCGATCCCGGAATGGATCGCAGGCTTCGCCGGCCTCGGCGCCCGACCACAGAACAACAACCACTGAATTTCGAGGAACTGCCATGACTGCCCCTGCATTCAACGAAGCTTCCACCAGCCGCTTTGCCCGCATCAAGGAAGGCGATCTGGACCTGCAACTGCATTACAACGATGTCGGTCCTGCCCCTGAAAACCCAGGCGCGCCAACCGTGGTCATGCTCCACGGTTCCGGTCCCGGCGCCAGCGGCTGGGCCAACTTCCACTGCAACATCGAACCGCTGGTGAACGCGGGCTACCGCGTGATCCTGATGGACTGCCCAGGCTGGAGCAAAAGCGATCCTGTGGTCTGTGATGGCTCGCGCTCGGACCTCAACGCCCGTGCCCTCAAAGGCCTGATCGACGTGCTGGATCTGGACCGGGTACACATCATCGGCAACTCCATGGGTGGCCACAGCACCGTGGCGTTTGCCCTCGCCTACCCTGAGCGCATCGGCAAACTGGTCCTCATGGGCGGCGGCACCGGTGGCCCGAGCGCCTTCGTCCCGCAGCCAACCGAAGGCATCAAGCTGATCGGTGCGCTGTACCGCGAGCCGACCATCGACAACCTGAAAAAGATGATGAATGTCTTCGTCTTCGACGCAAGCAGCATCACCGACGCGATGTTCCAGACCCGCCTGGACAACATCCTGGCGCGCCGCGATCACCTGGAAAACTTCGTCTCCAGCAGCACCCTCAATCCCAGGCAGTTCCCGGATGTCAGCCACCGCCTGCACGAAATCAAGGCCCGCACCCTGATCGTCTGGGGCCGCGAGGACCGTTTCGTGCCGATGGACACCGGCCTGCGTCTGCTGGCCGGCCTGCCCGACGCGCAACTGCACGTGTTCAACCGCTGCGGCCACTGGGCCCAGTGGGAACACGCCGATACCTATAACCGCCTGGTGCTGGATTTCCTGACCCATTGATGACCGAGGCCACCATGACCCTGACTCAATCCACCCTGGAGCAACTGGCGAGCGACCTGCGCCAGGCTCAGGCCCACGGCGAAGCCATCGCGCCTTTGCGCGAGCAGATCGGCGAAGACAACAGCGACGCCGCCTACGCCATCCAGCGCCTGAACATCGCCCACGCGGAGGGCAACGGCAACCGCGTGATCGGCCGCAAGATCGGCCTGACCAATCCCAAGGTCCAGCAGCAGCTGGGGGTGGATCAACCTGACTTCGGCACCCTGCTCGCCGACATGCGCTACGACCACAACGAAACCGTGCCCGCCGACCGTGTCATGCAGCCGAAAATCGAGGCGGAAATCGCCTTGGTGCTGGCCCATGACCTGCCCAACGAACAGACCACCTTCGCCGACGTGATCGCCGCCACCGGCCACGTGCTGCCGGCGCTGGAAATCGTCGGCAGCCGGATCCAGAACTGGAACATCCGCTTCGTCGACACCGTGGCCGACAACGCCTCCAGTGGCTGTTTCGTCCTCGGGGAAAGCGCACGCCAGATCGACGGCCTCGACCTGCAGGCGGCCACCATGCGCATGACCCGCAACGGCGAGGAGGTCTCAAGCGGCAGCGGCGCCGAATGCCTGGGACATCCGATCAACGCCGCGGTCTGGCTGGCTCGCACCATGGCCCGCCTGGGCGACCCCTTGCGTGCGGGCGACATCATCCTCACCGGCGCACTAGGACCGATGGTGGCCGTGGCTGCCGGCGACCGTTTTGAAGCTGAAATCGACGGCGTCGGTCGCGTCGCCGTCGACTTTGCATAAGAGGCAACAACCATGAGCAAACTCAAAGTCGCCATCATCGGCTCGGGCAACATCGGCACCGATCTGATGATCAAGATCCTGCGTAACGCCCAGCACCTGGACATGGCGGTGATGGTCGGCATCGACCCGGCTTCCGACGGTCTGGCCCGCGCCCAACGCATGGGCGTGGCAGTCACCCACGAAGGCGTCGAAGGCCTGACCCGCATGGACGTTTTCAAGGACATCGACTTCGTCTTCGATGCCACCTCGGCCGGCGCCCACGTCAAGAACGACGCCTTCCTGCGCTCGATCAAACCCGGCATTCGCCTGATCGACCTGACCCCGGCTGCCATCGGTCCGTACTGCGTGCCGGTGGTCAACCTGGAGCAGAATCTCGATCAGTTCAACGTCAACATGGTCACCTGCGGTGGCCAGGCGACCATTCCGATGGTCGCGGCGGTGTCGCGGGTGGCTAAGGTGCACTACGCCGAGATCGTCGCCTCGATTGCCAGCAAATCCGCCGGCCCCGGCACCCGTGCCAACATCGATGAGTTCACTGAAACCACTTCCAAGGCCATTGAAGTGATCGGCGGTGCAGCCAAGGGCAAGGCAATCATCGTGATGAACCCGGCCGAACCGCCGTTGATGATGCGTGACACGGTGTTTGTGCTGTCCGAAGCCGCCGATCAGGCGCTGGTCGAAGCCTCAATCATCGAAATGGCGGTCGCGGTGCAGGCGTATGTACCGGGCTATCGCCTGAAGCAGCACGTGCAGTTCGACGTGATCCCTGAAGACGCGCCGCTAAACATTCCGGGCCTGGGCCAGTTCTCCGGCCTCAAGACTTCGGTGTTCCTCGAAGTCGAGGGCGCCGCCCACTACCTGCCGGCATACGCCGGCAACCTCGACATCATGACCTCCGCAGCCTTGGCCACCGCCGAGCGCATGGCGCAGTCGATGCTGAACGCGTGAGGAGACCGACATGACTTTCAATCCCGGCAAAAAACTCTACATCTCCGACGTGACCCTGCGCGACGGCAGCCACGCGGTTCGTCACCAGTATTCGCTGCAGAACGTGCAGGACATCGCCCGCGCCCTGGACAAGGCCAGGGTCGATTTGATCGAGGTAGCCCACGGGGACGGCCTGCAAGGCTCGAGCTTCAACTATGGCTTTGCCGCGCACACCGATCTGGAATGGATCGAAGCGGCCGCCGACGTGATCCAGCACGCGAAGATCACCACTTTGCTGTTACCCGGCATCGGCACCGTGCATGACCTCAAGGCCGCCTACAACGCCGGTGCACGGGTGGTGCGCATCGCCACTCATTGCACCGAAGCGGATGTCTCGAAGCAGCACATTGAATACGCCCGCGAGTTGGGCATGGATACCGTCGGTTTCCTGATGATGAGCCACATGATCCCGGCCGAGCAGTTGGCGGCCCAGGCCAAATTGATGGAAAGCTACGGCGCAACCTGCGTTTACATGGCCGACTCCGGTGGCGCGATGAACATGCAGGACGTACGCGATCGCTTCCGCGCGTTCAAGTCGGTGCTCAAGCCCGAAACCCAGACTGGCATGCATGCCCATCACAACCTGTCGCTGGGCGTGGCCAACTCGATCGCCGCCGTCGAGGAAGGCTGCGACCGTATTGACGCCAGCCTCGCCGGTATGGGTGCCGGCGCCGGCAACGCGCCACTGGAAGTGTTCATCGCCGCCGCCGACCGCCTGGGCTGGAACCACGGCACCGACCTCTACACCTTACTCGACGCCGCGGATGACATCGTGCGTCCGTTGCAGGACCGCCCGGTGCGGGTCGACCGCGAAACCCTGGCCCTCGGTTACGCCGGGGTCTACTCCAGCTTCCTGCGCCACGCCGAAATTGCCGCCGCCAAATACGGCCTGAAGACCCTCGACATTCTTGTCGAACTGGGCAAGCGGCGCATGGTCGGGGGCCAGGAAGACATGATCGTCGACGTCGCGCTGGACCTGCTCAAACGCTGAACCCTGCACCACCCCGGCTGACCGCCCACGCAGCGGTCGGTCGGCTCTGCTTGGCCCATTACAACAATAAAACGGGTACTTCCCATGACATCGCTGAACGTGACCACCACAACCACGCTGTACCTGGCACGGACCATTGGTCTGTGTTTCCTCGTCGCCCTGATGGAAGGCCTCGACTTGCAAGCCTCGGGCATCGCAGCCCAAGGTATGGCGGCCGCCTTCCAACTGGACAAACTGCACATGGGCTGGGTTTTCAGTGCAGGGATTTTCGGCCTGCTACCCGGAGCCTTCCTCGGTGGCCTGCTGGCCGACCGCATCGGCCGTAAACGGGTTTTGATGGCCTCGGTGGCGCTGTTCGGGCTGTTCTCTCTGGTCACGGCCATGGCCTGGGACTTCAACAGCCTGCTGATCGCCCGTTGCCTGACCGGTGTCGGGCTTGGCGCCGCCCTGCCCAATCTTATTGCCCTGACCAGCGAAGTGGCCGGCGCGCGCCTGCGGGGCACTGCCGTCAGCCTGATGTACTGCGGCGTGCCATTGGGTGCGGCGCTGGCTGCCAGCATCGGCATCGCCGAACTGGCCGGCGGCTGGCAGGTGGTGTTCTACGTCGGTGGCGTGGTGCCGCTGTTGATCGTGCCGCTGCTGGGACTGTACCTGCCGGAGTCGGCGCAGTTCCGTAACGCCCGGGATGCCGTACCAGTCGGGGTGGTCCGGGGCCTGTTTCGCGAGGGCGCGGCGCTGCCGACCCTGATGATCTGGGTCAGTTACTTCTTCACCCTGATGGTGGTGTACATCCTGATCAACTGGCTGCCCAGCCTACTGGTTGGCCAGGGCTTCAGCGGCGCCCAGGCCAGTTGGGTGATGCTGGCGCTGCAGCTCGGCGCAGCATTCGGAACCTTGATTCTGGGTTGGGTGATGGACCGGTTACCGGCCTGGGCGCTATCGGCGCTGATCTATGTCGGCATTCTCGGTTCACTGACGGCTCTGGGCCTGGCCAGTCAATGGGAAAGCATGCTCGCAGCCGGTTTCGTCGCCGGTTTCTTTGCCACCGGCGGTCAATGCGTGCTGTATGCCCTGGCACCGCACTTCTATCGGCCGTCGGTGCGAGCTACCGGCGTCGGCAGTGCCGTCGCCATAGGCCGCCTGGGTGCCATGAGTGGTCCGTTGGTGGCCGGCAAAGTGCTCGCACTCGGCACCGGCACCACCGGGGTGATGATCGCTTCGGCACCGGGCATCGTCATCGCCGCCCTGGCGATGTTTTACCTGTCGGTGCGGCGCAACGGCGCTCAAATCGGTTGACAACCCATTTGTCGAACCCCGCGCGAGAACAGTACGGGGTTGTTCCATAACCATAAAACTGAACACCGCCCGGTTCAAATTCGTCGCTGACAAGGAAACCGACATGAAACGTAGAGACTTCTTGAACGCTACAGGCGTCGCCATTTCCGCAGCTGCAGTCATGGCAGTCATGCCTGCCGTCGCTTCACCCGCTTCACCTTTTTCGGATGGAATGATCAACGCGAATGCCCGGCGCATTGACGTTCACCACCACTTCGTTCCGGACTTCTGGGCGGCCGACCTGGCTAAAAACGGTGGCGACCCGTCAGGCTGGAAAATGCCAGCGTGGAACCCAGCCTCGGACATCGAGTTGATGGACAGCCTGGGCATCGACGTGGCCATGCTCTCGCTCACCGCGCCGGGTGTCGCAGGCTGGAAGGGGCAAGCGGCTCTGGACATGGCGCGTCGCGTCAATGAATACGCCGCGCGACTGGCCAGCGAGCATAAAGGGCGCTTTGGCAGCTTTGTGACCCTGCCGATGCAAGACATCGATGGTGCCTTGAAAGAGTTGGAACACGCCATGACGGTGTTGAAAGCCGAAGGGGTGATTCTGCTATCAAATTACGACGGTCTCTACCTGGGCGACGCACACTTCGATTCTGTCTGGCAGGCTTTGGACGCCTACAAGGCTGTCGTGCTCATCCACCCTACTCAACCCAGGCTGGAGCTTATCCCTGGCATTCCGGGCCCCACGGCCGATTATCCTTTTGATACGACCCGGGCAGCGCTGAGCCTGCTGGCGAACCGAGTGCCTGCCAAATACCCTGACGTCAAAATCATTCTGTCCCACGCCGGGGGCTTTATTCCCTACGGGGCGGACCGATTTGCCCAAAGCCTGGGCAATCTTGGCCTGGGATTTACCCCGCAAGAACTGATCGGTCAGATGCAGAATTTTTATTTCGATACCGCACTGTCCGCCAGTGCGACCGTGCTGCCGAGCCTGATGGCGTTCGCACGCCCTGGCCATGTGCTCTTCGGCAGTGACATACCCTACGCAATCAACGACAAGGTGAAATGGTTCACACGCAACCTGGACACTTACCAAGGCTTCTCCAAAGGTCAGCTAAATGCCATCAATCGACAATCTGGCCAGCTGTTGTTTCCACATCTAAAAAAATGAACCCGCCATGAACTCAACTCGCCAGCCTTGTTGGTCGGCGAGTGGAATTCGTTCGCCTTTCATTCAGCACACGCCTATCAACAACAATAAAATGAAGGCCAAAATGAACAAATACTTTGTACTGACGACCCTCGTCGCCATCAGCTCATCTTTACAGGCCAATGACTTCATCAGCGATAGTTCTGCAAAACTGACGTTACGCAACTTCTATTACGACAGGGATTATCGCGACGGTGGTGGCCAGTCCCAGGCACAAGAGTGGGCACAGGGTTTCATATTCAACTATGCCTCGGGCTATACCGAAGGCACGATCGGTTTGGGGTTGAATGCGGTCGGGATGCTCGGACTGAAGCTTGACTCAGGCCCTGGCAGAACCGGCACCGGCATTCTGGCGTATAACGCTTCGAATCGCGAAGTTGCAGATGATTATTCCAAATTCGGCCTGGCTGCCAAGGCGCGATACTCAAAGACAGAGGTGCAACTGGGTACACTGCAACCCTTGATGCCTGTGCTGCTGGCCAACACCATGCGGTTGTTCCCACCTTTGCTACGGGGTGGCTACCTGACTTCCAAAGAAATAGATGGGCTAACGCTGCATGTTGCACATCTGGATCGCATCAAATATCGCGACTCCACCGATTACGAACCCATGGCAATCGCCAACCCCAACCGCCGCTTCAAGGCCGGAGCGACGTCGAACGATTTGACTATTGCCGGCGCCGACTACAACTGGTCAAAGACCCTGACCACCCGCTACTACCACGCAACACTCAACGACCTGTATGAGCAGGACTATATCGATCTGGTGCATTTTCTGGACCTGGGGTCCAGCCGACTCAAGACTGACTTACGTTATTTCGATAGCCGCGCAAACGGCAATAACAAAGCGGGGGCTGTCGATAACCAAACCCTGAGCAGTATGTTTACCTGGCTGGTGGGCGGCCATTCCCTGGGCGTTGGTTATATGCAACTTACAGGCGATACGGCACTGCCTTACGTGTCAGGTACGAGTGTCAACGTCAATACCGAAGGCGCATTGGTTTCCGAGTTCGTCAATCCCAAAGAGCGTGTGATGCAGGTTCGGTACGACTACGACTTTGCGGCTTTAGGCATACCTGGGCTGCGCGGTATGTGGCGCTACATCAAGGGCGATCACATTGAGCTGCCGGGTGGCGGCATCGGCAGCAAAGAACGCGAACGTGGAATAGAACTCTCCTACGTGATCCAGAGCGGTCCGTTCAAGGATGTGGCATTCAGGATTCGTCAAGCCGACTACAACAGTGACTTTACGCGTAACGTCGATGAGCTGAGAGTCAATGTGGACTACTCCGTCCAATTGTGGTGAGTATGAAACAGGGGCGGTCACCGACGTTACGAAGCCGCCCTTACAACATTTTGGTGATCCACCCCACTCCATTGCCGTATGCACCGCCCAAGGCGATGATTGCACCCATGCATAAAACTATCGATAAAATTTTGGCTGAGCTGATGAAGCGCGAAGGACTGAGCCAAGTTCAGTTATCGGCCCGCACCCAGGTTGGGCAATCCACGATTTCGAGAATCCTCAAACCCAATGGCCCCAAGGGGATCATGAGCCAACCGACAAACAGGTCCGGCCTCTTGCGGATCTGTTTGGGATTACGACCGATCAGTTACGCGGGTATGCTCCACTCGACGTCGGCGCCGAAATGATGGACACCGCCCCCGCTCCTTCTGCAGCGGATAAAATCTGCGAAATGCTGGCCGGCAAAAGGCTTGGCGATGAAAAGCTCAAAAAGCTGCTCGCGGTAGCCGAGGGTGAAGATTTTGGAAGTGTTCTAGAGCGTGACTATTATCGCCTTGGTAAAGTCAGCGATGAGGTATGGATCGCCCACTACAACGTTCGCGGCGCGTTAGGCGATGGTGAAGTTGCGCACGATTACCCTGAGCTGCTTCAGGACGTTCGTGTGAGTCCGTCCCAGCTTCGATCAATGGGCGTCGAGTTCAAGGAGCACTTCCATCTGAAAATCATCACTGGCTGGGGCCAGTCGATGCCCCCCCACTATAAAGCATGGCGACCCACTGCTTGCGGGCATCAGCATCCGCGACTTTGTAGGCGACGGCATTTACTTCTTCTCCTACCAAGGCCACCAGTTCATCAAGCGCCTGCAGCTCAAGGGAAGAGAAAAATTCAAGATGATTTCGGATAACGTGAAGCATCCGGCCGAGGATGTCTTGGTTGAAGAAAGCTATATTCAAGCTCGCATCCTATTGGTCTGGAACGCGAGCCTGGTCTGACTAGGACAGGCGTAGGGTCATTGGTCAGGCCATATGGCGTGGCGGCGACCTGTAGCACTTAATTTCAACGCAAGGAGGCACTTTGAAAATCACCTCACTCATTATACCGATAGTTGTGTCGGCGCTCTGCCTGCCCTTTTGCGCCTACGCCGCAACACCGACCAAATCTGCGCCAAAAGTGTGGCAGCAGGAGCCTGACAGCTTCATGGGGCTCCGCTTTGATCAAAAGGTTGACCAAGTTCTACCGCTCTGCACTCGGGGCAATATGACTCGGACAATGTGCCACGACGAGCCCTATTACAATACCTTCAGGATTCGCAGCGGTCCCTCCATTGGTTCCGGTTACGGACTCCATGCAGACGCTGGCGGGCAAGGCATTGAGTCTTTTTATCTGACGGCAAACAGCGAGGACTACGTGAGCCTCTCGCAACTTCTCATAAGCAAATATGGCCCCCCAACTGAGCGGACGGCGAAGGTCGTGAAGACCAAAGCTGGCGCTGAATTTAACAATGAGACGCTGCTATGGAAGGGCTCGAAGGTGATCATCTTTGCCCAAAAATACAGTGGCGACATAGACAGCTCGGCTGTCTCGATCACGACCGTGGAAGCCTCTGAGAGGCAGTCAGCGGAGATGCAGAGAAAGGCTCAGGAAGCCGTGAATAAGCTGTGAAGTGTTCGCCGTCAAGCTTGTAGCCGCCAAGTGGCCGGGGTCGGTGCAAGTTGGATAATCACATGGAGTGGGTCTTATGAGCGTGATCAGCTTTACGTACAAAGATGCAAAGGGCGAGATCAGCCATCGCGAGCTGATCCAGTGGAAAGAAACCTCGCTCTATCTGCAAGGCCGATCCGCAGTCGACACGTTCCCGAAGACCTATCGCAAAGATCGGATCGTCGCCTTCATCACTGGCGAAGACCTCCTTCTCAATGACGCAGCGCCGCCGGCTCCAAAAGCGCCAACACGACCCAACCCGGCCGAAGTCGCGGCTGCTGCGGCAGCAGGTGGACAACCGACCACACCAGTCGACGGCATTCACCAAATTCTGTTCACCGGCTTTGCTGCGGCTCAGCGCGCAGAGCTCGAGCACCAGGATGAAGAGTCCGGAATGAAGGTGATGAAGACCGCCGGCAAATCTCTGACTTTCCTCTGCTACGGCGAAAACGCCGGCCCTTCCAAGGTCGTCAAAGCTCAGGAAGCAGGCGCCTTCATCATCGACGATGAGCAGTTTCTACAGTTTATACAGACAGGCGAGCTGCCTTAGTCAGCCGTACTCGCCTCAATTACCAAGGGAATTTGAAATGCGAAATTTATAGATGGCGCTTGCAGCAGTGGCAATTGCTGGCTGTGTTCAAAACCCTACAGACATATCCGCTCTTGATGGCAGCCGGGCAGACGGGATGGTCACGGTGGCATTTCAAGGAAACAATCGCATCACATCTGCAGACTTCAGCAAACGGCTGACCATTGCTGCCGCCCGATGCTCAGCTTGGGGCTACCAGGGGGCTGACAAATTCGGTAACCAGTTCACGCGCTGCACTTCCGCCAACTACTTCGGATGCGCCACCTCCGAAATAGTTGTTAAGTACCAGTGCCTGGGCAATCCCGACATGGGAGCCGCTCGGGTTACAAGCTCTGGAGTTTGACCAGCCTCGCAAGCATCATCGGTCTACTCTCGCGATGCGCGCATCCAAAAGAACCTTTAGTACGACGAGTATCAGCGCGAGTAAAGGGCGACTATGGGGCAGTGACGGATAAGACATTCGCAACCTCCAATGAGCCTGCGCCTTTTCCAAGGTGACGGGCGGAGACGCGAAGTGACCGAGGCCGGTGCTGGCCTAGGAATGAGGAGGTGCAGGGAGTGATCGACTTGTGGCGATGGGGTATCTGTGATTTCTGCGCGGAGGCGGTGAGAGACATGAAAAGCTGCAAGGTTTTAGCAATATTGTCGCTCGCGCTTTTGGGGGCGTGCTCGGCATATTCACAGCCAGGCCCGTATCGTGAGGTTAGGACGGGGCCAAACCTTTACTGCACGATGGATCCGCCAAATCAGCCTGGATGCCCCTAGGATGGGATAGGATGCGCGAACGCCGTCCGTTGCCTTGGCGGTAAATGCAAAGTGGCCGAGGTCGGTGCTGGCTTGATGGTGTAAGTGCCACATGAGGGCGACGAATGCCGCCCTCTGCAAACGTGTGAACAAGGTCTTCAAGCCCACTACTTTTTCAGTATTTTTCAGGAAGTTCGATGGCCTCCCGGTCGGGTTGCTTGGCTGTCATGGATATCTCTTGAACTGGATGCTTGTTGCCGGTATTCATCTGCACCTAACGACATCGCAGGGAGTCAGTCACGTGCAGGATTCGGTTTATATTCTTGGAGCGGGCGGGGTTGCTCTCGCAGTCCTTGCGACTCTGATATATAGATTTTTCAACGCTGATCGATGGCGGGCCGATGTCGAAGCAGACTTCGAGGCGGCGCTTAAACGCATGCACGTCGACAAGTATGAATTTCTTGTGAATCGAACCACAGCACCTAGCTTCGAAGCGTCAGCCGCGTCCTATCGAATTCTACTGGACCAAAAAGGCCAATACTTCCTGTACATGCTGGTGGAAGGCACTACTGGGCAGATCACGACTCTTTCCAAAGAGCGAGCACTCATCGCTGCGAAAATGCACGGTTATGTGAGTTAGATCTGTGGCAATTCCTCAGCCTTGATCACCACTGTCCGTATCGTTCCACCGGTGCTGGTGTCGCGCTTCGCCGCAGCCTCTACCGCCTGGACGGCTGTTGCGCCCATGTCCATAGCCGCGAAGGCGTATGGCGTCCCGCTGCCGATGGCGTATGTGCGATCCATCATGACCGGCGCCTTCCACAGACCTGACGCGTCATCCACGGCAACACTCATCAGCTTGCCACCGTCCAGTACGAGCGCGGAGACATCGATACTGCCTTCAGGCTTGACGCCGAAGTACACGTCCACCAGGCGCTGATAGTCCGAGACTGTGCCTGAGCAGAAGAATTTCACGCCGTCCCGTTCCAAGCATTTCTCGAAGTCGTCATAGGTGATGACGTCTCCCCGAGTGATCTGGGAGTCATAGGCGATTACGCCGTCTTTGCAGGCGATCGTTGTCATTCACCGTCCCCATCTACTGAAGCCGCACCGTCTGAGCCGAGCCCGCCATGGACTCAGCGACGACTTCCGCACTATGAGCGTTGTCGAATTCGCCAATAGTGATGGATGACACCCCTCTCGCACCTCCAGAACTGGGGGCGTCGAGCGTGAAGCAGGTGACGATGTACCTGAACACAGGACGTACACGGTATTCGGTCTTCATGGTTTGTCTCCGGCCTGCGCACAGGCTGAGTATTTTGCGCGCCACGAAACAGGCGCATCTGAGAACGTGGCGCGAATCAGAGCGGCGAAGAAGTGGGGGAGAAGTTTCTGCGCAAGGCCCACGATGGTTACCTGTGCATTCGTGTTCACGACCTCAAGCACACCTTTGGCAGAAGGCTACGTGCAGCTGGTGTGACAGAAGAGGATCGCGAGGCGTTGCTGGGCCATAAGAACGGAAGCATAACCAGTCACTACTCGGCAGCAGAGTTGAATCAGTTGATTGCAGCGGCAAACCAGGTATCAGTAACCGACTCGCGCGCACCAGCGCTGACGATTCTGAAAAGGAGAAATGCATGATGAAAAACGGCAGGGTCACTCGAAAAGTCACTGACCCAGAAACAACAAAGCCGCCAAAAGGCGGCTAAGTCATTGAAATATATGGTCGGGACGGAGTGATTCGAACACTCGACCCCTAGCACCCCATGCTAGTGCGCTACCGGACTGCGCTACGCCCCGACTAGGCGTGAATCTGTTGGTGTTTCTTGCGAAAGCGTCGAGGAATATACCCTAAGCATTTGAATATTGGAAGTATTTGGATGGCTGGCTATTTGCGAAGCACAACCAGTACATCTTCCAGTTCGGCAATCATCTGCCGGATCAACTGCTTGTATTGCAGCGAGTCATCCTTGACCTCATCGCTGGAGAGGCGCAGGCGCGCCCCGCCTATGGTAAAGCCCTGATCGTAAAGAAGAGCGCGGATCTGCCGGATCATCAGCACATCCTGGCGCTGATAATACCGGCGGTTTCCGCGGCGCTTGACCGGATTGAGCTGAGGAAACTCTTGCTCCCAATAACGCAAAACGTGCGGTTTGACCGCGCAGAGCTCGCTTACCTCACCAATGGTGAAGTAGCGTTTGCCTGGAATGGGCGGCAGCTCGTCGTTATGACTTGGTTCCAGCATAAGCCTCAACTCGGGCCTTCAGTTTCTGCCCTGGACGAAAGGTGACCACACGGCGAGCCGTAATCGGGATTTCTTCCCCTGTCTTTGGGTTTCGACCCGGTCGCTGGCGTTTATCGCGCAGATCGAAATTGCCGAATCCGGACAATTTGACCTGCTCGTTATCTTCCAGAGCGTGCCTGATTTCCTCAAAGAACAGCTCAACCAGTTCCTTGGCTTCTCGTTTATTCAGGCCTAGCTCTTCGTACAGACGTTCGGCCATCTCAGCTTTCGTCAGAGCCCCCATACGCTACTTCCTTAACGTGGCGTTTAACCTTTCCTCGAGCGAGGTGAGAATTTGCTGCGTCGAAGCATTTACCTCATCGTCAGTAAGAGTGCGCGATGGATGTTGCCAGGTCAAGCCAACTGCAAGGCTTTTTCTATGCGGATCAATGCCTTTACCCTGATACACATCAAATAGCCTGAGGTCTGTCAGCCATTCCCCTGCATTTTCACGGATCACGTCCAGTACGGCAGTGGCTGCAACCTCGCGATCGGCCAGCAGCGCCAGGTCACGACGGACCTCCGGGAAGCGCGACAACTCGTGGAATTTCGGCAAACGACCTTCGGCCACTTCAGCCAGGATCAGCTCGAACACGAACACCGGACGGTCCAGCCCCAGGGTCTTGGCCAGTTCCGGATGGATCGCGCCGATGAAGCCGACTTCACGACCATCACGCTCGATACGCGCGGTCTGGCCCGGGTGCAGCGCTGGATGCTTGCCTGGCGCGAAGCGGAAATCGTCCAGCGCACCGGAGAAGCCCAGCAGCGCCTCGACGTCAGCCTTGACGTCAAAAAAGTCGACCGCGTCGCGACCTTGTGCCCAGCCTTCCGGCAGACGACTGCCGCAAACCACACCTGCCAGCATAGGCTCTTGCTTCAGGCCGTCCAGTTGACCGACGAAACGCAGACCGCTTTCGAACAGGCGTACACGATCCTGTTGACGGTTGAGGTTGTGCTGCAGCGCCTTGACCAGGCCCGGCCACAGCGAAGAACGCATGGCGGCCATGTCGGCGGAGATCGGGTTGGCCAGCAGCAAAGGCTCGACACCTGGGCTGAACAGTTCGAACCATTTCTGATCGATGAAGCTGTAGGTGATCGCTTCCTGATAGCCGCGGGCAACCAGCAGGCGACGCAGCGCAGGCAGGTCGCCTTTGGCTTCAGGGCGTGCCTGAGGCGCCAGACGGGCTTGCGGGTAGCGGACTGGCAGACGGTTGTAGCCGTACAGGCGCGCCAGCTCTTCGATCAGGTCGACTTCCAGGGAGATGTCGAATCGATGGCTTGGCACTTCAACGCACCACTGCGCACCTTCGGCAGCGACTTTCAGCCCCAGCCCGGTGAGCAGACGCTCGACTTCTGCCGCTTCCATCTTCATGCCCAGCATCTGCTCGATGCGCTCGGCACGCAGTACGACCGGCGCGACCGACGGCAAATGCTGCTCGCTGACGGTTTCGATGACCGGACCGGCTTCGCCACCGGTGATTTCCAGCAGCAAGGCGGTTGCACGCTCCATGGCCTCGCGGGCCAGTTGCCAGTCCACACCGCGCTCGTAGCGATGCGAAGCGTCGGTGTGCAGGCCGTAGGAGCGTGCCTTGCCGGCGACAGCAATCTGGTCGAAGAAGGCACTTTCCAGGAAGATATCGCGGGTCGTGGCGGAAACACCGCTGTGCTCGCCACCCATCACGCCGGCAATGGCCAGCGCGCGCTGGTGGTCGGCGATGACCAGCGTGTCGGCGCGCAGGCTGACTTCCTGGCCGTCCAGCAATACCAGCTTCTCGCCCTCTTCCGCCATGCGCACACGGATGCCGCCGTTGATTTCGGCGAGATCGAATGCGTGCAGCGGCTGGCCCAGTTCCAGCATCACGTAGTTGGTGATGTCGACTGCGGCATCGATGCTGCGCACGTCGGAACGGCGCAGGCGCTCGACCATCCACAGCGGGGTCGGACGGGACAGATCGACATTGCGGATGACACGGCCCAGGTAACGTGGGCAAGCGGCTGGCGCCAACACGTCAACCGGACGGACTTCGTCATGCATCGCAGGCACTGCGGCGACCTGAGGACGGGTGACGACCGCGTCATACAGCGCGCCGACTTCGCGAGCCAGACCGGCTACCGACAGGCAGTCGCCACGGTTTGGCGTCAGATCGACTTCGATGCTGACGTCATCCAGTTCCAGCCAGGCACGGAAATCCTCCCCCACCGGCGCGTCGGCCGGCAGTTCCATCAGACCGTCGTTGCCCTCGCCCACTTGCAGCTCGGCCTGAGAGCAAAGCATGCCGTTGGACTCGACACCGCGCAGCTTGGCCTTCTTGATCTTGAAGTCGCCAGGCAGTTCGGCACCGATCATGGCAAACGGAATCTTCAGGCCCGGGCGCACATTCGGCGCACCGCAGACGACCTGGAAGGTTTCCGCACCATTGCTGACCTGACAAACGCGCAGTTTGTCAGCATCAGGGTGCTGTTCGGTGCTCAGCACTTCACCGACCACGATGCCGCTGAAAACACCGGCAGCCGGGGTAACGCTGTCGACCTCAAGGCCGGCCATCGACAGACGAGCCACCAGCTCGTCACGGGAAACCTGCGGGCTTACCCAGCCGCGCAGCCATTGTTCACTGAATTTCATCCTGTTCTCCTAAAAGTGTTCTGACGGGCTGCGATCTAGCGGAATTGCGCAAGGAACCGCAGGTCGTTGTCGAAGAACAGGCGCAAATCGTTGACGCCGTAACGCAGCATGGCCAGACGCTCCACGCCCATGCCGAAGGCAAAGCCCTGGAACTCTTCCGGGTCGATGCCGGACATGCGCAGCACGTTAGGGTGAACCATGCCGCAGCCCATGACTTCCAGCCAGCCGGTCTGCTTGCAGACGCGGCAGCCTTTGCCGCTGCACATCACGCATTCCATGTCGACTTCGGCGGATGGCTCGGTGAACGGGAAGTACGATGGACGGAAACGTACGGCGAGTTCTTTTTCGAAGAACACTCGCAGGAACTCTTCGATGGTTCCCTTGAGGTCGGCGAAGTTGATGTCGCGATCAACCAGCAGGCCTTCGACCTGGTGGAACATCGGCGAGTGGGTGATATCGGAGTCGCTGCGATACACACGGCCCGGGCAGACGATGCGGATCGGCGGCTTGTTGCCCTCCATGGTGCGGACCTGTACCGGAGAGGTATGGGTGCGCAGCAGCATGTTGGCGTTGAAATAGAAGGTGTCGTGCATCGACCGGGCCGGGTGGTGGCCTGGGATGTTGAGCGCCTCGAAGTTGTGATAGTCGTCTTCGACCTCAGGGCCTTCGGCGATGCCGTAGCCGATATGGGTGAAGAACTGTTCGATACGTTCCAGAGTCCGGGTGACAGGATGCAGACCGCCAGTGGTCTGACCGCGGCCAGGCAGGGTCACGTCAATCGACTCGGCGGCGAGTTTGGCGGCCAGTTCCGCCTCCTCGAACGACGCCTTGCGCGCATTGAGAACCTCTGTGACACGCTCCTTGGCAACGTTGATCAGGGCGCCGACGTGTGGGCGCTCCTCTGCCGGCAAATTCCCCAGGGTCTTCATCACCTGAGTCAATTCACCCTTCTTACCGAGGTAGTGAACCCGGATTTGCTCCAGGGCATTGATATCTTCGGCGCTTTGCACAGCCTCGAGTGCTTGCGAGACCAGCGCGTCCAGGTTTTCCATGTACAGACTCCAGATACGAAATAGGGGAAGAGCTTACAAGGCTCTTCCCCTATCTATGACGTTTAACACCGGCCCCCGAAGGAGCCGGTGATTGCCGGGGACTTAGGCCAGAGAGGCTTTAGCTTTCTCGACAATCGCAGCAAACGCCGCTTTTTCGTTCACTGCCAGATCAGCCAGAACCTTACGGTCGATTTCGATCGACGCTTTTTTCAGGCCAGCGATGAAACGGCTGTAGGACAGACCGTTGATACGCGCACCAGCGTTGATACGAGCGATCCACAGAGCGCGGAACTGACGTTTTTTCTGACGACGGTCGCGGTAGGCTTATTGGCCTGCCTTGATTTCCG
>NZ_JBIVCU010000004.1:311075-461636 GCF_044746785.1 Pseudomonas sp. NPDC090208
GTACCGCTTGCTTGGCAACACGGAATACGCGGGAACGCGCGCCGTAGTAGCCTTTAGCAAGTTTCAGAATTTTTTTGTGACGCTTACGGGCAATGACGCCACGCTTTACACGAGCCATGAGTTACTTCCTCTATTTCTTGATCAAAATTAACGAAGGCGCAGCATGCGCTCGACTTTTGCCACGTCAGATGCGTGCAGCAGGCTGCTGCCGCGCAGTTGACGCTTACGCTTGGTCGACATTTTGGTCAGGATGTGGCTCTTGAAAGCGTGCTTGTGCTTGATGCCATTCGCGGTTTTCAGAAACCGCTTAGCTGCACCACTTTTCGTTTTCATCTTTGGCATGTTCGGATACTCCGCATTCAGTGGATAAACATAACCGCAAGGCCTGCCGTGCCCTGGTGGTTACTTCTTCTTTTTGGGGGCGATGACCATCATAAGCTGGCGTCCTTCCATCTTCGGATGCTGCTCGACGGAACCGTATTCTGCGAGGTCAGCTTCAACCCGCTTCAACAGCTCCATCCCCAGCTCCTGGTGGGCCATCTCACGACCACGGAATCTCAGAGAGATCTTGGCCTTGTCCCCTTCACTCAGGAAACGTACCAGGTTGCGTAGTTTTACCTGGTAATCCCCTTCCTCCGTCCCTGGACGAAACTTGATTTCTTTAATCTGAATCTGCTTCTGGTTTTTCTTCGCCTCGCTGGCCTGCTTCTTTTTCTCGAAGAGGTGCTTGCCGTAGTCCATCACCTTGCAGACAGGTGGCTGGGCGTCAGCGGAAATTTCTACCAGATCCAGCTTTGCTTCTTCAGCTATTCGAAGCGCTTCATCAATCGAGACGATGCCAATCTGCTCGCCGTCAGCGCCAATTAACCGAACCTCGCGTGCCGAGATATTCTCGTTGATCGGGGCCTTCGGTGCAGTTCGTTTATCCTGTCTCATTTCACGCTTAATAATAATTACTCCGAATCTTGGCGACCACGCCGGGAAACCGCTTGCGCGAGAAGCGCCGTGAACTGGGCGACCGGCATCGAGCCAAGGTCTGCGCCTTCACGGGTACGCACAGCGACAGTTTGCGTTTCAACCTCCCGATCTCCGATAACGAGGAGATAAGGAACCTTGAGCAAAGTATGCTCGCGGATTTTAAAGCCGATCTTTTCATTTCTCAAGTCGGACTTGGCACGAAACCCGCTTTCAGCCAGTGTTTTTTCGACGTCAAGGGCGAAATCGGCCTGTTTGTCGGTAATATTCATGATTACCGCCTGGGTAGGCGCGAGCCACGCAGGGAATACTCCCGCGTAATGCTCGATGAGCATACCGATGAAACGCTCGAAAGAACCGAGGATCGCACGGTGCAACATCACCGGACGCTTGCGGTTGTTGTCTTCGGCGATGTAGCTGGCATCCAGACGCTCCGGCAGGTTCGGGTCGTACTGCAGAGTGCCGCACTGCCAGTTACGGCCGAGGCAGTCGCGCAGGGTGAACTCGATCTTCGGACCGTAGAACGCGCCCTCGCCCGGCTGGTATTCCCAGTCCAGACCCGATTCGTTCAAGGCGTCGGCCAGAGCGTTTTCGGCACGATCCCACAACTCTTCAGAACCCACGCGCTTGGCCGGACGGGTCGACAGCTTCATGGCGATGTCGGTGAAGCCGAAGTCCTTGTAGACGTCCAGGGTGAGCTTGATGAAGTCGGCCGCTTCTTTCTTCACCTGATCTTCGGTGCAGAAAATGTGCGCGTCGTCCTGCACGAAGCCACGCACGCGCATGATGCCGTGCAGAGCGCCGGACGGCTCGTTGCGGTGGCAGGCACCGAATTCGGCCAGACGCAGCGGCAGGTCACGGTACGACTTCAGACCCTGGTTGAAAACCTGCACGTGGCACGGGCAGTTCATCGGCTTGACCGCGTAGTCACGGCTTTCCGACGAAGTGGTGAACATGTTTTCGGCGTAGTTGGACCAGTGGCCGGAACGCTCCCAGAGGACGCGGTCGACAACCTGCGGCGTCTTGATTTCCAGGTAACCGTTTTCGCGCTGCACCTTGCGCATGTACTGCTCAAGGACCTGATAGACGGTCCAGCCGTTGGCGTGCCAGAAGACCATGCCTGGCGCTTCTTCCTGCAGGTGGAACAGGTCGAGTTGCTTGCCGATCTTGCGATGGTCGCGCTTTTCAGCTTCTTCGATGCGCTGGATGTAAGCAGCCAGCTGCTTCTTGTCAGCCCAGGCAGTGCCGTATACGCGCTGCAGCTGTTCGTTCTTGGCATCACCGCGCCAGTAGGCACCGGACAGTTTGGTCAGCTTGAACGACTTGAGGAAACGGGTGTTCGGCACGTGCGGACCGCGGCACATGTCGACGTATTCTTCATGATAGTAAAGGCCCATGGCCTTTTCATCCGGCATGTCCTCGACCAGACGCAGCTTGTAGTCTTCGCCGCGGGCCGTGAACACTTCGATCACTTCCGCGCGCGGCGTGACCTTCTTGATGACGTCGTAATCTTTCTCGATCAGCTGCTGCATGCGCGCTTCGATCGCTGCCATGTCGTCCGGAGTGAATGGACGCTCGTAGGCGATATCGTAATAGAAGCCATCCTCGATGACCGGGCCGATGACCATCTTCGCGGTCGGGTACAGCTGCTTGACGGCATGGCCGACCAGGTGCGCGCAGGAGTGACGAATGATCTCCAGGCCTTCCTGATCTTTTGCAGTGATGATCTGCAGGGTCGCGTCGGCAGTGATCATGTCGCTGGCGTCGACCAGCTGGCCGTTTACTTTGCCGGCGATGGTGGCCTTGGCCAGACCCGCGCCAATGGAAAGCGCGACATCGGCGACCGATACCGGATGATCGAAAGAACGTTGACTGCCGTCGGGAAGAGTAATGGTTGGCATGGCGCCTCCTCTCCTAGTGGTGACCCCTACCAAAGGTCACGTGGGTTGGGATAGAGCCAGTACGTGATTCGGTGGTGAACCTGCCTCACAGTGGCAGGCGCCTTTCGGCAACCGGTTGACCGAACCATAGTGACTGGAATTGACGAAATCGACAGACCTGGAACAACACCAGACCTGGCCCGCGACCCCCCCAGGGATTCTGCAGGGCGAGCATCCTAACACAGCCATATGCCTCTAAGTCAGGCAATTGGCGGTGGATACTGCAATTAAGCGCTCTTCGCAGCGTAACAATCGCGAACAGTGAACTGGCACCGCTCGCTGCCGTCAGATAATTCGAGGCCTTTATTCAAGGCCCGCTCGCCGCGAGCCCCACAGACAAGAAGGAAACCACCATGAAGCTTCTACGTGTTGCCGCCCTCCTCGCTCCGCTGGCACTGGCTCTCCCGCTCAGTGCTCATGCCGCCATGGATGCGAAAACCAAGACCAGCTACATGAACGAGTGCACCGCAGCCGCCACTCAGAACAACCCTGGAATGGATGCCAATGCCGTCAAGGCGCATTGCGAATGTGGCGCCCAGCAGATCAACAAGAATTTCTCGGACAAGGAAATCGCGTCGTTGAATGACAAAACGACACCTCCAAGTACCGAAATGACCTCTCGTTTGCAGAAAGCGGTGAGTGAAAACTGCCTGAAAGGCAAAAAATAAAAAATTTACACTCCGCCACAAATGCTCTGCAGCCAATGCCTGAAGTGAGCGCGACCAGGCCGCTGAAGCCCACTGAATACAGGGGCTTCAGCGATTCTGCGAAAGACGCTGGCGCAGTGTTTCGCCGCTGAGAATGAATCATTTTGGCGCCTGCACGCGTAACGCAGGTGCAAAGTTCTTACTGAAAAAGCTCAGCATTCACACAATTCGACTATGATAGCCCCGTGTGCCCAGTTGGCCTGAGCAGCACAGCACTACTGAAAATTCTGTATCTGGAGATACCCCATGTCTAATCGCCAAACCGGCACCGTAAAATGGTTCAACGATGAAAAAGGCTTCGGCTTTATCACTCCACAAGGTGGCGGTGACGATCTGTTCGTACACTTCAAGGCCATCGAAGCCGACGGTTTCAAAAGCCTGAAAGAAGGCCAGACTGTTTCCTTCGTGGCTGAGAAAGGCCAAAAGGGCATGCAAGCCGCTCAGGTTCGTCCGGAGTAATCCGAGCGTGCTGAAAAAACCCCGTCACTGACGGGGTTTTTTTATGCCTGTTGCCATCCTCAGCCGCAGTTGACGCGAACCACCGTGGCCGCCTGATCGGTATTCAGATTCAAACGGTCGGATCGGTACTCCAGCGTCACCATGTCCCGCGGCCCCAATACTCTGGCGGTCTGCGCACCGGCCTTGACCCGTGCCTGTTCCAGCAGCTCCGGCGATGCCGGCTTGCCGACAGCGAATTGCGCGGAGGCCGCATCACAACGGGAATGGCCGGTTTCGGTGTTTGCGGAATCCTGAGCGGGTTGCGTCGAAGACTCCGGCGAACTGCTGCAACCTGCCAGCAGTGCCACGACCATTACCAGACCCGATGATGCGTATTTCCAGGGCATACAACCTCCTTATCTTTAACGTCTACTGAACCTGTGCGACAGCGGTGAAGCCGCTTTGTTTCGCGGGCGTCGCGGAAAAAGGCGATAGGCCACCTCCGCGCGCGGGACGGCAAAGTCTGCATGAGCACGGGTCTTGCCGGCTCAGACAAATCGTCACAAAACGTTTGGCATCCAGCCCTCGCTGCAAAAAATTCCGACGCGCCACCTGACTCATGCCTAAGTAGAAGTGCGAAACAGCCTGCGGAATGCTTTACTACGCAGCCTGCTGGGCACGCCAACACGCCGCAGATCAGGGATCGATATTTTTCCGGGGGGAGATGAAACACATGGCAATCGTATCCATCGATGCGGACATCAAGGCCAGATGGCCACAGGGGCAATGCGCCCACAGCCCCGGCAGCCCGGAAGAGCTGGCCATCATTGCCATCGACCTGCTGGTCAAGGAACTGGGCACCGGCGGCGCCCAGAGCTTCATGAATCAGGTCTTCCTGCGCTACTCGGCCGACGCCTTGAGCGAGGCCTGACGCCGACTACTTCAGCCGTCCCAGGCGCTGGGTCAGTAGATCGAAGAAGCCTTGCGCATCGCCGTTCTCGACCCAGAAGACGTTTTTCGGCTGCCCGAGCGTGTCGTACCAGTCGGCAACGGTCTGGCCGAAGCTCGGCCCTTCACGACTGTCGATCACCAGATTGACCGGCCTGCCGGAGAACAGCTCCGGCTTGAGCAACCAGGCGATCACGCTGGCATCGTGCACAGGCCCTCCGGGCAGACCGTAATGCACCATGTCCGCCTTGACGTACTCGTTGAGGATGTCGCTCACCAACTTGCCCGCATGGTTGTTCAGCCCCTGGATCTGCTTCAGGCGCTGATCGCTGGTGAGGATCTTGTGGGTCACATCCAGCGGCACGTAAGTGAGCTTGACACCGCTGGCCAGCACGACTCGGGCCGCATCGGGATCGGCGAAAATGTTGAATTCGGCAACCGGGGTGATGTTTCCACCGTTGAAGTGAGCGCCACCCATGACCACCACTTCCTTGATGCCCTGGGTGATTTCCGGCGCCTGGACCAGCGCAAGCGCGAGATTGGTCTGCGGGCCCAACATGGCAATGGTGATGCTGTGCGGTGCAGCCTTGCTCAGCGTCTCGACCAGATATTGCACGGCGTTGCCAGACGCCAGTGGCTTCGCCGGCTCATGCACCTCGACACCCGGCAGGCCTTCCTTGCCATGGATGTTTTCCGCGTAGATCGGCGTACGCACCAGCGGCTTGCCGGCGCCGGCGTACACCGGCACCTCTTCGCGCCCGGCCCACTCGCGGGCCAGACGGGCATTGCGTGAAGTCTTGTCGACCCGCACATTGCCAGCCACCGTGGTGATCGCCATCACGTTCAATTCCTGCGGCGACGCCAGCGCCAGCAACAGGGCGACGACGTCATCGGCGCCCGGATCGGTGTCGATGATCAGGTCGCGCTTCTCGGCTGCCTGTACCGCACCTGCAGAAAACATGGCCACTAATGCAATCCTCCTGATCAATCCGAAGACAGCGTGTCGACGTACTTGCATGGAAAACTCCCTTTCCGTTGTTGAGGGTGAAGCGCCCCGATCAGAAGACCACACCGGCGACCAGGGCAATATTGGTGTACGGCTGGCATTCGCCGGTACGCACGATGGCGCGAGCGTTGCGACTCAATTGCTTGAGCGCCTCATGACTGAGCAGGCGTCGCTCGCCGAGCTGACCGGCTTCGTGCAACTGCTCGACGGCAGGCAGCGCGAGGGGTTGCTTCGCCAGCATTTCATCGGCCAGCACATGGCTTTCCACCTGCATCTCGGCCAGCACAGTGTTCAGCACACTGAGAAAGTCCGGTACGCCATGGGTCACGGCCAGGTCGATCAGCTCGACGCCTGGCGGCACCGGCATGCCGGCATCGACGATCATCAGGATGTCGCCATGGCCCAGCGAAGCGATGACGCGGGACAAGGCGATATTGAGCAAGGGTGTCTTCTTCATGGGGCAAATCCCTGGACTTCGGCAACGGTCGGAATCGATGGCTGAGCGCCGGAACGGGTGACAGACAGCGCCGCTGCGACCTGTCCGAAACGGATCGCGTCGGATTCGGATTTACCCTCGGCCAGCGCAGCGGCAAAACCGCCGACAAAGGTGTCGCCAGCCGCCGTGGTGTCGACCGGTTTCACTTTCGGCGCGGGGAAATGCTCCGAACGGGCAGCGTCGGCAAACAGTGCGCCCTGCTCGCCCAGGGTGACGATGACTTTGCCCACACCCGATGCCAGCAACGCTGTGGCTGCGGCCTGTGCAGTCGCCACGCTGTCTACCGGCAGACCGGTGAGCGCGGTGGCTTCACTTTCGTTGGGAATCAGGTAGTCAATCCAGGCATACCATTCGGCTGGCAGGGGACCGCTGGCTGGCGCCGGATTGAGAATGACCGTCTTGCCCAACGCCTTGCCACGCTTGAGCACGTGACCGACGGTAGCCAGAGGCACCTCCAGCTGGCAGATGATGACCTCGGCCTGGGCCAGCAACGCATCAAAGCCGTCAACCACCTCCGCCGTCACATGGCCGTTACCCCCCGCGACAATCACGATCGCATTCTGGCTGCTGTCATCGACCACGATCAGCGCCACCCCGGTCGACTCCCCTGCCACCCGCGTCACGGCCTGACAGTCGATACCTTCGGCAAGCAACGCCCCACGCAGCTGTTCGCCATACGCGTCATCACCCACGCAGCCGACCATGGCCACGCTGGCGCCAAGGCGCGCTGCGGCCACTGCCTGATTCGCGCCCTTGCCACCCGGTACGGTCACGAACGAATGGCCTGCCAGGGTTTCACCGCCCTTGGGCAAACGCGGCGCGCGCGTTACCAGGTCCATGTTCAGGCTGCCCACAATCACTACTTTTGCTTGCATGACGTCTTTACTCTTCAGTCCGGAGCCGGGCTCCGGTTCAGCGAAACTCGTTGAATGCGTTGGTCGGCGGCGCGGTGGATTCGCGCAACACGATGTTTGGCGCGACGATCAGGCGCTCGACCGCGGCCTGCCCCGGTGTGGCAATCCGTTTGAGCAGCACCTCGGCCGCTCGCTCGCCCAGCTGCAGGATCGACTGGCCGACCGTGGTCAGCGCCGGGTAAACATACTGACTCATCTGAATGTCGTCGAAACCGATCACCGACAGATCGCTCGGCACGCGAATATTGCGCTCGGCCGCCGCCCGCAACACGCCGATGCCGACCATGTCGTTGGCAGCGAAAATCGCCGTCGGTCGATCCTGTGCCAACAACTGACCCGCCGCCTGATAACCGCTGGGGCCGGTGAAATCGCTTTCCACCACCCAACTCTCGGGCACCTCGATAGCCGCCTCGGCCATGGCCCGCCGATAGCCGGCCAGACGCATGCGCGCCACGCTGGTTTCGGCCGGGCCGCTGATGCAGGCGATGTGCCGATGGCCCAGTTCCAGCAGATGCGAGGTCGCCAGATAACCACCCAGCTCATGATCGATACGCACCAGATCGGCGGTGATGTTTTCCAGGTCCCGGTCGACGATGACCATCGGCGTGCGTACGGCCGACAGGCTTTCCACCAGGCTGTCGCCACCACCGACCGACGATACGATCAGGCCATCCACGCGCTTTTCCAGCAGCACGCGCAAGTAATTGCGTTGCTTCTCCAGATTGTCGTCTGAGTTGCAGAGGATCACGCAAAAGCCGTTGCGCTCGCAGTAGTCCTCGATGCCCCGGGCCAGCTCGGCGAAATACGGGTTGATGCCGTTGGGAATCAGCAGCCCGATGGTCGCTGTGGCCTTGGCCTTCAGCGAGCGGGCGACGGCACTGGGCACGTAGTCGAGTTGCGCGATGGCTGCTTCGACTTTCTTGCGCACTTCATCACTGACAGGTCGGGTTCTGTTCAGAACATGCGACACCGTGGTGTAGGAAATGCCCGCAATCGCGGCGACGTCTTTGATGGTCGCCATATCAGCCGCGCCGCCGTGCGCGATGGCTGCGGTAGGTATCGAGGACCACGGCAACGACGATCACCGCACCGGTGATGATGCGTTTGGTTGGCTCGGTCGCGCCGATCTGCGCCAGACCCGCCGCCAGCACCGAAATGATCAGTACGCCGAAGAACGTGCTGATCACCGAACCACGGCCGCCCATCAGGCTGGTGCCGCCGATGACCACAGCCGCGATCACCTGCAGTTCCAGGCCGGAACCGGCATTCGGGTCGGCCGCTTCCAGACGGGAAATCTGGAACAGCGCCGCAACACCGGCCAGTAGCCCCATCAGCGAAAACACCAGAATCTTGTAGGGCTTGGGATTGATACCTGCCAGACGCACGGCTTCTTCGTTGGTGCCGATGCCGATCAGGTAACGGCCGAACACTGTGCGGGTCAGTACGGCCTGGGCCGCGAAGATCACCAGCAGCGCGATGACGAACGACGGCGAGATGCCGAAGGCGAACGGGTTGGACAGCCAGGCGAAGGAGTCACCGATATAGGCCGTGCGCGAGTCGGTCATCTGGTAAGCCACGCCGCGTGCCATCTCCAGCACACCCAGCGAAACGATGAACGACGGAATGCGCCAGGCCACGGTGATCGACCCCGTCAGGGTGCCTGCTGCGGTGGCGCAGAGCATGCCGAGCAACGCCGCCGGCAGCACGCCCCAGCCCCAGCCGAGCATCGCCACGCTGACCGCCGACGCCGCCAGCGCCAGCACCGAACCCACCGACAGATCGATGCCGCCGATGATCAGGATGAAGGTCATGCCCACCGCCAACACCATCAGGTCGGGGATCTGGTTGGCCAGAGTGCTGAAGGTTTCATAGGAAAGGAAATGATCGCTGAGCAGGGAGAACAGCACGATCATTGCCAGCAAGGCACCGGCCAGGCCCAAGTAGGTGCCCAGGCCGAAATAGTTACCGCTGCGCTTGCCTGGCGATGGCAGCGCGGCCGGGGTAGTCGAAGTTTTCATCAGTCGTTCCTGGGCGCGGCATCGGACAGCAGCGCATCACGTTTTTGGTAGCCAGCGAAGGCTGCGGCGAGCAACTCGTCCTGAGTCCAGTGGTCACGTTCGAAGGTGTCGATCAGACGCCCGGCGGACAACACGCCGATGCGGTCGCAGATCAGCATCAGTTCGCGCAGATCGCTGGAGACCACCACCAGCGCCCTGCCCTGACGGGTCAGTTCGCCGAGCAGTGCATAGATGTCGAATTTGGCGCCGACGTCGATCCCGCGAGTCGGCTCATCGAACAGCATCACCTGGCAATCGCGCTCCAGCCAGCGGCCGATCACGACCTTCTGCTGGTTGCCGCCGGACAGCTCCGAGACCAGTTGCGTCGGGCTCGAACTGCGGATCCGCATGGCTTCCACCTGCCGTTTGGCCAGGGCCGTCTCCGCCCCGCCATTGACCACGCCGACACTGGAAATCGCTTCCATGTTGCCCAGCGCGATGTTGGCGCTGATCGACTGCGACAGCAGCAAGCCTTCACCTTTGCGGTCTTCGGTGATCAGGGCGATACCGTGGCTTACCGCATCCACCGGCGAATTCACCCGCACGGACCGCAGTGGGCTGCCCACTTCGACGCTGCCGCTGTCGGCACGGTCGGCGCCGTAGATCAAGCGCAGCAACTCCGTGCGACCGGCACCGATCAGGCCGGAAATGCCGAAAATCTCACCGGCGCGCACGTCAAAGGACACGTCGCGAACCTTGTCGGAGCGGCTCAGGCCCTTGACCGACAGTGCCACCTCGCCAATCCGGCGTTGGCCCAGATCGATATGCTCGCCCAGCTCGCGCCCGACCATCAGGGTCACCAGCTGTTCGCTGTTGTAATTGGCCATGGCATCGACGCGGACCAGCTTGCCGTCACGCAACACGGCGATGCGCTGGGCCACACGCGCCAGCTCTTCGAGGCGATGGGAGATGTAAATGATGGAAACGCCGCGATCCTGCAGACGGGTGATCTGCTCGAACAGCATCTCCACTTCACGGGCCGTCAGCATCGCCGTCGGCTCGTCGAGAATCAGTACGTGGCAATCGCCGATCAGGTTGCGGGCGATTTCGACCATCTGCTGATGACCGATCCCCAGCTCGCCAACCAGTGTGTCAGGGTCGATGGCGTCCAGACCAACCTGAGCCATGGCCTTGATCGCGTCTTCACGCAGCTTCCTGCGATTGATCCAGCCACCACGGCTGGGCAGGTTGTCGAGGAACAGATTTTCCGCCACCGACAGCGTCTGCAGCAGATTAAGTTCCTGCATGACCATGCGCACGCCGAGCTTTTCCGCCTGGGTGCGACTGGCCGGTTGATAAGGCTGACCCTGAAACTGCATCTGGCCGGTGGTGGGTGTCACCAGCCCGCCGATGATCTTGGACAGGGTGCTTTTGCCGGCACCGTTTTCGCCGGTCAGCGCCAACACTTCCCCACGCATCAGCGTCAGGTCGATGTCACCGAGAACAGGCTGGGCGTAGGTTTTGCCGATACCACTGACAGATAGAACAGCGGCCTGAGCAGACGCTGACATAACGCTCTCCACGCGCCTGCCCTTGCGGACAGGCGCTTTTACAGGTGTTGGAACAGGCCCGCGATTACTGGGGTTTGGTAACCAGTTCGACCGGGGTCTCGATCACACCATCCTTGATGTCGAGTTTCTCGCCCTTGATCATTTTCAGAGCGGTATCGATGCCGAACACAGCCTGCCGGGCGGCAAACTGATCGGCTGTCGCCAGTACGCGACCATCCTGGAGCATCGGCTTGATGGCATTGATGTTGTCATAGCCGACCACTTGCACCTTGCCGGTCTTGCCTGCCGCGCGCACCGCAGAAACGGCGCCCAGCGCCATGCTGTCGTTGCCGGCCAGCAAGGCTTTCAGGTTCGGGTGAGCCTGAAGCATCGCGGAGGCCACGGCGTTGCCCTTGTCGATTTCCCAGTTGCCGGATTGCGTGGAGACGATTTTCATCTGTGCGCCATCCATCGCATCCTTGAAACCGGCGGTGCGCTGCTGCGCGTTGGTGGTGGTCGACACGCCTTCGATAATGCCGACCTCATCACCTGCGGTCAGTTGCTTGGCCAGGTAGTCACCCACCAGCTTGGCACCCTTGCGGTTGTTCGGCCCTACGAACGGCACTTCGATGTTCTTGCTTTTCAGCACGTCGGCATCGAGTTGGTTGTCGATGTTGACCACCTTGATACCCGCATCCATGGCCTTCTTGATCACCGAGGCCAGTGCTTTGGAATCAGCCGGCGCAATCACCAGCGCATCGACTTTCTTGACGATCATCTGGTTGACGATGTCGATCTGCGCGGCGGTGTCGGATTCGTTCTTGATGCCGTTGGAAATCAGGTCGAAGTCGGCGGCATGTTGCTTCTGGTAATCCTTGGCGCCGTCTTCCATGGTCAGGAAGAATTCGTTGGCGAGGGATTTCATCACCAGCGCGACGGTCGGCTTCTTGGCGTCGTCGGCGTAGGCAGAAGAGAGAGGCAGGGTTACAGCGGATGCGGTGAGCATGGCTACAGCAAGAAGGCGTGCAGCGAATGGCAGCTTCATGGAATCACTCCGACATTATGATTATTGTATCGGCACCGAATGCGCGTCGATTTCAGGAGACGACGTGATCGCAAACGTTTGCGTGAGTGAAACTATGGGAATGGTTTCAACATTTGTCAACTGCGCGAGCAGGCAATTCATGGCGATATGCGGCTCGGCCGATTCCCCCTTTTCGTCCACCTGTTTGCGGACAAATGTGTACTGTAGCTGCTCCGTTCGGCTATCCGACCGCAATTTTCTGCAACGTTCGGCAGGCCGGACGCACCGTCTCCAGACAAACCTAAAAAAATCATATTTTTCAAATAGTTAACAAGCACGATCGAACCTCTCTCTCGTGGTACGGAATCTGCACCATCCCGGTGCGCTCTGCGTTCATCCCCATGAAACAGACTCCCGGTGCCAGGACGGCACCGTCTAACCACAGCGAGAGAACAATAATGACTGCTGCAGTAAAAACCTTTAAATCCGGCGCTCTGACCCTCTGCTTCCTGCTGACTCCTGGCCTGGCGTTCGCCGAGACCGCCGAACAGCCCCCGCAACAGAAATCGAAACTGGCCAACGTCGTGATTCTGGCAACCGGCGGGACCATTGCCGGCGCCGGCGCCAGCACGGCCAACAGCGCGACGTATCAGGCGGCCAAGGTCGGTGTCGACAAACTGATCGCCGGCGTACCGGAGCTGGCCACACTGGCCAATGTGCGCGGCGAACAAGTGCTGCAGATCGCATCGGAAAGCATCAGTAACGACAACCTGCTGCAACTGGGCAAGCGCGTCGCCGAGTTGGCAGAAAGCGCGGATGTCGATGGCATCGTGATCACCCATGGCACCGACACGCTGGAAGAAACTGCGTACTTCCTGAACCTGGTGGAAAAGACCGACAAGCCGATCGTGGTCGTCGGCTCGATGCGTCCGGGCACCGCCATGTCCGCCGATGGCATGCTCAACCTGTACAACGCCGTTGCGGTTGCCAGCAGCCAGGAAGCCAAGGGCAAAGGCGTGCTGGTGACGATGAACGACGAGATCCAGTCCGGTCGTGACGTCAGCAAAATGGTCAACATCAAGACCGAAGCCTTCAAGAGCCCGTGGGGCGCGCTGGGCATGGTGGTCGAGGGCAAATCCTACTGGTTCCGCCAGCCGGTCAAGCGCCACACGCTGAACTCGGAATTCGACATCAAGCAGATCAGCAGCCTGCCGCAGGTCGATATCGCCTACGGCTATGGCAACGTTTCCGATACCGCCTACAAGGCACTGGCCCAAGGCGGCGCGAAGGCGATCATCCATGCCGGCACCGGCAATGGCTCGGTGTCGTCGAAAGTCGTACCGACCCTGCAAGCGCTGCGCAAGGACGGCGTGCAGATCATTCGCTCGTCCCACGTCAACGCTGGCGGCTTCGTGCTGCGCAACGCCGAACAGCCTGACGACAAGTACGACTGGGTGGTGGCTCACGATCTGAATCCACAGAAAGCGCGGATTCTGGCGATGGTCGGCCTGACCAAAACCAATGACAGCAAAGAGCTGCAGCGGATGTTCTGGGAATACTGATCAGCGCTGTAAAACACAGCCTGAAATGACAGGGCCTGATCACTCCCGGTGATCAGGCCCCTGGATTCAATCTTCCTCCTTGACCGTTGCCACCTCGTCAGCCCGCACTCTCACGGTTTTGCCAGAGATGTCCTGAAACTCGTAAAAACCGTCCTTGCCCTTGGTCTTCGGCGCGTCCTTGGTCACGTACTGCGTGCCGTTCTGCAGTGTCACGACGGTCGCCGTGGAGCATCCCGCCAGCGCGGCACAGGCCAGCAACGCCATCGTCAACCCAAACCCTTTGATGTTCATACAGGCTCCTGTATTTCCGCTCACGGTGAACTGAATGGCTATCAAAGGATCAGATCGGCTCAAGCGTCTTTGGTTCGCCAGGCAAAAATTGGCGAGGTAAATCAAAGAATTGAGTGATCGCCATTATTTGTCCTACAGCAGTGTTGCGAAACGTCCCACACTGAAATACTGTATGTGCATACAGCAAAAACAAGGGATCTTTTTCGTGTCCAGTCAAGCCGCCTCTGCCGCTGCACCAGGCTCTTACGAGCGTCTCGGTACCCGCATCCAGAAAATCATCAACTCGCCCACCGCGCAGCGATCCCGCTCCGCATTGATCTTCCGCCTTGCCGACGAGCAGGAGGATGACTGGGCGCAGTTGCTCGAAGAAATTGCGGAAAACGACAACGTCACCCTCGCCTGGCGCGACGATGGCGGCGTGCAGATCTTCTGGACTGTACCCAAGGAAGACTGACGCTCCCCCCGCTCGAAAACACCTGCGGCAAGCTGCAGCCTTCGCGGCTCGCAGCTTGCGCTCATTCGCCTTAACCCCTGTCGTAGTTGGAATCAATGTCCCGATTTTTTTTCGCGCTGCTGCTGACCCTTTCCTTCCTGCAAAACGCTTCGGCGGACATCAATATCGGCACCTGGAACCTTGAGCACCTGAGCGTGCGCCCGAACAAGGATTTCCAGGGCATCGCCAAGGTCGCGCAGAAAGTCGACTTTCTCGCCGTTCAGGAATTGATGAATGAAGACGCCCTGCAAGCACTGGCCAAGGAACTGACCCGCCAGACCGGCAAGCACTGGAGCGCCATGGCCTCCCATGCAGTCGGCCGTTCCTCGTACAAGGAAATGTACGGATTCGTCTGGCGCGATGACGCCGTTGCCTACGAGGACGGTGCCGTCACCTACCTCGACCGTAATGACACCTTCGAACGCGAGCCCTACTCCGCCCGCTTCAAATCGCTCAAGGACGGCTCGACCTTCGTGGTCGCCACCGTGCACATCCTGTACGGCAAAAGTCAGGCAGACCGCGCCTCGGAAATTGTTGCCCTGTCGAACTACTGGAGCTGGCTGAAAGACACCTACCCTGGCAACAACCCGATCATGCTGATGGGCGACTTCAACACCCCACCGGACTCGCCGGCCTGGAACAGCCTCGATGCCAGCGCCAAGCCACTGGTCACCAGCGGCGCCAGTACCCTGTCGACCACAGACGGCAAGTTCTCCAACCTCTACGACAACATTTTCGTGGGCAAGAACGCCGCCATTCGGGTCAACAACGTGCAGGTGTTCAACTACCCGAAATACCTGGGCATGACCCATGCGCAAGGGCGTGACAGCGTTTCCGACCACGCGCCGATCTTCCTCAGTGCCAGCCTCGGCAATGTCGGCCCAGTCAGTGTCAGCACGCAACCGGCGCGAGCCAATCCGATGCAACCCGCGACTCCGGCCGCCAACACTGCCAACCTGGCCTTGGCCATCCGTGGCAACAAGAAAACCATGGTTTACCACCGCCCTGACTGCCCGTCGTACAACGCCATCGCCGAGTCGAACCGGGTCGAGTTCAACAGCGCCGCAGCGGCTGAAGCACAGCACTACCGCTTGGCTGGCAACTGTCACTGAGGCGCCTGCGCCATTTCTTCTGCCCCCTCAAAAACAGAGTGCATCTACGGCTTTCTACCCGGTTGAACCATAGATGCCACTCAAACAGATATGGCACATCGCCGCTGATCGGGGCAGCATTCAAAACGCCACGAGACAATGCAATTCTCCACGGGTCACACACCTCGCACGATCGTGCAGGTACCCGCCTCACTCAGAGAAAAGGCACGACGATTCTGGCCGCTTGAAGTACTGGCAAGCCTGTATCGATCTCGAAATGAAGTGACAGCACCGCCGATAAGCTCGGCGTACAGGCTGTCAGGTACATGATGGAAGTACTCAATTTCAGAGCGGCGTGAACGACGCCCGACAGGCCATGACGATGAATGATTACAAGGATTTTGAAATTCATTACCGGTTTCGAGGCGAGCCTCGATGTTTTTCCCACCAGGCCAGCCATCTTTGCGAAAGCGATGCCGTGCACTTCGCCACGCTGCATGCTGGCGTCGGGACACGTGACGGCAACGTCGCCACCGGCCCGCTCAGACTGGCCATGCGTTACGCCGAAGACCTTGGAGTGACCCAAGTGTCGTGGAAACGCGCCTGAGCTGAAAAAGTCCAAACGAACCGTGAAGACGGCGGTCGGTATTTACAAGCAGCGCTCATCAACCAGCAAAGCGAGGTAAATATGAACGTCGATAACGCGCTCAAGAAAGAAGTCCTGACCCGGCTGCTGCATGCCCACCCCGGCGGATTGGGGAAAGAGGTGCTGGACAACTACCGAGGGGAAAACGCCGTCGCCGACGCCCTTCAACATCTACAGGAGGCGGGCCTGATCCATGACGGCAGCGTCGACAACCCGGCCCGGGGCGAACGTTCGCTCAAATACCCCATCAAGCTCAGTTCCGCAGGCGTGGACGCGGCGAAGCATTTGCAGGGGTAAAGCTCAGCCAATTAATCGGGAAGCTGTAGAAACGGTAGGAGCGCGCTTGCCCGCGATGGCGGACCGTCGGCCTGACACCGCGCTTTCACGGGCAAGCGCGCTCCTGCAGATATATGGATGTCGGCAAAAGGAAGTGATCGAGACAGCATCTGGTGTTCTCCCCAAGTGCCGCTGTCCTGATCTTCCTTGAGCCGGTCAGGCAGCAGCACTACAGGGGAACGAGAAGGAGACTACAAGCTGAGTCGGACTTTCGTCACTTGTGTAATTGTGACTTTATTCGTCTGCCGGCACTCACCCGCCGACAGATCCGCTATTACACCGCAGGGTAATCGCCCGTGCCGTCCGGCCATGGGGTCAGCAATTCAAAACCGCTGTCGGTGACCGCCACCATGTGCTCCCACTGCGCCGACAGCGAGCCGTCGCGGGTCAGTACCGTCCAGCCGTCATCCAGCACATGGGTCCCCGGCTTGCCGACGTTGATCATCGGTTCAATGGTGAACACCATGCCGGGTTTGAGCCTGAGCCCTTTGCCCGCCGCACCGTAGTGCAACACTTGCGGTTCTTCGTGGTACTTGCGACCGATGCCATGCCCGCAATACTCGCGCACCACGCTGAAACCCTCGCGGTACGCCACAGTCTGGATCGCATGACCGATGTCACCCAGCGTCGCGCCCGGCTTCACCGTGCGAATGCCCGCCAGCGTGGCTTCATAGGTGGTTTCCACCAGGCGCCGCGCCAGCGGGCTGACCTCGCCGACGTAATACATGCGGCTGGTGTCGCCGTACCAGCCATCCTTGATCACCGCGACGTCGATGTTGACGATGTCGCCTTCCTTGAGAATGTCATCCGGCGAAGGAATGCCATGGCACACCACCGCGTTCGGCGAAATACAGGTGGTTTTGGTGAAACCGTGGTAACCGACGTTGGCCGGCGTGACTTTCAGCTCATTGACGATGTAGTCGTTGCAGATGTCGTCCAGCGCCTCGGTGCTGATACCGGGCTTCACATGCGGAGCAATCATCGCCAGCACATCGGCCGCCAGACGGCCCGCCACCCGCAATCCGACCAGATCGGCTTCGCTCTTGATTGTGATGCTCATTGCGACACCGCCTGGACGCGACGCACGTCGAGGTCCTGTTCGCCTGCGTCGGTTTCCGCCTGAAGCAACAACTGGCAGATCGCACTGTAATCCAGCGAAGGATTGAGCTCGGCAAGCATACCTACGCGCATCCAGTGCTCTGCCTGTGCGTTGATCGAACGACTCAGCGCGGCGCTGGCCGAGCGGAGATTGGCGTGCATGCCTTCGGAAATCTTGACCAGCCCCATGATTGACTCGCTGCAGAAGTAATATACGAAGCATATACGTTTCATATACTCCTCCACAACCCGGCCACGGGCACCGAGTCAGCCAGACGACTGGCTGGCCTCGGTCGCACATTCCGACAACGACTGCGCCAACTGCAGGATGGCGCCCTGATCGTCTTCGTCGAGTGCGCGGTAATGGGTGATGATCGCCCGCTCGGTGTCGTTCAGCGTATCGACGGCAATCGGCGTGCGCTCGCCAGACAACACATACAGCACGTCCACCCCTTTCTTGCCCAGCGCTGCCAGGTAATCAGAGCGCGGGATGCGTTCACCGCTCTCGTATTTGCCCTGTGCATTGGCCTCGACACCGCCGATGGCACCGAACTCCTGCTGTGAAAGATCAAGCCGTTTGCGCTCATTCTTTAAACGCGAACCCAGATCGCTCATAAACATCGCCCTCGAAATAGACTTTGTTTAAAGCAAGACCCCATTGGTCCGGGGGAGTTGCCATCATCCCGACAATTGTTCAAGCTTGCGTTTTTTCGGCCTCAGGGAAGCCTGACGGCGGCCGATAGATTCGGATGGACAGTTTGTCATTTTTGCTGACAACCCGATTTCTGCAGTTCGGAGAACCAGACGTGATCACATTTTTACTGGGTTGGTGCGCCTTGTCCCTGATCGGTACGCTGCTGGCACTGAGCCTGATCCGCACCGGCAAACGTCGCCAGCCCGAAGCGGACGACGGCGAAATGGCACCCGTCGTGAACAACCCCGGCCGCTACAAGGCCTGACTCCCCTTCTTCCCACGCACCGGTCCGACTCAGGTCCGGTGTGAAATCATTCCTGCGCGAAAGCTACCTGCTCGACGGGCTGCCCTGTCGTGCCTGGCAAAAACGCCAGGTTTGCCTGGCTCAGGTTGAATTGACGCAGGCTGGCGGCCAGGGCCAGAAAATCCTCGCGCTGCATGGCGTTGCCCCAGATCTGATCGAAACCGGACACGGCAGGTTGAGTGCTGCTTTCAGTGATGTCGGCGCAATGGGTAAGCATCGTCGATTCCTCTTTCGTTGAAATACTGTTTAAACATACAGTATTTGCAGAAACCGGCAAACGCAAGCGCTGTTACGACAAGCGGTCAGACGTCCGTGCATTCATACCCGTGCGGCCGACGACAGCATCAGGCAAGAACCGGGCAGTAATCGAATACCGCCCGCAGCGCTCTGGCTCGTACCCTGTGAGCATTGAACGCATGTTCCTCAGCCTGCGAGGCAACAGCATGAAAAGCCTTATCGCTTTCGTCGTGACCCTGCTTTTGGTCGCAATCAGCGCCACCGCCCTGGCCATGCCCTGTAGTGCGAAAACCCGCTCGACCGGCGAAGCCATGGACGCTCAGCAAATGATCCGCCTGCATGTCGCGCAGCAAGGCCCGGTCACGCTCAAGCGCACGGGCCCGCCGATCAGGCTGCAGGCCTAGGCGCCTGCCAGACCGCGCAGACGATTCAGGTCGTCGCCCGACAGAACGATGCCTTCGGCCAGTGAACGTTCGCGCTGACGATAACGCCGGTCACCCGGCATGCGCTGCTGGCCGACACCGTGCATCTGCCGCACCAGCTCTTCGCTGCGCTGGGCGAACGCCTGGCCGCTGCCCTTGTCCGGGTCGATGACGATGATCGTCTGCCCGGTCCACGGCGTCTGCGCGCCGGGATGGGTGGACATGTCGAACTCGAAAGAAAAGTTGCCGCCGGTCAAAGCCGCCGACAACAGCTCGACCATCATCGACAGCGCCGAGCCTTTGTAACCGCCAAATGGCAGCAACGCACCGCCGTCAAGAATCGCCTTTGGGTCCTGGGTCGGCTGCCCGTTGCGATCCACGCCCATGCCAGGTGGCAACGAGTGCCCTTCCCGTGCGGCGATCTGCACATCGCCATGGGCGATGGCGCTGGTCGCCATGTCGAACACGATCGGCTCACCACCGGCGCGCGGTGCAGCAAAAGCAATCGGGTTGGTGCCGAACAGCGGCTTTTGCGCGTCGTGGGGCACCACGCAGGTCATGCTGTTGACCACGCTCAGCGCCACCAGACCTTCCTGAGCGAACGGTTCGACGTCCGGCCACAAGGCGGCGAAGTGGTGCGAGTTGCGAATCGCCAGAATCGCGATCCCGGCATCGCGCGCCTTGTCGATCAGCAGCGCCCGTGCGGCCTGCATGGCTGGCTGGGCAAAGCCGCCGCCGGCATCGACCCGTACGAAACCGGCGCCGACATCCTCGACTTTCGGTACCGCTTGCCCGTTCACCCAGCCGGCGGCCAGCGAGGCCAGGTAGCCCTTGATGCGAAAGATCCCGTGGCTGTGCGAGCCGTCGCGTTCGGCGCTGGCGCAGTTTTCGGCCAGTACCCGGGCCACCGGCTCCGCGGTGCCGTGGCGCAGAAAAATCTGCCGCAGCAATTCGGTCAGGTCGGCAAAGGAAATCGTCTGGGTGTCTACGGTGTCGCGGGGTGAGGACATCTGAAGCTCCGATGTATTTATTAAAAGAGGAAGCCGGACAGAACAAGGCCTGATGCCAGCACACACGCATCAGTCTGGCTGGAGAGTACTGTGGGCCGTCAAACAGGTAAACTGCGCGCCAGTTTCTCGCACCCCGTTTGCCCCCAGACCATCAAGGACCGATCCATGGAATGTCAGACCCTCGTGCTCGGCGCCGGCATCGTCGGCGTGTGTTCCGCCCTGCACCTGCAAGCCGCAGGCCAGCAGGTCGTGTTGCTGGACCGTGACGAGCCCGGCCGCGGCACCAGCCACGGCAACGCCGGCCTGATCGAACGCTCCAGCATGATTCCCTACCCCTTCCCTCGCGACTGGCCGCGCCTGTTGCGCTATAGCCTCAACCGCCAGTCATCGATGCGTTACAGCCCGACCTTTCTGCCCAGCGTGGCCGGGTGGCTGTTCGAGTACTGGCGGCAATCGGCACCGGATAATCTGACGATCGCCAGCCGCGCCATGCAGCCGTTGATCGAGCGCTGCGTCAGTGAGCATGACACGCTGGCCGAGGCCGCAGGCATGACTGAGCTAATCCGTGCAGAAGGCTGGATCAAGCTCTATCGGGACCCTGCCGAACTCGACCTGGCCATCGCCGATGCGCGCACGTTCGAGCAGTACGGCCTGCGCTATGACGTGCTCGATGCCGGGCAGTTGCGCCAGCGCGAGCCCGATCTGCAGGGCGTGGTCGGCGCCATTCACTGGCTCGATCCGAAAAACGTGACCGATCCCGGTGCACTGGTGCGCGGTTACGCGGCGTTGTTCGTGCAGCGCGGTGGTGTGCTGTTGCGTGGCGATGCGCGCAGCCTGCGCCAGTCCGGTGAAGGCTGGCAGGTCGACAGCGAAGACGGCACGCTGCGGGCCCGGCAGGTGGTGCTGGCATTGGGACCACAATCGGCCGATGTGTATGCGCCGCTGGGATATCGCATTCCGCTGGCGATCAAGCGCGGCTATCACATGCACTACGCCACGCAGCCCGGCGCCGAGTTGCGCCACTCGATCGTCGACGCCCAGGCCGGCTTCGTGCTGGCCCCCATGGCGCGCGGCATTCGCCTGACCACCGGGGTCGAGTTTGCCGCCGCCGACGCACCGGCCAACGAGATTCAATTGCGCCGCTGCGAAGCCGTCGCCCGCCAGTTGTTCCCGCTGGGTGAGCGACTGGACGGCGAGCCTTGGCTGGGGCGCAGACCGTGTCTGCCGGACATGCGTCCGGTCATCGGTCCTGCCCCTCGGCATAAAGGCCTGTGGTTCAACTTCGGCCACGCCCACCACGGTCTGACGCTGGGTCCGGTGTGCGGGCGTCTGCTGGCGCAGATGATGACCGGCGCGACACCATTCACCGACCCAGAGCCCTACCGCGCGGAACGCTTCGGCTGATAGAGAGCGTAAACCGGATTGGTGAGCGATGCCGGTCAGGCGCTCTCGGGCACCAGACGCTTGTGGAAGAACAGGCGCTGGTGGCCCGGCGGGTAATCGTCCAGCTGACCGAATTGTTCGTAGCCGTGCTTGCGGTAGAAGTCCGGCGCCTGGAAGTCGAACGTGTCGAGCCACACACCCACACAGTTGCGCTCGCGGGCGAACTCTTCCGCCATCGCCATCAACCGGCTGCCCAGACGTTGACCGCGGCTCTGTTCGGGCACTACCAGCAATTCGATGAAGCACCAGCGATACAGAATCCGGCCATGCAGGCCGCCGAGTACGGCGTCGCTGTGTTCATCACGAACGAAGAAGGCGAACTTCTCCGACAGGCCATCACCGGCCTGAGCGGCGTTATAGGCCCGCAGCGGTTCCAGAATCTGGAGCCGCTCGTCTTCGCTGGGGTTGCTCTTGAATTCGATCCGCACACTCATGCCACGCTTCCTGCTCTGGGTTATGGAAAGCGCAAGGGTGTCGAATCGGCGGGACGGAGTAAAGCGTGGCCCGCGCAGGACGTGCGAGCCACCAGCGGACAAGCGCTGCGGCATGCACTGTGGGAGCGAATTCATTCGCGATGTGGCATGACAGACGATACAGATGTGTCGGATGTGCCGGCCTCTCGCGAATGAATTCGCTCCCACAGGTGTTCCAGAATCATCACTGCGCCCCTGCTGTCAGCGCTTGACCTTGCGACGCAGGATGCCGTTCAGCACGACCACCACCACGGCCACGGCCATCGCGATGTACTGGAAGGTTTTCTGGCTGAGCACGCCAATGGTCTGCAGGTGCGACAGGCCCAGCATGATGGCCAGTACGCTCAAGGCGATGATGATCGAGTAAATCAGACGCTGTTTGTGGGTCATTGCGGGAATCCTGAAAACGGCTAAAGATCGTTCACCCAAGGCAAACGCGGCGCATATGTTACGCCAGCACGGCGGCGCTGGCATCTCACCGGTCGGCCCGTGGCTGCGGCGAAGCGTCTCGGGCGCTGATCCTGTCACTTTGGCGTGGTTTAATACACTCACTTTATCAATTGAGCACATGTGATCAGGTTTGTGTGAAAAGTCAGCGCGTAGAATAGGCGCTTTCACTATGACCTCCGCGAGCAAGGAGTCCCCCCATGCCCCATGAAGGCAGCCTGTTACAGGCCGCAGTCGTGTTTCTGTTCGCCGCCGTATTGGCGGTTCCACTGGCCAAGCGCCTGCAACTCGGCGCCGTGATCGGCTATCTGATCGCCGGCGTCATCATCGGCCCTGCCGGCTTCGGCCTGATCGGCAACCCGCAAAGCGTCGCGCACATCTCCGAGCTGGGCGTCGTCTTGCTGCTGTTTATCATCGGCCTGGAGCTGTCGCCGAAGCGCCTGTGGGTGATGCGCAAATCGGTATTCGGCGTGGGCCTGGCGCAAGTGCTGCTCACCGGCCTTGTGATTGGCACGGTGGCCCTGCTTGGCTTCGGCCAGCCGCTCAACAGTGCAGTGGTGCTGGGCCTGGGTCTGGCGCTGTCGTCGACGGCCTTCGGCTTGCAGAGCCTGGCCGAACGCAAGGAACTGAACGCCCCCCATGGCCGTCTGGCCTTCGCGATTTTGTTGTTTCAGGATATTGCCGCAATCCCGCTGATCGCCCTCGTGCCGATGCTGGCCGGCAGTGGTCACGAAGCCAGTTCCGGCGACTCGCTGCGTCACGGCCTGCAAGTGCTCGGCGGCATCGCCGTGGTGGTGGTCGGCGGTCGCTACCTGCTGCGCCCGGTGTTCCGCATCGTCGCCAAGAGCAAGATTCAGGAAGTGTCGACGGCCACTGCGCTGTTGGTGGTGATCGGCACCGCCTGGCTGATGGATCTGGTCGGCGTGTCGATGGCCTTGGGCGCGTTCCTCGCCGGTCTGCTGCTGGCCGATTCGGAATACCGTCATGAGCTGGAATCGCAGATCGAACCGTTCAAGGGTCTGTTGCTCGGGCTGTTCTTCATCAGCGTCGGCATGGGCGCCAACATCGGCCTGCTGATCAGCTCGCCGTTCACCGTGCTGGCGCTGACCGTACTGCTGATCGCGTTGAAACTGCCGCTGCTGTTCTTCGTCGGACGCATGGCCGGCGGGCTGGGCAAACAGAGCGCACTGCGTCTGGGTCTTGTATTGGCGGCAGGCGGTGAATTCGCCTTCGTCGTCTTCAAGATCGGCCGCGATCAGGGGCTGTTCGATGCCGCGCTGTACGACACGCTGGTCCTGACCATCACCCTGTCCATGGCCCTGACGCCACTGCTGTTGCTGGTAATGGCGCGCTGGTTGAAACCCAAGGCGGTGGTCAAGGACGTGCCCGAGGAGTACCGCGAGATCGAATCGGACAACCCGCGTGTGGTGATCGCCGGCATGGGCCGGATGGGCCAGATCGTGGCGCGTATCCTGCGGGCGCAGAACATTCCGTTCATTGCCCTCGACACTTCGGTCGAAACCATCGAGTTCACCCGCAGTTTCGGCAACGTGCCGGTGTTCTACGGCGACCCGCTGCGCCCGGAAATCCTGCGCGCCGCCAAGGTCGACCAGGCCGAATATTTTGTCATCGCCACCGACGATCCGGACACCAACATCAAGACCGCCGAACTGGTGCGCAAGCTGTACCCGCACCTGAAAATCATCGCCCGGGCCCGTAACCGTCAGCACGTTCACCGCCTGATGGACCTCGACGCCCAGGCCGTGCGGGAAACGTTCTACTCCAGTCTGGAGATGACGCGCCGCACGCTGATCGGCCTGGGGCTGAGCGAAGCCCAGGCACAGGCGCGGATCAACCGCTTCAAGCGTCACGACGAACAGGTGCTGAACCGTCAGCACCTGATCTACAACGACGCGACCAAGGTCATGCAGAGCGCACTGGAGGCCCGCGCCGAGCTGGCCGAACTGTTCGAAGCCGACCGTATCGACGAAGAGGCGGAAGAAGCCGCCGCCAAAGGCTGAGCCGCCAGTCAGCGGCTCAAGGCCACGACAAACTCGAGAAACGCCCGCACCTTGGCGGGCGGCAGATGCCGCGACGGGTACAACGCATACAGCGGGAAGTACTCGTCCGGCCACTCGGGAAACAATTCGATCAGCCGTCCTGCGCGGATCGCCGGTTCCACCCCCAGCTCCAGCACCTGCCCCACCGCCTGGCCTTCTTCGCAGATGCGATGCAGGGTGCCAACATCATTGACCATCAGCCGGCCACGGGTATCGACCTGCAGCCGCTCGCTGCCGCGGTGGAACTCCCAGGCAAACGGCCGACCGGTCTGCGGATCGCGAAAATCGACGCAGATATGCTGTGAGCTTTGCAGGTCGGTGGGGTGGCGCGGCCGGCCATGCCGCTTCAGATACGCCGGCGACGCCACGGTCAGCACCCGGGTCTTGAGCAATTGCCGACCGATCAGCGATGACGACGGCTGCTCGCCGAAGCGCACGGCCAGATCGACGCCATCGGCCACCGGATCGCCCAGTTGCTCGCGGGTCAGCAGGTCCAGTTCCAGCTCCGGGTAAGTCGCCATGAAATCACCCAGCGCCGGGGCGAGAAGCAGTCGGGAAAAATACGGATCGACATTGACCCGCAAACGTCCGCGAATTGCCGTGGCGCTGCCGGAAGCCAGCGTCGCGGCTTCCTCCAACCCGGCCAACAGCGGCGCGATTTCCTCATACAGTCGCCGCCCCTCATCGGTCAGCTTGACCGAGCGAGTGGTGCGATCGAACAGGCGGATACCCAACCGAGCCTCCAGCCTGGCGATAGCACGGCTGACACCGGACGGGGTCATGTCCAGCACCTCGGAGGCCTTGGCGAAGCTGCCACTGTCGACCACCGCCGACAGCACACCCATGCCGCTGACCAGATGCCCGTCCAGGCTCATTGATGATTCTCCGTCACTTGTGCGATGACACTCATGCTATCGGAGAATCCAGGCAACCGGCGCAGCATTCTTGCAACGGCGACGCGTTGTCGCCCTGATCGAGGATTTCGCATGTACACCATCATGGGCATTACAGGGCAAGTCGGCGGTGCCGTCGCACGTCAGTTGCTGGCAGCCGGCAAGCCGGTCCGCGCGGTGGTTCGCAGCCACGAAAAAGGCCAACCGTGGGCGGATCTGGGCTGTGAAGTGGCCGTTGCCGAGGTCGATGACGTGCGCGCACTGACCCAGGCGTTTCAGAACAGCGTCGCGGTGTTCGTGCTGTTACCGCCGAACTTTTCGCCGTCCGAAGGCTTTACGGAGGCCCGTTCGGTGATCGCCAACCTCCACTCGGCGCTGGCCACGGCACGCCCGGAGAAGATCGTCTGCCTGTCGACCATCGGCGCGCAGGCCAGCCAGACCAACCTGCTCACCCAGCTGCAACTGCTGGAGAACAGCCTGAGCGAGCTGGACCTGCCCGTCACCTTTCTGCGGCCTGGCTGGTTCATGGAGAACTGCCTTTGGGACATCCAGCCCGCCACCGACACCGGCGTGATCCAGAGCTTCCTGCAACCACTGGACAAGCCGGTGCCGATGATCGCCACCGCCGACGTCGGTCGGGTGGCCGCCGAGCTGTTGCAGGAACACTGGTTAGGCAAGCGCGTCGTCGAACTGGAAGGCGAGCAAGCCGTCACACCGGAGCAGATCGCCACCACCCTGGCGGAACTGCTCGATCAACCGGTGACCGTACAGGCCGTGCCACGGCGCGATTGGGAAGCCTTGTTTCTGGCTCAGGGCATGAGCAATCCGCTGCCGCGCATGCAGATGCTCGACGGTTTCAATCAGGGATGGATCCGTTTCGAAGGCGTGCCCCGCAAGGGCCGGGTGGGTCTGAAAACCGTGCTGCAAGGGTTGCTGGCGCGAGGGTAGCCGTCGGGGCTGATAAAGTGTCAGGTCAGCCAACAGTGTGTTGACCGGGCTTGCCCCTTCGCGGGCAGGGCTCCCTCCCACAGGATCTGTGTCGGCTGCAAGATGTCGGCACAACACCCCATCCTGCAGTGCCGCATGCCTCCCGTGGGAGGATTGCCCATACGCATGAGTGAATCTCGATTTACCGTGGGAGCAATCCGAGGTTACGAGGGTCGCGAAAGCAGTCCGGCTTGCCGGCGTCAGCGATTTCAAAATCGCCACCGCCGGCAAGCCGGACTCCTGTGGGGTTGGAGGGTTAATCAGTTCTCCAGCAGCGAACGCAGCATCCACGCGGCTTTTTCGTGCACTTGCATGCGCTGGGTGAGCAGGTCGGCGGTGGGTTCGTCGCTGACTTGTTCAAGCAGCGGGAACAGGCCGCGAGCGGTGCGGGTCACGGCTTCCTGGCCTTCTACCAGTTGCCGGATCATCTCGGCGGCAGCCGGCACGCCGGGCTCTTCCTTGATCGACGACAGGCGCGCATAGGTTGAGTAAGTGCCCGGCGCCGGAAAGCCCAGGGCGCGGATGCGTTCGGCGATGGCGTCGACCGCCGTGGCCAGTTCGGTGTACTGCTCCTCGAACAGCAGGTGCAGGGTGTGGAACATCGGGCCGGTGACGTTCCAGTGGAAATTGTGGGTCTTCAGGTACAGCACGTAGGTGTCCGAGATCAGCCGCGACAGCCCTTCGACGATCTGTGCGCGGTCCCGTTCGTTGATACCGATTTCAATGCCCATGGTGAGTGTCTCCCTTTGGTCTGGTTTCTCTGTGTGAAACCGATTGTAGGGAGCGCCGACCAGCGGCGGAAATCACCGCTGGCAATCGCCGTCATCGACGCTGGCTATGACTGGGTGCGGTCCGGCCGGGTCAGGCCGAGTTTGTCGATGCGGTAGCGCAGCATGTCGCGGGTCAGGCCCAGCAGGCGCGCCGACTTGGTGACATTCCAGTCGGTCTTGTCGAGCACCTTGCGCACCATTTCGTTTTCCACTTCCGGCAGGTTCATGCTGCCCATGTCGTCGCCCAGGGATGGCGGCTGCGGGGTGAAGGCCGGGGTGAACGCCGCCTGCGCCATCATCGGCTCGTCCATCAGGCTCATGCACAGGCCCAGTTGATGCGGCGCGATGCAATTGTTCTGGGTCAGCAGCACGGTCTGTTCGAGCATGTTGCGCAACTCGCGCACGTTGCCCGGCCAGTTATAACTGCGCAGCAGGTGCTCGGACTCGCTGCTGAAATACAGGTCGCTCTTGCCGTAGCGCTTGCCGTGGGTCTGCAGGAAATGCCGGGCCAGGCGGATCACGTCTTCGCCACGGGCCTGCAGGCGCGGCACCTTGATGGAGATGATGCGCAGGCGGAAGAACAAGTCGCGGCGGAATTTGCCTTGCTGCACCATCTGTTCGAGGTTGCAGTTGGTGGCACTGATGATGCGCAGGTCGACCTTGCGCTCCTTGACCGAGCCGATGCGCCGCACGGTGCGATCTTCCAGCAGTTTGAGCAGCTTGGCCTGCAGCAGCAGGTCCATTTCGCCGACTTCGTCGAGGAACAACGTGCCGCCGTCGGCCGCTTCGACCAGCCCGGTACGGCGATCCTTGGCGTCGGTGAAGGCGCCCTTTTCATGGCCGAACAGTTCGGCTTCGATCAAGTGCGCCGGGATCGACGCACAGTTGAATTCCACGAACGGCCCCTTGGCCCGGGGTCCGTCGAAATGCAGGGCCCGGGCGACCAGTTCCTTGCCGGTGCCGGTTTCGCCTTCCACCAGTACCGGTGGCAAATCGTTGCTGGTCATGCGAGTTTCGGCATCGAGCAACTGGGTGATGACGCTCTTGACCCCCATCATCGCCGGGGAGTCGCCGATTAGCGCCTGCAACCCGGAATGCTTGGCTTCGCGGTCCTGATAGAACGACAGCGTGCGCTCCATGCGTTCGGCGGCCAGCGCCTTGTCCAGCAACAGCTTGAGTTCGGGCAGCGCCACCGGTTTGGTCAGGTAATGAAAGGCCCCCTCCTTCATCGCCGTGACCGCGTCTTCGATGTTGCCGTAGCCGGTCATCATGATCAGCTTGAGGTCCGGCGCGCTTTCCTTGAGCGCATTGATCAGCTCGTGGCCGCTCATGCCGGGCAGCGAGTTGTCGGTCAGCACCACGTCCGGACGCCAGTTCTGCAGCGCTTCCAGAGCCTCCTCGGCGGAATGACAGACCCGCGCCTCGAAATCCCGACGCTCCAGGTACGTCTGGATATTGTTGGCCAGCAGCTCGTCATCCTCGACCACCAGTATGCTGTGCTCCATCGCGTCCCCCTCACGTTGCAATTTTGAACGTCAATTTCACACGGGTGCCTTCCTGCTCGCGGCTGGTCAGTGAGACCTTGCCGGAGAAACGCTCCATGATCCGCTTGACCAGCACCAGGCCAACGCCCAGCCCACCCTGTTTGGTGGTGAAAAACGGTTTGAACACCATGGCCTCCTGTTGCCGGGACATGCCTTTGCCGTTGTCTGCCACCGTCAGGTAAACCCGGCCGCTGGCAGGCTCGGGCACAATCTCGATCTTCAGCTTGCCGTCTTTGGCCATCGCTTCGATGGCGTTGGACATCAGGCTGTTGAGAATCTGCGCCAGCAAAATGCGCTGGCTGACCACCATCGGCACCTCCTGCGGGGAGAACTCGACGCTGATATTGGCCCGCCGGATCTGCTGTTCGTAGGACTGCAGCACATCATGTACGCACGACACCAGATCCACCGCTTCCGACTCGCCGCTGATGGGCCGCAGGGACAGAAGCAATTCCCGGACCCACTTCGACATACGGTCGACCTGGCTGATGATGTCGTTGATGTTTTTCTGTGCAGCCGGGTCGACCACTTCCAGCGCCAGCTCGGCACTGGAACGGATGGTCGCCAGCGGGTTGCGCAGGCTGTGGGCCACCGCCGAGGACATCTCGCCGAGGGCGGCGAATTTCTCGCTGTTGATCAACTGGCGTTGCTGGAATTCCAGCAGCTTGGAGGCGCGCCGCACGATCCAGAACAGGCCCAGATAAATAAGCATGCCGCCCAGCCCGGTGGAGACCCAGATCACCACGTAGCCGCGCTCGATACTGGCGATCAGGTCCTTGGGCTCCTTATAGATTTCGACGATGGCCAGCACGTCCTTTTCTTCGGCGTCGAACAGCGGGATGTAGTTCTCGATGAACAGGTAATCCGGCGGGTTGAGGAACTTCTGTTCGTTCTGCCGACGCTGGTTTTCATGGTGGGCGCTGCCGGTGCGCTGACGCGAATTGAACGCAGCTTCCAGGTCTTCGTTGCCGAGGATGGATTTGCCGATCAGGGCCGGATTGGTCGACCAGATGATCACCCGGTCCGGTGCGTAGACGTTGACCAGCAAGGCGTCGGGCAGTGACGAAATATGGTCGAGAAACTCGTCGCGGGCCTTGCGCCGCACTTCCGGGTCGACGTCGGCCAGCGGGATGTCGGCACGGGTGTCGAGCAACTGGCCCATGGTGTAGCGCGACGGGATATCGGCGTGGCGAATCTCCGTCGGGCCGATGGCGTGGACGAACTGCGAGGTCAGCAGGGAATCGCGCTGCACCGCTTCGCTGACGACGAAACGGGTGGAGATCAGCCCCAGCCCGATGGCCACCGAGGCGATCACCAGCAAGCTGACGATGGAGAACCAGCGCAGCAGATTGAATTGTGGCCTTGGCGGTTTTTCGAGTTCTTTTATGCTGGCCTGAGTCAGCATGTCGTTGCGCCCTATGGATCCCATGACAGCCATCCTGGTCACTTTTTAGAGTCGGTATAGCGCAAGCCGTGGCTAAACGATAGCGACATTTCATCCGGGCTTTACGCGACTGATATCACAGCGATATCACCCACACTGACCGTCTGGCGCTTAGTCCCTGATAGGCAAGGAAGTTTCCCGAAAAAACCGGAACTTTTTCATTCTGCCGCCGTCCGTCCGACAGCGTTGAGAACCGCTCCCAACACATCGCTACACCCGTTTCTACCCCGCCACCAGCCCTGAAACTCCCCACGCGGTTCCCCCAACTCTGGGGAGAGCGCCCCACTGTCCCCCGCTGTTTCACCTGCGCAACGCCCCCGCATTTTTTTGTCCTGATCGCTGGAAGCCTTGTTGGCCGTGGCCTGCAGCGGCGCGCCGAAGATCTGGTACAGATGTTGCGCTGGCCCCCTCAGCCTCCTGGAACCGACGCTCTTGTCCTACCCACGCCAGAGGCCCGGTTCATTGCGAGAGGGAAAACAAATGCCCAGCAAATTGACCCAAGCCGTCACCCTGCTGTCGCTGATCGCAGCCGTGCACGGTTCAGCCCAGGCCGCTCTGTTTGCGGTCGATCAGGGACCCTACAGTCCGCAAAACGGTAACTTCGCCCAGTGGTATCAGGATACTCACGGTCGCACGCTTGACCTGTGCCTGGGCAAGGCACTGAGTTCCCGGGTGCCCTCTACCCCTGGCGTGCCATCGTACATGTGCACCCTGGCGGTCACCGCCGGCGTGTTCGACGACACCCAGCCGATGGTCTTCCCCACCAACTTCCCCGATGAAGCCTTCTGGTTCCTCGCGGATGCGGCGATCCCGACGGCAGGCGCCACCACACTGAATCTGAAATACACCGCCGCGCTGGAAGCGGCGTTCGGCGGTGGTGACCCGGCACCGAACGATCAGATCAGCTTCGCGCGGATCCGTATCCGCATGAACGCGGCGCCCGGCGTCTACACCATCACCCACCCTTACGGGGTTGAAGTGTTCACCGTCGACCCTCCCGTGCCGAACGGCAACGGTAATGGCAACGGCGGCGCCAACGGCATCAAGGCCATCAACCTGACCCGGGACATCGGCATCACCTCCCCGGGCGTGTTCACCGGCGCCCTGGCCGGCGATGTCGGGCCGTTCCTGCGCAGCGTCAACGGCCCTTACACCGAAACCGATCCGGTCACGGGGACCGCTTCGCAATACATCGGCGACCCCAACCTGACCGAGCAGGTCACCGGCAGCCCGTTCAATACCAACTACGTTCGCGTTCAGGGCCCCAACGGCCTCGATGTGCGCACCGACGTGTTCGGCATTACCGGCAAGCTGTCCACGGTCGTGCGGCCAACCCCGGCCGTGGTCCAGCGCGCCACCTACTCGCGCAAGACCGGCGGCACCGGCAGCACCGGTGTTCAGGCCCAGGAAGACGTGTTCGCCCTGGCCCCGCCACCACCGGGCACTGCCCAGTATGTCGACACCGATAACGCCACCATCGCCATGACCGAAGCCAATGCCACCGGCAGCTGGTACGGCCAGTCCACGGCCAACCCCAGCGTGCTGCCGACCAGCGTGCAGGTCACCGCCGACAACCACCTGGCGATTCCGACCAGCACGCCGACCACGGTGCCCCATGCGCTGACGGACCTGGTGACCATCACCAACGCCACGTACAGCCTGGGCAACGGCCAACTGAGCCTGACCGCCACCACCAGTGACGCCACCAGCGCGGTCACGTTGACGGCGACCGGCAGTTCCGGCGGCGCCATCGGCACGCTCAGCGGCGACGCGACCAAGACCCTGACGACCGGCATCTCGCCGATCCCGCCAGCCAAAGTCACGGTGACCTCGTCCAACGGCGGCAGCGATACCGAAGAAGTGGTGATCGTTCCCTGATCGCAACCACTCCTTGCACTCGAATCTGGAGGCAACATGAACAGTTGGCCAAGTCTGATTTTCGGCGCCATGAGTCTCATCGCAGTCAGCGGGTCGGCGTACGCCGCCCTTGATTCGGTGGACCCTGGCCCCTACACCGTCGCCACAGGACGTTTCCCGCAGTGGTACAGAGACCTCGCCGATCCGGTACAGGGTCGCGAGCTGGAACTGTGCCAGTCGCGCGCCGTGAGTTCCCGGGTCGCCGCCGCCGTGCCACCGGCCTACATGTGTACGCTCGGTGCCGTTCCCGGTATCTACGACGACGCATTTCCGATGGTCTTCCCGGATAACTTCCCTGACGAAATGTTCTGGTATCTGCTGCAGGCGCAGCTGAAATCCAACGTCAGCCCGATTGCCGGTTACGGCCTGGAGATCTACACCGCAGGCGTCGAAGCCGCCTTCGCCACCGATCCGCCCAGCGACGGTTCGCAACAGAGCTTCGCGCGCATCCGCATGCGTATCGACATTCCCGCCAACCGGCCGGGCACCTACACCGTGACCCACCCTTACGGCGTGGAAACCTTCAACGTCACCACCACCGGCCGGCGGGCGATCAACCTGACCCGCGACATCGGCATCGGTGCCCCTGGCGATTTCACCGGCGCCCTCGCCGGCAATATCGGCCCATGGGTCAAAGGCGTCGGCGGCCCCTACACCGAGATCGATCCGGAGACCGGTTCCGTCAATACCTATATTGGCGACCCGAACATCACCGAAACGGTGACGGGCAGCCCGTTCGGCACCAACTTCGTGAAAATCGAAGGCCCTGCCGGCACGCTGATCCAGAACCTCTTCACCGTCAGCGGCAAGGTTCGCGACCCTCGCGTGCAGACCCCGGTCGAAGTCAGACGCGGCACCTACAGCCGCAATGCCGCGGGCACTCGCGTGGAGCTGTTCGCCTCATCCCCGAACAGCTCCACGCTGTGCTACCGGGAAACCCTGGCACTGGTGCCGGGCACACCGGCCAGCCCTTGCCAGTTCAACCTGCTCGGCGATAACAACGGCAACTTCTTCGTCGCCCATTCGGCCACGACGCTGCCACCGTTCGTGATCATGACCGCCAGCAACCCGCTGGGCACCACCAAGCCGACAGCGGTCTCCACCAAGCTGGTCGACGTGGTGAAAATCCGCACGGCCCAGTACACCTGGAGCAACCACACCCTGACCCTGGAAGCCACGTCGAGCGACGAAACCTCGGTGCCCGACATGATTGCCCAAGGCTTCGGCCCGATGACCAAGAGCGGCACCAGCCAGCAGTTGACTGTGCCTAACCTGAATCAGCCACCTGGCTTCGTCACGGTCAAATCGGCTCGCGGCGGTGTGGACACCGAACCGGTCATCGTCCTCGGCACCGCGCCGAACAACGGTGAAAACCGGCCACCTGTGGCGGTCAACGACACCGGCAGCACCGGCTTCGGCGTACCGCTGACCCTCAACGTGCTGACCAACGACAGCGATCCGGACGGCGATACACCGCTGACCATCAGCGACCTGACCCAACCGGCTACCGGGCAAGGCACCGTCGCCCTGAACGGCACCACGTCGATCGTCTACACACCGCCAGCCGTGGTCAACGCACCGCTCACCGCGACCTTCACCTACAAGGCCGTGGACAGCAAAGGGTTGAAATCGACTTCGGCTGCGACCGTGAGTGTCACCGTCACGCCTAACCGTCCACCGGTTGCAGGCAACGATACCGGTGCCACCCTGGCAGGCAGCCCGCTGGTACTCACTGTGCTGGCCAACGACACCGACCCTGAAGGCAACGTGCCGCTGACCGTGAACAACCTGACCCAGCCAGCGGTCGGCCGCGGCACCGTGACCACCAACGGCACCACCGTGACCTACACGCCACCAGCCACCATCACGGCGCCGTTCACCGCAACGTTCACCTACCAGGCCGCGGACTCCTTCGGAGCCCTGTCGACCCCTGCCACGGTCAGCGTCTCGGTCACAGCACCACCAGCGGGTAACGAGACCCTGACCATCACCTCGGCAGCGGTACAGACCCGTGGCGGTGGCGCGCTGTTCAGTTGGGACATCTCGGGCACCAGCTCGGTGACCACCGGCAACACCATCGTGATCACGGTGACCACACCGACCGGCGTGCAAGAGCTGGATCGGGTGACCGTACCGGTGACCGGTCGCTGGAGAAGTTCGGTGGTGAACACCATCGCACCACGGGCCACCAACCCGACTGCCACGGCGACTTCGTCCAAAGGCACGGTGCGCACACTGCCGATCACCGTTCGTTGATGCAAACCGCCCCGTCTGTGTGAAAGCGCAGGCGGGGCACGGTCCCCCGCCGTCAAGGCCAGCGGGACAGGAGAACACCATGTCAGTCCGTCACTGCCTTTCGTTGTACTGCACCGCCCTGCTGTTGGTGCTTGGCCTGTCCAGCCTGTCGGCCCACGCCGACGAGCTGACCGGGGGCGACGAGTTGGGTGGCGGGTCAGAACTGGGCGATGCCCCGATCAGCCTGCCTGGGAGTGTCATCAGCGGTCAGCGCGCGACGATCCTGCAGCAAGGGTCGGCCAACATCGCCGTGCTGACGCAGAACGGCACATCGTTGCTGGGCAACATCGTTCAGGTCGGCAGTGCTCAGGAAGCCTACATCCTGCAACAGGGCGAGGACCTCATGGCGTCCATCAACCAGCAGGGCAACGGCAACCAGGCCTGGATCAGCCAGAACGGCTCCAACAACCAGGCAGCGATTACGCAAAAGGGCGCCAACAACAGCGCCAGCATCGAACAGACAGGCACGGGACTGCAGAGCAGCATCGTTCAGTCTGGAAACGGCCAGAGCGTAGAAGTTCGTCAACTGCGTTGACGCGCTCGACACCTCGGCAACTTACCATCAGGAGGTCTACATCATGTTTAAACTTACCCCTGTCGCTGCTGCGGTGTTGGTCATGGTCACCGGCCATGCCCTGGCTGCCAACAGCCTCTCGAGTCAGTACCAGAACGGAAGCAGCAACATTGCCGATGTCCAGCAGGTCGACGCCAGCTACGCCTCTGTCCAGCAAGTGCAGATCGGTAATGGCAACGACACCGCCGCCTACCAGGAAACCACCGATTCACAGATCGATCAGCAACAGCAGGGCAACCAGAACGGCGCCTATGGCGAGCAGATTCAGGAACAGTCCAGCAAGATCACCCAGCGCCAGAACGACCAGCGCAACAACACCCACGCCAGTCAGTCGCTGGGCCAGAACAACCAGATCACCACCCACCAGTCCGGCGACGGCAACTTCACCTTTGCCTTCCAGGACAACCAGTACGGCAGCACCATCAACACCGACCAGAGCGGCAACAACAACTCGGCGACCGCCGAGCAGTTGTACGGCGGCACCGGCAACAATGCGCAGATCACCCAGCGCGGCGATGCCAACCAGGCTTACACCGAACAGCTCGGCCACCTCAACGGCCAGATCAATCTCTATCAGGACGGCCAGGGCAACTATGCCTATGCCGAACAGCGCAACGGCAATGGCGGCTCGATCAATGTCGATCAGTACGGCCAGTTCAACACCGCGCAGATGTTCCAGGACAACCAGACCAACAGCCATTCGACCGTTACCCAGACCGGCAACTGGAACGAAGGCGTGGTCGACCAGCTCAACGGTTTCAACAACCTGGGCACCATCAATCAGTGGGGCGACCGCAACGCGGCCAGTGTGGTGCAGTGGAACGTCAACAATGCCACCACCACGGTCACCCAGAACGGTCAGGATCACCTGCTGTTCAGTTCCCAGGCCGGCAGCGGGCACAACCTGACGTCGGTGGCTTACGGCTCCGGCAACAAGGTGCAGGCCAGCGAGTATGACGGCGCACGGCTGGGTGGTCAGTTCGGTACCAACCAGACCGCGTTCCTCAATCAGAGCGGCCAGAACAACGCCATCAACCTGACCCAGAAAGGCAACGCCAACCTGACCAACCTGAAACAGGGCGGCGGCGCGCGCAACGATGCCAAGGTCACGCAGGACGACAACTACAACGAGCTGTACTTTGAGCAGAACGGTAGCGACAACATTCTGATCGCCGATCAGCGTGGCGACAGCAACTACGCTCAGGGCACCAGTTTCGGCAACGGCAACACCACCGATCTGACGCAGTCGGGCAGCGACAACCAGTCGTACACTTCGCAGAACGGCGATTCCAACCTGATCACCCTGAAGCAGTCTGACAGTTACAACGTCGCGTATGTGACTCAGAGCGGTAATCTGAACACGGCGACGGTCACTCAGAGTGCGACCAATCAGGCGGCCAGTGTGACGCAGATCGGCAACAGCAACACGGCGACCGTGAATCAGCGTTGAGGTTGTGTCGTACCGTTGAAGAGCCGCCGCAAGGCGGCTTTTTTATGGCTGTAGCCGACGTAGGAGCGCGCTTGCCCGCGATCGGCGAGGCACTCGTCGTAAAACCTGTGCACTCGGTTTATCTGGCTGATAGCTGTAGCTGCTAACGCAACTTGGTTTCGCCTGGCGGCGAGTTACTTGGAAGAGCCCCAAGTAACCAAGGGCTCTCTACCCCGCCATACGGCACCTCGCCTAGGCTCGGTGTTCCCTCACTCCGGCGACGCTCCGCGGGCCCGCCGCGAATGGGCCATCCATGGCCCAACGCGGCTCTCGCGGCATCCATGCCGCTCGGCGCCACTCCACATCGCCTGCGTTCGGCCTTCTGGGACGGGGCCCCAACATCAAAATCAAAAGCCAGATCAAAAGCCGGCGAAACACACACTCCCTGTGGGAGCGGGCTCGCCCGCGAAGGCGTCTTCAAGATCGCCTCCGCCGGCAAGCCGGACTGCTACGGGTGGTTTTGCGCTGTACCTGTAGGAGCTGGCTTGCCCTGCGATCGGCGACGCAGTCGTCGTAAATCCTGTGCACTCGGTGTGTCTGGCCTGACGCTTTAGCTGCTAACGCAGCCTTGTTTCGCCTGGCGGCGAGTTACTTGGAAAAGCCCCCCTCTCTGTTTCAAGAGGCAGCCAAGGGCTTTTTACCCCGCCATATGACACCTCGCTAATGCTCGGTGTTCCCTCACTCCGGCGACACTCCGTGGGCACGCCGCGAATGGGCCATCCATGGCCCACGCGGCTCTCGCGGCATCCATGCCGCTCGGCGCCACTGCGCATTGCCTGCGTTCGGCCTTCTGGGACGAGGCCCCAGATCAAAATCAAAAGCCCCGTAGCAGTCCGGCTTGATGAAATCTGCCAGCTCCCACATGGGTTCAGTGGTGTGGCTTGCTGGCGGTGACGGTTTCAAGACTGCTGACGCCAGCAAGCCGGACGGCTACAGGCTCTGCCGGCATGCTGGAATTTGCCAGCCCCCCCAGAACCTTGTGGGAGGGAGCTCTGCTCGCGATGGCGTCGGATCAGTCAACGAACATGTGTCTGACCCACCGCCATCAGCCGAACAATCACCCCTTCTGCCCGAACACCTGTGAAGGCCGGCGCAGTACCGGGTCGAAGGGGTTGATTTTCTGGCTGATGGCCGAGGCTTCACGTTTGAGCAGTTCCACCACGGTGGGCATGCGTTCGGCGTTGAGGCGGTCGCTGATGGTGGCCACGCTGAGAGCCGCCACGGCACGGCCTTCGCGGTCGAGAATGGGCACGGCCAGACCGGCCATGCCTTCGAGCACGCCAGTGTTGCGCGCGGCATAGCCCAGACGACGCACATTGTCGATTTCCGAGCGCAGCATCACTTCGTCGTACAGGTGGAAATCCCGCAGCCGTGGCAGGTTGTAACGGATCACCGTGTCGCGCTCTTCTTCCGGCAGGAAGGCCAGGATCGCCAGGCTGCCCTGCCCCACGCCCAGTGCCACGCGCCCGCCGATGTCGCCGGTGAAGGTGCGGATCGGATACGGCCCTTCGCTGCGGTCCAGGCACACCGCGTCAAACCCACTGCGCGCCAGCAAGAACAACGAATCGCCCAGCGACGCCGACAAGCGCAACAGACTCGGCCGCACCACATCGCGCAGGTTGCCGGACTGCCCGGCCTTCGCCGCCAGGGCGAAGAACTCCAGGCTCAGCCGATAGCGCTTGCTGCGCGCATCCTGCTCGACCATGCCCTCGTCCATCAGGCTGCGCAGCAAGCGGTGGGTGGTCGGTTGCGACAGGCCGACCCGCTGTGCCACCTGGGTGACCCGCTCGCCACCCTCCGGGCAATCGCCCAGGCAACGCAGTACGGCGAACAGCCGCGACACTGCACCGACGCCTGTTTCTTTTTCCGCTTTATTCCGTTCAGTGGAATTCATTTTTTACTATTTCCTTGTTCAATCCACTGAATGAATAAACTTGAAAATACTCTTCGCTCAGTGAAATTCCTCGTTGAGCCCATCCTATTCTTCGGCCTAGGATCAGTCCACAGGGCGATTTGAATAACAGCGGCAGCCGACACCGATCGAGCGCCAGCGTCCAGGCACCACACGCACGTTTTCTCTTTTCGCATCTGCCCACAAAAAACGCATGCCACGGCATGCACGACAACAAAGGTGGAAGCAGTCATGGCTTTTCTTCAGCTCCAGGCACTGTGCAAGCGCTACGGCGCAACCGACGCAGTGGTCGCCACCGATCTGTCGGTGGCCAAAGGCGAATTCGTTTCCCTGCTCGGCCCTTCCGGCTGCGGCAAGACCACCACCCTGCAAATGATCGCCGGCTTCGTCGACGTCACCTCCGGGCGCATCCTCCTCGATGGACGCGACATCACTCACGCCAAACCCGCCAGCCGTGGCCTGGGCGTGGTGTTTCAGTCCTACGCGCTGTTCCCGCACATGACTGTGCGCGACAACGTTGCCTTCGGCCTGAAGATGCGCAAGGTGGCGAACGACGATATCCAGAAGCGCGTTTCCCGGGTGCTGGAACTGGTGCGTCTGGATCGCCACGCCGAGCGCTACCCGCGTGAGCTGTCTGGCGGCCAGCGTCAGCGTGTGGCGCTGGCCAGGGCACTGGTGATCGAGCCGCCGGTGTTGCTGCTCGACGAGCCGCTGTCCAACCTCGACGCCAACCTGCGCGAAGAAATGCAGTTCGAGATCCGCCGCATTCAGCGTGAAGTCGGCATCACCACCCTGATGGTCACCCACGATCAGGCCGAAGCGCTGTCGATCAGCGACCGCGTGGTGGTCATGCAGGCCGGGCGCATCACCCAGATCGACGAGCCGTACAAGCTCTACGAACACCCGCGCACGCGCTTCATTTCCGATTTCGTCGGCAAGGCCAACCTGTTGCGCGGCGACCGCGATCACGCAGGCCAGGTGCAGATCCGTCAGCAGCACGGTGACGGCGAATTGAGCCTGAGCCTGCGCCCGGAAAAGATCGACCTGCTGCACGCCGGTGAAGGCCGTCTGCAAGGCCGGGTCATCACCCGCTATTTCCTCGGCAGCCAGTGGCTGTACCGCATCGAAACACCGATCGGCGAGTTGACCGTGGTGCGCCGCAACAATGGCGACGCGCCGCTCAATGAAGGCATGGCGGTGGGCCTGGACTGGCCGTCGGAACTGCTGCGCGTGCTGCACGCCGACGAGGTGCCGGCATGAGCAGTGCAAGCCTGTTGCGCGACAGCGGTCGCGGCTATCTGTTGTCGACCCCGGCGCTGGCGCTTTTTGTCAGCCTGCTGGTGTTGCCATTGCTGTTGACCCTGGTGCTGTCGTTCAACGTGTTCGACTATGAAGTCGGGGTCAAGGGCGATGCCTGGACCTTCGCTCAGTACCTGAATCTGGTCACCGATTCGTACTTCTACGAGATCTTTTTTCGCACCTTCTGGATCAGTGCGCTGGTGACGTTGCTGTGCGTGCTGATCGGTGTGCCCGAGGCCTACATCCTCAGCCGCATGGGCACGCCGTGGCGCTCGATCTTTCTGATCCTGATCCTCACTCCGCTGCTGATTTCCGTGGTGGTTCGCGCCTTCGGCTGGAGCCTGCTGCTCGGCGCCGACGGTCTGGTCAACCAGGCAATCCAGGCCCTTGGCGGGCGCCCGGTGAAGCTGCTCTACACGCCGTTCGCCGTGGTGCTGGCGCTGGTCCACGTCATGTTGCCGTTCATGATCATCCCGGTGTGGACCTCGCTGCAGAAGCTCGACCGCTCCGCCGAACAGGCTGCGTTGTCGCTGGGTGCAAGCCAGGCCACGGTGATGCGCCGAGTGGTGCTGCCGCAGGTCATGCCTGGCGTGCTGTCCGGCACCCTGATCGTGTTCGGCCTGTCGGCCAGTTCCTTCGCCATTCCCGGCCTGCTTGGCGGGCGCCGTCTGAAGATGGTCGCCACGGTGGTCTACGACCAGTACCTCTCGGAACTCAACTGGCCCATGGGCGCCACCATCGCTGTCGCGCTGTTGCTGATCAACCTGCTGGTGATGCTGTCGTGGAACCGGCTGGTGGAAAACCGCTACAAAAAATCCCTGGGGGAATGATTGATGTCCAAGAACGGTCCTCTGGCCCTGTCCTTTCACGCGCTGGTCGTGGTGTTCATGCTGGCGCCGCTGGTGGTGGTCTGTCTGGTGGCGTTTACCCCGGAAAACACCCTGAGCCTGCCGTGGGACGGTTTCTCCCTGCGCTGGTTCGAAGCGGTGTTCGAGCGCGCCGATTTCATTCAGGCTTTTTATAACAGCCTGATCCTGGCCGCCGTCGCCGCCACCCTGGCGACGCTGATCGCGGTGCCGGCGGCGCTGGCGATCACCCGCTACCGCTTTCCCGGCCGCGACTTTCTCAATGGCCTGTTCCTCTCGCCGATCATCATTCCGCATCTGGTGCTGGGCGTGGCGATGCTGCGCCTGTTCGCCCTGATGGGCGTCAACGGCAGCTTCGTCTGGCTGATGTTTGCCCATGTGCTGGTGATCACGCCGTACGTGTTGCGCCTGGTGATTGCCGCCGCCATCGGCATGGACCGCAGCGCCGAACAGGCCGCCGAGTCGCTGGGCGCCAATCGCTTCACCCTGTTCAGTCGCATCACCCTGCCGATGATTCTGCCCGGCGTGGCCGGTGGCTGGCTGCTGGCGTTCATCAACAGTTTCGACGAAGTGACTCTGTCGATCTTCGTCACCTCGCCGTCGACCCAGACCCTGCCGGTGCGCATGTACGTGTATGCCACCGAGTCCATCGACCCGATGATGGCCGCCGTGTCGGCGCTGGTGATCGCCCTGACCGCCGTGACCATGATCATTCTCGATCGGGTCTATGGCCTGGACCGCGTGCTGGTGGGGCGTCACTGATGAAACCGAGCCTGATCGACCACTGCCGCCCTTCTGCCTTTTGCCCTGTAGAGAACGCACCATGGCCTTGCTGAAACGACTGGCAGAGCGCGACCGCGATGTCCTGCCCTTCACCCTCGACGGCCAGCCGGCCAGCGGCCTGCAAGGCGACACGTTGCTGACTGCCGTACTGACCGCTACCGACTTTCTGCGCGGCAGCGATTTCAGCGCCGAACCCCGCGCCGGTTTCTGCCTGATGGGCGCCTGCCAGGATTGCTGGGTAAAACTCGGCGACGGTCGCCGCGTGCGCGCCTGTTCGACCCTGCTGGAAGCGGGCCAGTGCGTCAGCCGTGAGCCGGGGCGCAGCCTATGAAAAACAACGATGTGGTGATCGTCGGCGCAGGCCCCGCCGGCATCCGCGCCGCGCAAACCCTGAATGCTTATGGCCTGCGGCCGCTGCTGATCGACGAAAGCCTGCGCGGCGGCGGGCAGATCTATCGCCGCCAGCCGGACAATTTCAAACGCTCGGCCAACGCCCTGTACGGTTTTGAAGCGGGCAAGGCGCAAGCCCTGCATGCCACCCTCGATCAGTTGCAGGGCGACATCGATTACCGCCCGCAGACGCTGGTGTGGAACGCCGAAAACCGCACGCTGGATACGCTCTGCGACGGCGTGGCGGCGCAGGTGCCGTATCGCCGGCTGATCATCGCCACCGGCGCCACCGACCGCATTCTGCCGGTGCCGGGCTGGACCCTGCCGGGCGTGTACAGCCTCGGCGCGGCGCAGATCGCCTTGAAATTCCAGGGCTGCGCCATCGGCGAACGTGTGGTGTTCGCCGGCAGCGGGCCGCTGCTGTATCTGGTGGCGTATCAGTACGCCAAGGCCGGCGCCAAGGTCGTTGCGGTGCTCGACAGCTCGCCGTTGTCGGCTCAGGCCCGCGCCCTGCCCGCGTTGCTCGGCCAACCGAAAACCCTGGCCAAGGGCATGTATTACCGCGGCTGGCTCACCGCCCACGGCGTCCCGGTGCATCAGGGCGTCGAGCTGCAGAGCATTCAGGGCGAACAGCGGGTCAGCGGCGTCACCTGGCTGCGCGGTGCGCAACAGCAGCGTCTCGATTGCGACGCGGTGGCCTTCGCCCATGCCCTGCGCAGCGAAACGCAACTGGCCGACCTGCTCGGTTGCAGCTTCGACTGGAACCCGCTCAACCGCGCCTGGCTGCCGACCCGCGATGCCTGCGGTCGCAGCAGTGTCGACGGCGTCTATCTGGCCGGTGACGGTGCCGGGATCATGGGCGCCGATGCCGCGGAAATGGCCGGCGAACTGGCCGCGCTGACCCTCCTCGGCGATGGCGGCCAACGGATCGATCAGGCCCGCACCACTCATCTGCAACGCCAACTGGAAGCGATCCAGCGTTTCCGTCATGGCCTGGAAAGCGCCTTTCCGTTTCCGCAGCACTGGGCGGCCAATGCGCCGGACGAGTTGACCCTGTGCCGCTGCGAAGAAGTCAGCGTCGGCGATATCCGCCAGACCGTGGCCGAGGGGCATTGGGAGATCAATCGGGTCAAGGCCATGTGCCGGGTCGGCATGGGCCGCTGCCAGGGCCGCATGTGCGGGCTGGCGGCCACGGAAATTGTCGCCCACGCCGCAGGACGCGACATCGCCAGTGTCGGCCGTCTGCGCGGACAGGCGCCGATCAAGCCGCTGCCGTTCGGCGTGGAGACAGAACAATGAACCCTGTCATCGAAGTGGATGCCATCGTCATCGGCGGCGGCATCGTCGGCGCCAGCGCCGCACTGTTTCTGGCCAAGGGCGGCAAGCGCGTGGCCTTGCTGGAGCGGGACTTTTTCGGTTCGCACTCCAGCGGCGTCAACTACGGCGGCGTACGCCGTCAGGGCCGGCCGCTGTCGCAATTGCCGCTGTCGCAGCGGGCCCACGCCATCTGGGCAGACTTGCAGAAGTGGATCGGTATCGATGGCGAATATCAGCGTTCCGGCCATCTCAAGCTCGCCCGCAGCGACAAGGACATGGCGGCGCTGGTGGCCTATGAACAGGCTTCGCGGGGTTTCGGTCTGGACCTGCAACTGCTTGATCGCGATCAACTGCGCGCGCGTTTTGCCTGGGCCGGCGACGTGGCGGTCGGCGCGTCATTGTGCGCCGACGACGGCCACGCCAACCCACGGCTGGTCTCGCCGGCCTTTGCCCGCGCCGCCCAACGCGCTGGCGCTCAGGCGTTCGAGCAGGCCCATGTCACGGCGGTGGAACACGACGGTCAAGCGTTCAACGTACGCACCGCCAACGGCCAGCGTTTGCGCGCGCCGTGGCTGTTGAACTGCGCCGGTGCCTGGGCCGCGCACCTGGCCGATCAGTTCGGCGAACCGGTGCCGATGCGCTCCGGCCACCCGGCGATGCTGGTCACCGAACCGCTACCGATGTTCATGGACGTCAGCACCGGGGTCGAAGGCGGCGGCATCTATGCCCGCCAGGTCGCCCGGGGCAATTGCGTGCTCGGCGGTGGACAAGGCTTCCCCCTTGATCCGCGCAAGGCCCGCCCCGGTCAGGCGGCGATTCTGGAGATCCTGCGCAACGCCGTGGAGCTGTATCCACCGCTGGCCGGTGCCCAGGCGATCCGCACCTGGAGCGGCACCGAAGGTTATCTGCCGGACCGCGAGCCGGTGCTCGGAGCCAGCCGCACCCAACCCGGTCTGCTGCACGGCTTCGGCTTTGCCGGCTCCGGCTTTCAGATCGGCCCTGCTGCCGGTGAAGCGCTGGCGCAGATCGTCTGTCACGGCGCGCCTGACATCGCCCTGACACCGTTTTCGATCACACGCTTTCAACCTGCCCAGCCCGTCCGCCCCGCCACCGCCTTGCCGGCTGGCGCGGATAACGTCATCCCCCTGCAACGAGGAAGATCGCAGCCATGAACACCTTCAAACGCTTTGCCCTGTCCGGTCTGTCTGGCCTGTCATTGGCCGCCCTGTTCGCCTCGGCGCCGGCGATGGCCGAGCCGACCCTGTACCTGGGCATGAATGGCGGCACCATGGAACGCCTGTATGCCGACCAGGTGCTGCCGGCCTTCGAGAAGGCCAACCACGTCAAGGTGGTGATCGTGCCGGGCACGTCTTCGGACATTCTCGCCAAGGTCCAGGCCAGCAAGGACAACCCGCAGATGCACGTGATGTTCCTCGACGACGGCATCATGTACCGGGCGATTTCCATGGGCCTGTGCGGCAAGCTGCAACCGAACGCGACCCTGGCGCAGATCCCGGCCAAGGGCAAGATCAAGGACGAAGCCGTCGCGGTGAGCCTGGGCGTCACGGGCCTTGCCTACAACACGAAGATGTTCGCCGAAAATGGCTGGAGCGCGCCGACGTCGTGGGCCGACATGGCGGACAAGCGCTACAAGGACAAGCTGGTGTTCCAGTCGCTGGCGTCGTCGACCTTCGGCTTGCATGGCTTCCTGATGTTCAACCGTTTGCAGGGTGGCAGCGAGACTAACGTCGAACCGGGCTTCAAGGCCTGGCCGAAGACCGTCGGCCCCAACGTGCTGGAATACATCGCAAGCTCCGCGAAGATTTCGGAGATGGTGCAGACCGGCGAAGCGGCGCTGTTCCCGCTGACCCCGACCCAGGTCACCGCGCTGAAACTCAAGGGCGTGCCCGTCGAATACGCACCGCCCAAGGAAGGCGGCGTGGTGTTGAACGTGGCCGAGTGCACCATCGCCAACAACGACCAGCCGGAACTGGCACAGAAACTCGCCGAATTCCTGCTGACCCCGGAAGCCCAGGCGCCGGCGCTGGAACTGGGCGACCAGATTCCGTCCAACCCCAACACCCCGACCAGCGACAAGACCCGTGGTCAGGTCGAAGCGATGAATAAATACCTGGAAACGGCGGTGACCATCGACTGGGACCAGGTCAACCAGATCCGCCCGGAATGGAACTCGCGCTGGAGCAAGACCATCGAGCGGTAAGCAGCCTTTTCCCCGGCAAGTGCCGACGCCATTGCTTCTGGCCGACGGCCGTGGGAGCCGGCTTGCTGGCGATAGCGGTGTGTCAGGCAAATCGCTTTCGCGACCCTCGTGACCTCGGATCCCTCCCACAGGGTCTGCGGTGATTCTGCGGGGTGCGTTGCCATGCCGAGATCCGGCAAACAACACACACCTGTGGGAGGGAGCTCTGCTCGCGATAGCGTCAGGCCTGACACTGCTGTGCCGTCTGCACCGCCGCCATCGCGGGCAAGCGCGCTCCTACAGGTTTTGCGTCAACCACCTGTAGCAGTCCGTCTGCCGTTGCTTCTGGCCGAAGGCCGTGGAGGGATCCGAGTTTGCGAGGGTCGCGAAGGCGGTGTGTCAGGCAAAACGCGAGTGTCAGACCGCTGCGGCGTTCTGACACGCGGCGTTTTGCCGCCTGCCACAGGCCAGGTTTTACGCCGAAAATGAAATCGCCCTTCCCCTCTCGATAGATGACATCGATCAATTCATCGGAACAAGCGATTGGACGCTCTACGCTGCGGTCGGTAGCTTGCTCACCATCTGATCACGTGTTTCCGGTCGCCACTGTTATCGACCGCCGTGCATCGGTCTCTTCACAAGGATTTTGCCGGACGGTCCGCTGACCGCCCGCCTCAAGACTGGACGCTTGAACACCCCATTCATATCTGCATGGCGCGCGGCCTTTTCGTCGTAGTGCCGGCCATTGCCTGCGAGTCCGGAAAACAATGTCCATCCATACCCCGCAACAGATCGCCGAGATCACCATCGAAGCCGGTGTAAAGAAGTCGCATCTGCCCGTCCCGTCGATTCTGGTGCTGGGCTTTCTGGCCGGAGCGTTCATTTCCCTGGGCTTTCTGCTGGACATCCACGTCAGCACCATGATCCCCGGCCAGTGGGCCTCTCTGGGTAACCTGCTGGGCGCGGCGGTGTTCCCCATCGGCCTGATCCTGACCATCCTCGCCGGCGGCGAGCTGCTCACCGGCAACATGATGAGCCTGCCGACGGCGATGTTCGCCGGGCGCATTTCGCCGATGGCGGTGGCACGCAACTGGCTGCTGGTGACCTTCGCCAACCTGCTCGGCGCGCTGTTCATCGCGTATTTCTTTGGCCACCTGCTGGGCCTGACCGAAGGCGCCTACCTGAGCAAGACCCTGGCCATCGCCAAAGCCAAGGCCGGCGCCGATTTCGGCCAGGCGTTCATTTCCGGCATCGGCTGCAACTGGCTGGTATGCCTGGCGGTGTGGCTGTCGTATGCCGCCAAGGACCTGACCGGCAAGGTGATCGGCATGTGGTTTCCGATCATGGCCTTCGTCGCCATCGGCTTCCAGCACGTGGTAGCGAACATGTTTGTGATTCCGGCGGCGATCTTCGCCGATGCCCTGAGCTGGGCGCAGTTCGGCGAAAACTTCGTCGCGGTGTTCCTCGGTAACGCGGTGGGCGGCGCGGTGTTTGTCGGTCTGGCGTACTACGTGTCGTACATGAAAGCACCACAGGGCTCGGCAAAATCCGAAAATGCTGCGATTATTGACCACCAGGTCAGTCACAAAATATGACGAACGTGCGGCCTGATGCCATCACCGTTCGCTGTCGAGAATAATAAATGTCGGATCGCATCCTGATAGACGGTTTTGCCCGCAAAGTCGATTACGTTCGCCTCTCGGTGACTGATCGCTGCGACTTCCGCTGTGTGTATTGCATGGCGGAAGACATGACCTTTCTGCCGCGCCAGCAGATTCTGTCTCTGGAAGAGATCCAGCAGGTGGCCGAGGCGTTTGTCGCCATGGGCACGAAAAAGATTCGTCTGACCGGCGGCGAGCCGCTGGTTCGCTCCGGCATCGTCGGGCTGTGCCGCAACATCGCCGCCCTGCCCGGCCTGCGCGAACTGTGCATGACCACCAACGGCTCGCAGCTGGACAAACTGGCCCAGCCGCTGTTCGACGCCGGCCTCAGCCGACTGAACATCAGCCTCGACAGCCTCGACCCGGTGCGTTTCAAGGAATTGACCCGCACCGGCGACCTGCACAAGGTCATCGCCGGTATCGACGCCGCCAACGCCGCCGGGTTCAAGCACACCAAACTCAATTGCGTGGTGATGCAGGGTCGCAACGATCACGAGATCAACGACCTGGTGGCGTTCGCCATCGATCGCGGCCTGGACATCACCTTTATCGAAGAGATGCCGCTGGGCGTGATCAGCGAGCACAGCCGCGCCGAGTCGTTCTTCTCCAGCGACCAAGTGCGCGAGCGCATCGCCGAACGCTACACCCTGATCAACTCCGCCGAGTCCACCCAAGGGCCATCGCGCTACTGGCGGCTGGCCGAGGCGCCGGACATCCGCGTCGGCTTCATCTCCCCCCACAGCCACAATTTCTGCGCCACTTGCAACCGCGTGCGCGTCACCGTCGAGGGGCGGCTGTTGCTGTGCCTGGGCAATGAACACTCAGCCGACCTCAAGGCCATCCTGCGCGCTAACCCTGGCCAGCCGGAAAAGCTGGAAAAGGCCATTGTCGACGCCATGCAACTGAAACCGTACCAGCACAACTTCCAGATCAATGACGATGTGCAGGTGGTGCGGTTCATGAACATGACCGGCGGCTAGCCCGGCGCCACGCGCAATCACGCACAACAATGAAGCACGCTGGACACGCGCCGCCTGAGCGCAGTGCATCAACGTCGCGGCGAAGCACGTCCTGCCGCCAGATCCAGCAGCGCCTGCGCCACATCGACCATGCGCTGACCACGGTCCATGGAAGAGATCCGCAGCCGTTCGTAGGCGTCGTTTTCGCTGAGCCCGTATTCATCCATCAACAGCCGCTTGGCCCGCTCCACCACTTTTCGTTCATTGAGCGCCTGACGGGCTTCGTCGCGTTCGTCGTGGGCGCTGAGCAGACGCTGGGTCTGAGCCTGCAACATGTCCAGCACCGAACGCCCCAGATGGTGACCCAGACCATCCTCCGCCGCGCTGTCCAGATCCAGTGCCTGCACGTTGAACAACAGCGCCTGATCGATGCAGCCGGTGCTTTCCAGACTGACCAGCCGGTTGAGCAGCGTGCGATGGTTGTCCAGATCGGCGCGGGCCTCACGGATGCTGGCCTGGCAGCACTGCTGCAGCACGTCGGCGAGATGGGTTTCCACCTCGCGCATGGCATCGATACGCCGGGTGGTCAGTTCAAACCACATCTGCGACAGCGCCGGATCGACCGTGTCGCTGGCCGATGTCTTCAATGCCACCCCGCGCAAGCGCGCCACTTGCGCCGCCGTTTCACCGGCCTGCTGGTTGCGCCAGAGGCGCTTGCCGTCCTCGTCGGCGAACTCGGCAAAGGTCTGAAAACAGCGTTCCTGGCCCTGCACCAGATACTCGATACGCTCACGCAGCGGCTTGTCGAAGAAACCCGCCGCGAACCCGGTCACGCCACTGGCCCGTTCCTGCCCGGCCAACTCCTTGCCCTGCATGAAGTTGAACATCGCCACCAGCACCCGGGTGATCTGCGGGTCGATGGCAGTATCGGCCGCCTCGAACACCACCGCCAACAGGCCACCGATCAACCGGGTCAGCGCGGCGGTGGCCTCCAGCGCAGCAATCCGCTGATCACGAATGCGCCGCCGCAACCCCGGCAACTCATCCAGCCCGTGCATGACAAACGCCAGCCGGTTGAACAACCGCGCGCGGTCCGCTGCACTGGCCGAATCCAGATCGATCGCCAGAAAGCACGCCACCACCCGCTGCTCCACCGCCCGCGCTTCGGTGCTCAAAGCGTCGAGCATCGGTAGATGACCGGCATCCTGACTGCCCAGATACACATTGGAATAGCCACGCTCACGCTGCAGCACATGCACCCACTGGCTCACCAGCGCCACCAATTCGCACGTCTGCGCCAGCCCCTCCAGCCCCGCCAGTTCACTGCGCCGGGCAGCCAGCATGAAACGCAACGCGGGAGGCATGGGAGTGTCGGTCATGCGAATCGATTCTTTAGCTGAGGGCGATGCTGTAGGGGATGCAAAAGCGGGGCCGCCAGGATTGTCGCAATATCGCCCTGTAGCAGTCCGGCTTGCCGGCGGTGGCGATTTCAAGAATGTCGTCGCCGGCAAGCCGGACTGCTACGGCGGGAGTGCGTTTGTTCAGAGAAATGATGGCGTCGGTGATGACGCCATCGCGGGCGAGCGCGCTCCTACAACACACTGATCGACTGTGGGAGCGAATTCATTCGCGATGATCATCCAGCCGACACGAAATCATCGTCAGGAATACCGCATCGCGAATGAATTCGCTCCCACCGTTTTTCAGGGTGTTTGCCAGATATCAGTACACCACCAACCCCCGTAGCAGTCCGGCTTGCCGGCGGTGGCGATCTTGAGGACGCCTTCGCGGGCGAGCCCGCTCCCACAGTGTGTGTTTCGCCGGCTTTTGATCTGGCTTTTGATTTTGATCTTGGGGCCCCGTCCCAGAAGGCCGAACGCAGGCGATGCGCAGTGGGCCGAGCGACAGGATGTCGCGAGAGCCGCGTGGGCCATCGATGGCCCATTCGCGGCGGGCCCACGGAGCGTCGCCGGAGTGAGGGAACACCGAGCATTGGCGAGGTGCCGTATGGCGGGGTAAAGAGCCCTTGGCTGCCTCTTGAAACAGAGAGGGGGGCTTTTCCAAGTAACTCGCCGTCAGGCGAAACAAGGCTGCGTTAGCAGACTCGGCGGAGTGTCAGATATGCCAAGGACACAGGTTTTACGACGACTGCGGTCGGACGCGACCCCGGCGCGCTCGCAGGGCAAGCCAGCTCCTACAGGGTTCGCGGCTTACGTCTCACCCCAACAACTGACTCACCACCGCCCGCAATTTGCCAGGCTTGACCGGTTTGTTCAGCAGCGGCGCATTGAGCTTCTGCAACGAACGGCGGCACAGGTCGGTACGGTCGGCGCTGATCATCACACAGGGAATGTCGCGACCGAAATGCTGACGCAGGTGGGCAACGACATCGCAGCCGAGCACACCGTGGTCAAGGTGGAAATCGAACAGGATCAGCTCCGGCGCCCGCCCCTGCAGCACCTGGTAGCAGGACGCCTTGTCAGTGGCGGTAAGCACCTCGCAACCCCACTGCCCCAGCAACGCGGCCATGCTGTCGAGAATGCTGATTTCGTTGTCCAGCACCAGCAGGCGCCGACCGGGCAGCGGGTTGCCGGTGCCAGGTATCTGCTGTACTGCAACACTGACCGGTACCGGCATGTCAGTCGACAGCGGCACGTCGATGGAGAACACCGACCCCATTCCGGGTTGCGAGCGCACCAGAATCCGGCAGCCGAGCACGCGGCCGATCCGCTCGACGATCGCAAGTCCCAATCCGACGCCCTTGCGATCCGCTGCCCGACCGACATCCAACTGGTTGAATTCGAGGAAGATCGATTGCAGCCGGTCTGCGGCAATTCCACGCCCGCTGTCCCAGACCTCGATTCGCAACTGGTCGCCACGCTTGCGCGCCCCCAGCAGAATGCTGCCATGGTCGGTGTAACGGCAGGCGTTGCTGAGAAAGTTGCGCAGGATACGAGTGAGCAGACGCAGGTCGGTGCGAATGGCGAACTGTCCGATGCGCGCACGCAGGGTCAGCCCCTCCGCGGAGGCCACGGGCTCGAACTCGGAAACCAGCGGCATCAGTACCTCATCCAGCCGGTACACGTCGATGTCAGGCTGAACGGCAGCGCGGTCGAGCTTGGAGATGTCGAGCAGGTCGGTCAGCAGGTCTTCCGCGCCTTCCAGCGCCTGATGGGTGCGTTCCACCAGGACCTGTTCGGCATCGGGCAAGGTGCGCTCGCGCAAAGTGGAGATCAACAGCCGTGCCGCATTGAGCGGCTGCAACAGGTCGTGGCTGGCGGCGGCAAGGTATTTGTCCTTGCTGCGGTTGGCCGCCTCGGCAGCGTCCCGCGCCTCGCGCAGGTCACGTTCGATGCGTTCGCGGCGGGCGATCTGCTTTTGTAGTTTGCGGTTGGCGTCCAGCAATTCATCGGTGCGCGCCGCCACCCGCAATTCCAGTTGATCGTTGAGTTCCTGCAAGCGTTGCTGGGCCAGCTTGCGTTCGGTGATGTCGGCGACAAAGCCCTCGAACAGGCCGTCTTCGTCGGGCTTGAGCAGCAGGTTCATCAGCACATCGACGTAGCTGCCGTCCTTGCGCCGCAGGCGGGTTTCATAGCCCTGCAGGCTGTGCTCGCGTTGCAGCACGTGGGCGATGGCGTTCAACTCGACCTGGGCACCGATGAACAGCGTGCCGGCCAGATCGTGCAGAAACAGCAGCAATTCCTCTTCATCGCGATAACCGAGCATGCGCGCCAGCGCCGGGTTGGCCGCGCGCAGGCCTTCGTGCAGGCTGGCCTGGAAGATGCCGTGTACCGCATGCTCGAACAGCCATTTGTAGCGGTTGCGCTCGTTTTCCAGCTCGGCCAGACGCAGGGTCAGTTCCGGGTAATGGCTCTTGCGCGTGGAATGGTTGCCCAGGCCAAGCAGCGCGGTCAGCGCACCTTGCTGGGGTTCAGAGGGCTTCGCCATACACCACTTCGACGTCGCGCTGGCTGGACACGCGCGGGTTGGTGAGGATGCACGGATCGCCCATGGCGTGCTGCGACAGGAACGGAATGTCGCTGGTGCCGACGCCATGCAGGCTCAGGGTTTCGTGGAAGCCGACCTGATGCTTGAGCGTGACCAGATGCTCGACCAGGCGCTTGCTGATCGCCGCATGGCTGAGGCCGCGGCAGTCGATGCCGAGGGTTTCGGCAATCACCTTGAAGCGGTCCGGGGCGGCGCTGTAGTTGAACGCCACCACATGCTCGACCAGCACCGCGTTGCACAGGCCGTGGGGCAGATCGAGGAAACCGCCGAGGCTGTGGGACATCGCATGCACCGCGCCGAGGATCGCGTTGGAGAACGCCAGACCGGCCTGCATGCTGCCGAGCATGATTTTCTCGCGCAGGGCGATGTCTGCCGGATTGGCGATCATCTGCACCAGATTGCCGTTGATCAGCCGCATGGCTTCCAGCGCATGAGGGTCGGTCAACGGGCCATGGCCGGTGGAAACGAACGCTTCGATGGCATGCACCAGCGCATCGATGCCGGTACAGGCCGACAGGAACGGGTCCATGCTCAGGGTGGTTTCCGGGTCGATCAGCGACACGTCGGGCACCACGGCCTTGCTGACGATGGAGAATTTCATGCGTTCCTGCTGATCGGAAATGATCACGAACTGCGAGACGTCGGCGGAGGTGCCGGCGGTGGTCGGGATCAGGATCAGTGGCGGGCTCGGCACGCGGATGGTGTCGACACCTTCGAATTCGAGGATGTTGCGTCCGTGGGCCACGGCAATGCCGATGCCCTTGCCGCAGTCCATGGGGCTGCCGCCGCCGACCGCGACGATCACATCGCAATGGTGTTCGCGGTACAGCTCGGCGCCGAGCATGACCTCTTCCACCCGCGGGTTGGGCGAGACGCCGCTATAAAGGAAGTATTCCAGACCCTGGGCCTGCAGGCTGGCTTCGACGTCCGCCACCCAGCCGGCGGCGATCACGCCGGGATCGCTGACCACCAGCACCTTGCGTGCGCCGAAGGTTTTTGCGTAGTTGCCGACGCTGTGGCGGCTGCCCGCACCGAAGATGATTTCCGGGGAGACGAATTTACGCAGTTGGTTGAGGCTCTGGCTCATATCACGCGCATTCTTGTTGTTATCAGAGAATGAGCGCCAGCCTAGAGCATCTGTCGGGTAATGCAACAGGACCAATGTCTGACGGTGTCGGCTCATGGCAAAGGTCTGCGCAGGGCGTGAGATAGACCGGTCAACCCAGTGATTGACCGGTGCACGATCAGCGGTTGGCGAAGTACATGGTCACTTCAAAACCAATGCGCAGGTCGGTGAACGCGGGTTTTTTCCACATGGGTCGTTCCTCCTGTGTACCGGGTTGGTCCGGCCTGTGCATTAGGGCACGGGAACGTGGGCGGGCGAATAGTACTTTGGCACTGATCCGGATAAGACTGTAGGAGCGCGCCTGCCCGCGATGGCGTCATGGCCGACGCCGCCTCATCGCTGAAAGAATGCTATCCCTGTAGGAGCTGGCTTGCCCTGCGACCGGCGAGGCAGTCGTCGTAAAATCTGTGCACTCGGTTTGTCTGGCTGATCGCTGTAGCTGCTAACGCAGCTTGGTTTCGCCTCCGGCACGTTACGCGAACCTGTAGGAGCGTGGCTTGCCCGCGATCGGCGACGCAGTCGTCGTAAAACCTGTGCATGCGGTGTGTCATTTGGATTGCCGAGTCTGCTAACGCAGCCCTGTTTCGCCTCACGGCGAGTTACTTGGAAAAGCCCCAAGTAACCAAGGGCTTTTTACCCCGCCATACGGCATCTCGCTTTGGCTCGATGTTCCCTCACTCCGGCGACGCTCCGTGGGCCCGCCGCGAATGGGCCATCCATGGCCCACGCGGCTCTCGCGGCATCCATGCCGCTCAACCCACTGCGCATCACCTGCGTTCGGCCTTCTGGAACGGGGCCCCAAGATCAAAATCAAAAGCCAGATCAAAATCTCGGCGAGGCGGACTAACGTCCGACCTGGCTGGCCGAACGCAATCTCCTGTAGGAGCTGGCTCGTCCTGCGACCGGCTGCGTAGCAGTCGTTAACCCTGACGACTATGCATTTCTGACACTCCGCGTTCACCGGTTTTACGACGAGTGCCTCGCCGGTCGCAGGGCAAGCCAGCTCCTACAAATAGGCAGTGATCATCCCGGTTGTGTTGCCATGCCAAGATCCCGCAAACACCACAATCCGTGGGAGGGAGCTCTGCTCGCGATGGCCTCATTCCTGCCAATACTGTGTTGACTGGCTCACTGCCATCGCGAGCAAAGCGCCCTCCCACTTGGATGGATGGTGATTCACGTCTCGTGCATGCCTTGTGCTTTTGATTCTGGCCGCCCCCTCTTCCGGTACATGATGAACGGCAGGCAATCTGCTCAAGTGGCGAGCGATTCAGCCGATATGCTGGTTGTGCAGACAGCGCCTCACAGGGTTCCAACGGCGCCAGGGATCGGAAAAAACGCTGCGACTGCTTTTGACGAGACGGCTCTTCATGACTCCCCCAACGCTCTATCTCAAGGCCTGTAGCGCGGTTTTCGTTGCCGCGTGGTTGTGCCTGAGCAGTTCGTGGGTCAGTGCCGGGCCGATTCGTATCGTCACTGAGGAACTGCCGCCTTACAGCATGACCCGCGACGGCAAGCTCACCGGCATGAGCACCGAGGTGGTGCAGGCGGTGCTCAAGGAAGTGAACGTGGAGGCGACGATCCAGGTGATGCCCTGGGCGCGGGCCTACGATCTGGCGCTGCACGAACCCGATGTGCTCATCTATTCCATCACCCGCACGCCCGAGCGCGAACACTTGTTCAAGTGGGTCGGCACGATCGCGTCTTCGCCGTGGTATCTGTATTCCGCCGCCAGCCATCCGGTCAGCCTGATGGACCTGGAAGACGCGCGCGATTGGCAGACCGCAACGGTCAACGAAGACGTCGGAGAACAGTACCTGACCGGCAAGCAGTTCGTGGTCGGCCAGCAGTTGCAGTCGAGCAACCGCTACGAACTCAATTATCAGAAGCTGCAGACCGGCCACGTCGATCTGTGGATTTCCGACGAACTCAACGCCCGCTATCTCGCTCGTCAGGTCGGCGACGATCCTGATCACACGCTGGTGCAATCCTTGCGTCTACCGGCTCTGGAAGATGCCGGAGGGTTCAACATGGCTTTCAGCACCGGGACAGCGGATGCTACTGTGCAATTGTTTCAAAAGGGACTGGCCAAACTCCGTGCGAACGGAACCTACGACGCCATTGCACGGAAATGGAATTGAGCATGCTCGCGGAGTCCGAAACCAAGTTGACCGAAAATCCCCCCGCCCTGCCGCGCACCGGCTCGCTGGCCCGTCGTCTGGTCATGGCCACGCTGGCCTTCTGCCTGGTGTTCACTCTGGCGACGGTGATGGTCCGCACCTGGTTTGCCTGGAACACCAACCTGTCGAACATGAATGCCGAGCTGAACCTGATCGATCAGGTGTTTCAGGGCACGCTGTCCAAGGCCGTCTGGGAAATGGACGGCGAAGCCATGCAGGCTCAGGTCGACAGTGTGTCGCTGGCCGCACCGGTGGGTCGCGTCGAGTTGCGCATCGTCCGGCCGGGCCGCGCGCCGGAAGTGCTGGAGCGCAAACACCCCGGCCATACCGGTTCGATTCTGGCGCCGGCGCTGCACCGGCAGTTGATCTACAGCCCCTACGCAGGCGCCAATGAGACGGTCGGCGAGCTGACCATCGAGGGCGATGAAAGCCTGTTGTGGAAGCGCCTGTGGAAGGAAGTCGGGATCATCATGCTGACCCAGATCATTCAGTCGCTGGCGCTGGCCGGGCTGATCATGGGCATGTTCAACCATTCGGTGACCCTGCATGTGCGGCGCATTGCCCGCCATCTGGAGCAGCTCACGCCGCAGAATCTCAAACAGCATCTGACCCTGGGACGGCACAGCAACAGCGCCGACGAGCTGGACATGCTCGAAGCCGGGGTCAATGACCTGCAGGACAAACTGGCCAACCACATCGAACGCCAGGCCCGCGACGAGGCCGCCCTCGCCGCCAGCCGCGACCAACTGGCCGAACTGGTGGAGCAGCGCACCGCGCAGCTGAAAGCCGCCAACACGCGGCTGGAGGCACTGACCCGTTTCGATCCGTTGACCGGTCTGGCCAACCGGCGCCACTTCGATGAAGTGAAGGAAATGGAGTTCAACCGTGCCCTGCGCCATGAACAGCCGTTTTCCGTGCTGATGTGCGACATCGACTTTTTCAAGCTGTACAACGACACCTACGGCCACGCCATGGGCGACCAGTGCCTGCGCGACGTGGCCTTGACCATGAGCGCGCTGTTCTCTCGCTCCGGCGAGCTGGTGGCGCGTCTGGGCGGCGAAGAATTTGCCGTGCTGTTGCCGGGGCAGGCTCACGAACAGGCGCTGGAGTCCGCCGAGCGCCTGCGTGAGCTGCTCGCCAGCCGTCAACTGCCCCACAGCGCTTCGTCGGTGTCGCCTTTCGTGACCTTGAGCATCGGCATCGCCGAACTCGATCCGGCGACGATGCAGCGTTTCGACCAGTTGCTGCAAAGCGCCGACAAGGCGCTGTACCGGGCCAAGAGCCTGGGCCGCGACCGTTGTGTGATCTGACCGGGGAAAAAGCTGAAATGGATAACGCCAGGCACTCGCTGAAACATCCGCGCCTGTTCTGCTCGGCTGCCCTGCTCGCGCTGCTTTGCCTGAGTGCGCAAGCGGACACCTTGCAGGTGGTGACCGAAGACTCTTCCTACAGCTCGCTGGTCGACGGCAAGGTGAGCGGCTCGGCCAGCGAAATCGTGGAACAGACCCTGGCCAGAGCCGGTATCAGCGATTACCACATGGCGCTCTACCCGTGGGCCCGAGCCTACGACATGGCACGTCTGGAACCCAATGTGCTGATCTATCCGATCATCCGCAGCGCCGAACGCGAGCCGCAGTTCAAGTGGGTGGGCGAGTTGGAGCAGGTCACGCCGCAGCTCTACAAGCTGCGCGAACGTCGCGATGTGGTGGTCAACAGCCTGCAGGATGCGAAGAAGTACAGCATCGGCGTGGTGCGCGGCGACTCGCGACAGGAATACCTCGAAGGCAAGGGCTTCAGCCGCATGGTGGTGTCGGCCAACAACCTCGACAACCTGCGCAAACTGCTCAGCGGCCAGGTCGCCCTGGTGCCATTACCTGAGCGCGAAGCCCGGGAGCAATGCGATGACTTGCACATTGCGTACGAGGATCTGGAAAACGTCTACACCCTCGACGAATTGTCCAAGGGACTTTACGTGGCCCTCAGCGCCACCACCCCTGCGGACACGGTCAAGCGTGTCACCGAGGCCTTTGCCCAGTTGAAGGCCGACGGCACGGTGGCGAAGGTATTGGCGCAGTAGTCGAGCCGATCCCATGCGTTCCACCCGCCATAAGCCGAACAACCGAACCTGTGGGAGGGAGCCCTGCTCGCGAATGCGTCAGATCAGACACTGCAATATTGACTGACACGACGCTTTCGCGAGCAGGGCTCCCTCCCACAGGATTCGCAGAGACGGGCAGATTCATCGGCCATACCGGCATCGGCGCCGGTTTCACACCATCGGCAAACTGCGGAAGATGTCCAGCTTTTCGGCCTCTGCCGTAAACGCCGCCAACTGCGGAAACTGCACGGCGCTGGCCTGATCCGGCACCACCAGTTGAATGAACGACCAGCCCACCGCAATGCTGATACCGTCCTGGCCGATGTCCGGGCCGGCGCTCAGCGGCTGCCTACCAAGTTCGCGTTCGAGTTCCGCGCAGGCGGTCTGCAACTGCTGGCTGACCCGGTCCACCCACGGCCCGTGCTGGATTTCTGCCGGGCGCAGGTTACGCTCGTAATAGATCTGCACCGCCTTTTCATAGGCCACCAGGGCGAGGCCGGTCAGGCGCAAGGTCCGCGTGCGCTCGGCCAGCGACGTCGGCATCAACCCGTTGCCGGGGCCTTGCAAGGTCTCCACGTAGTCGAGGATCAGGCTCGACTCCATCAGCACCACACCGTCGTCGGTGATCAAGGTCGGTGCCTTGATCAATGGATTGATTTCCCTGAACCGGTCCATGCCGCGAAACACCGACACTGCTTCATGCTCGAACGCCACACCCATACGTTTCAGACTGACCGCGACCCGCCGTACATAAGGCGAATCCAGCATACCGATGAGCTTCATCCAGCCACCTCCCGTTTCTTTATTGATGCCACCGTAATGGCATGAAAAACCGCTCCAGACCCGCAGGCTAGCAAAGGTCGGCGGCTGTGCAATGTTCAAAGCAGCGAGGCGGCCACAAAACTGTAGGAGTGAGCTTGCTCGCGATGGCGATTTATCAGCGATGTGCATGCACCTGGAAAACACCATCGCGAGCAAGCTCACTCCTACAGCTCCGGGATCTGATAACGATGCTCTGCCTTTGCCCATACCCCGCATTAATGTGCTAAAAACGCCTTCACAAACTCTTCACAAACGATCTGAAAGACTCCCGCGCGTTGCCTGCCCTCACCGCGCCTTTCTCATGAGTATCAACCCGGTGCAGACACGGCAGGCTGTCTTCAACGCGTGCACGGATAGCGCTTTACATGAATTTGAATTCAATGGCCAAACCCCTCACTTCGACCCGCCTGGTCATGCTGTTTTCCCTGTGTCTTGTGGTGTTCTACAACCTTGCCACCTGGCATGCACTGACCGGTCTGATTCAGTTGCAGGGCATCAAGGCCGTTGCGTTCTATGTCTCGTTCGCGGTGTTTCTGTGGGCCGCGATCACCCTGCTGCTGACGCCCTTCTCGTTTCGCCCCACGCTCAAACCGGTCCTGAGCCTGGTGGCGCTGTGCTCGGCGTCGGCAGCGTATTTCATGAACACCTACGGCATCACCATCGACACGGTGATGATGCAGAACGTGCTGGAAACCAACCCCGGTGAAGCCAAGGCACTGCTCAGCGGCAAGCTGTTCCTGTACCTGGCGTTGCTGGGCGCGCTGCCGATTGCACTGATCTGGTGGCTGCCGGTGACCTACCGCCGTGTGCTGCCGGGGCTGGTCAACAAGGTGCTGGTCTGCATCGGTTGCGTGCTGGTGATTGCCGCGTCCGTGGGGCCGTTCTATTCGACCTACGCGCCGATCTTCCGCGACGAAGACAAGCTGACCCACTTCATCAACCCGACCAACTACATATACGCCATCGGCAAGCTGACCAAGCAGACCGTCGCGATCAAGGAAACCGTCAAGATCCAGGCCGTCGGCACCGATGCCGCCCTCAGCGCCGAAGCGCAACAGCGGCCGAAAAAGAGCCTGATGATCTTCGTCGTCGGTGAAACCGCCCGCGCCGACCACTTCTCGCTCAACGGTTACGCCCGCGAAACCAACCCGGAGCTGAAGAAACAGGACATCCTCAACTTCACCCAGGTCGCCTCTTGCGGCACGTCCACGGCGGTGTCTGTGCCGTGCATGTTCTCCAAATTCCCGCGCACCGATTACAGCGACAAAAAGGGCAAGACCTACGAAGGCCTGCTGGACATGCTCCAGCGCGCCGGGCTGAAAGTGGTCTGGCTGGACAACAACAGCGACTGCAAGGGCACCTGCCTGCGCGTGCCCCACAGCGATATTCCGAAAAACCAGCCAAGCCCGTTCTGCGACGGTCAGAATTGCCTGGACGAAGCGCTGCTGGTCGGCCTGCAGGAGTACATCGACTCGCTCAAGGACAACGCCATCATCGTGCTGCACGCCGATGGCAGCCACGGCCCCGAGTACTACGACCGCTATCCGAAGGACATGGAGCGCTTCACCCCGGTCTGCCGCACCAACCAGTTGGGCAGTTGCACCTCGGATGAACTGAAGAACGTCTACGACAACACCATCCTCTACACCGACCACTTCCTGGCGCAGACCATCGAGTTGCTCAAGCGCAACCAGGACAAGGTCGACACCTCGATGATCTACGTCTCCGACCACGGCGAATCGCTGGGCGAGAACGGCATCTATCTGCACGCCGCGCCTTACGCCATTGCCCCAAGCGCACAGACCCATGTGCCGATGGTCATGTGGTTCGGCAACGCCACCCTGCAGGACGCCGGTGTCGACCGCGCCTGTCTGGCCGCCAAGCAGAACCAGCCGGACCTGAGCCATGACTACATGTTTCATTCGGTGCTAGGCTTGCTCGGCGTTACCAGCAGCGAGTACCAACCCGCGCTGGACATCTTCCACAGCTGCACCCGCGCCAAAGGATGACCTGACATGCCCCTCCAGAACCCGGTACAGCCTGCTGCGATACCGGTGTTCTGGCGGGACGCCGGGTTGCCCTTCATCGAAGCCCGCTCCATCGCGGACGGGCGCAAGGTCTGTTACGCACGCCACTCCCACGACGTGTTTTCCATCGGCGCCATCACCGCCGGGCAAAGCACCTACCTGCACGAAAAAACCCGCAAGACCATCGACACCGGCACTGTGGTGCTGATGAACCCTGGCGATGTGCATGCCTGTAATCCCATCGACGATCAGCCGTGGTCCTACGTAATGCTGTATCTGGACGCGTGCTGGCTGGGTCGCGTACAGCAGGCGTGTGGAGTGGACGTGGCGTCGGGGTTCCAGCCGCTGGCGGCGATTCGCAGCAACGATCCCGAGCTGTTCGCCGGCCTGCTCGACCTGCACCGTTTGTTGATCGATGCCGAGCGCGACGTGCTGGAAAAACACGAAGCCGCCATTGCCTTCTTCACCCTGATGCAGCAGCGTCTGGGCGGCGCACAGGCGCCATTGAAACAGGCCAGCGCCCGGGTCGAACGCGCCGCCGAGTACATCAACGCGCACTTCCTTGAGGCAATCCGCCTGGAGGACATCTGCGAGGCGGCGAATCTGTCCGAGGCCTATCTGATCCGCGCCTTCGAGCAGCACTACCACATGACGCCCCACGCCTACCTGATCAACCGCCGCATCCAGCACGCCCAGGCGCAACTGCGCGATGGCGAGCCGATTGCCGCTATCGCCCAGCAGAGCGGCTTTGCCGATCAAGCGCATTTCCAGCGGGTGTTCAAGAAGCACCTGGCAGCGACGCCAGGGCAATACCGGCAGTGATCAGACGTACAGCAGCGACACCGCACAACCGGTCAGCAACGCCGCCATGCTGCGGTTGAACAGGCGAATGCGTTGCGGGCTACGCAGCCACGGCCCGAGAAATGCGCCGGCATAGGCCCAGCAGGCCACCGACAGGTAACAGACGACAAAGTAGATCAGGGCAAACAGACCGATCAGTCGCGCCTCACCATCGGCAACGAACGCACCCATTCCTGCCACGGCGGCCAGCCATGCCTTGGGGTTGAGCCACTGCATCGCCGCGCCATGCAGGTAGGACGGCGGGCGAGCCGGCTTGTCCACGGTCAGGCGACCATCGTCGGCCGCCAGTTTCCAGGCCAGCCAGAGCAGAAACGCCACCCCGGCCCAGCGGATGATGTCCGTCAGCACCGGGTACTGGCGCAGCACTTCATGCAGGCCGAACCCGGTGAACACCAGCAGCATGACAAACCCCACTGTCGCGCCCATGACATGGCGCAGGCTCGGCAGCAGACCGAACTGCGCCCCGCTGCTCAGCGCCACGACATTGACCGGCCCGGGGGAAATGGACGCCGCCAGGGCAAAGGCGGCCATGGAAAACAACAGGGTCATCGGCATCAGTCTCCGTTTCGTTGAATGCCGGGGTACGTTAAGCGCGGGAGGGGTTGGGGGTATTGAAGAAAACTGACCAACGCACGGCCGGCTCGATCTCCTGTGGGAGGGATCGGAGGTTACGACGGTCGCGAAAGCGGTGTGTCAGACGGTGCATCATTGAATGGGATGACGCCTTCGCGAGCAGGGCTCCCTCCCACGGGGGCTGTTTACATCCGGAACATCCAATACGACCTGTAGGAGCGCGCTTGCCCGCGACGCGATCAATCCGCCACCTGCGACAACGGCCGTGCCACCTGTTCCAGCGACTTGCGCTCCGAAGCCACACCCCAGATCGCCTGCACCGCCGCGGCCAGCAGCATCAGCGCCGCGCCGATCAAGTAGCCGACGAACACCGGTCCGCGCTGATGGCTGTCGATCAACTGCCCGAACAACGTCGGCCCGACAATGCCTCCCAGCGCCGTACCGAAGGCATAGAACACCGCGATGGCCAGCGCACGGATCTCCAGCGGAAACGTCTCGGCCACGGTCAGGTACGCCGAGCTGGCCGCCGCCGAGGCAAAGAAGAAAATCACCATCCAGGCAATGGCCTGCTGGCTGACGCTCAGCACCCCCTGTGCAAACAAGTAACCGCTGATGCTCAGCAGAATCGCCGACAGCGCGTAGGTCAGGCTGATCATCACTCGCCGGCCAATCACGTCGAACAGCCGTCCCAACAACAGCGGCCCACAGAAATTACCCAGCGCCAGCGGCAGCACGTACCAGCCGATGGACGCCGACGGCACGCCGTAGAATTCGGTGAGCACCAGCGCGTAAGTGAAGAAGATCGCGTTGTAGAAAAATGCCTGGGCGGTCAGCAGGGTCAGCCCCACCAGCGCCCGCTGACGATAGGTGACGAACAGCGTGCTGAAGATTTCACCGATGGGGGTGTGATCTCGCGCATGCAGGCGCAGCGGCGCGCTGGCGGGTGGTGCCAATTGATGGCCTTGCTGGCGCAGACGCTGCTCGATGCTCTCGACAATCGCCCTCGCCTCCTCGGCCTGACCATGAATCAGCAACCAGCGCGGGCTTTCCGGCAACCACAGACGCATCAGCAGAATCACCAGGCCCAGCACCGCGCCGATGGCGAAACACAGCCGCCAACCCAGATCACCACCGGCGAGTGCGGGATCGAGCAACAGAATCGAACCGCCAGCACCGAGCGCCGCGCCGATCCAGAACGTGCCATTGATGGTCAGATCGACCCAGCCACGAAAGCGCGCTGGGGTGAACTCCTGGATGGTCGAGTTGATCGCCGTGTACTCGCCGCCAATGCCCATGCCAGTGAGAAAGCGGAACAGCATGAAACTCCACAGGCTGAAGGAAAACGCCGTCGCCACCGTGGCGCTGATGTACAAGGCCAGAGTGATGAAAAACAGCTTGCGCCGGCCAAGTCGATCGGTCAGCCAGCCGAAGAACAACGCGCCGAGCACCGCACCGCAGATATACGCACCGCCGGCCAGACCGATATCGGCGTTACTCAGGCGCAGCACCGGGCTTTCCTTCAAGGCACCGGACACAGAACCGGCCAGGGTGACCTCCAGCCCGTCGAGCAGCCAGGTGATGCCCAGCGCAAACACCAGCAAAGTATGAAACCGCCCCCACGGCAACCGGTCCAGACGCGCGGGCAGATCGGTTTCAAACAGCGTGCCGGGGTTTGCCATGACGGGTCCGCGCCTGAGTGGTCTCTGGGTTGAGAGTTCAGGCGCGTGGCGGGAGTTCAGTCGACATCACGTTGCCTGAGCTGACGCCTTCGCGGGCAAGCCCGCTCCCACGGGGTTATGTGGCTTTCCAACTATCACGGGAACAACGCAAATCTGTGGGAGTGGGCTTGCCCACGAAGAGGCCAGGTCAGGCTCTGGGGCTTCAGCGGCAGCTACTCAGCCTTCGCGGGCAAGCCCGCTCCCACAGGGTTATGTGGCTTTCCAACTATCACGGGCACAACGCAGATCTGTGGGAGTGGGCTTGCCTACGAAGAGGCCAGTTCAGTCTCTGAGGCTTCAGCGGTAGCCACTCAATCTTCGCGGGCAAGCCCGCTCCCACAGGGTTATGTGGCCGTCCAACTATCACGGGCACAACGCAGATCTGTGGGAGTGGGCTTGCCCACGAAGAGGCCTGGTCAGGCTCTGGGGCTTCAGCGGCAGCTACTCAATCTTCGCGGGGAAGCCCGCGCCCACAGGGTTATGTGGCCGTCCAACTATCACGGGCACAACGCAAATCTGTGGGAGTGGGCTTGCCCACGAAGAGGCTCGTTCAGACGCTGGACTTTCAGCGGTAGCCGCTCAGCCTTCGCAAGCAAATCCGCTCTCATACAGTCATGAAGCGTCTCCAACACATCAGGCAAAACACTTGCTCCACTGCCCTTTCAGCCTCTGACTAGATTGGCATTTCCATCATGGAAAAAGAGAACTGCAAGTGCCTGAAAAATCACATTCACACCGCCTGCGCACCGGTCGCTTTTCTGAAAAGGGGAGAATTTATCTGGTCACATCTCGTCTGGAACGACATCGCCGAGATTTTGCAGATTGGCGACTAGGCAGGCTGCTGGTACATGAGCTGCGAGAAGCACAAGAACTAGGCATCACCAAATCACTGGCATGGGTTGTCATGCCTGATCATTTTCACTGGCTGGTCGAATTGGCGGCAGGGTCGCTGCCGGATATCGTGCGGCGGGTCAAATCCAGAACGGCTATCGCCGTCAACAAGACCATCGCAAGCCAGGGGCGGATCTGGCAGCCGGGTTATCACGATATCGCCGTGCGCCATGAAGAGGACATGATCCATTTTTTTGCCCGCTACATCGTTGCCAATCCGCTGAGAGCCCGGCTGGCAAGACGGATCGGAGACTACCCTCTGTGGGATGCGATTTGGTTACCCGGTTCTGGTTAAGCTCCACTATTGCCGGGTTATGTGGCTGTCCAACTATCACGGGCACAACGCAAATCTGTGGGAGTGGGCTTGCCCACGAGGAGGCCAGGTCAGGCTCTGGGGCTTCAGCGACAGTTACTCAGTCTTCGCGGGCAAGCGCGCTCCTACGGGGCCGGGGTCTGGCGCGTGGTCGGTCAGCGCCACGGTGGCTATTGCGGGCTGACCATCAATTCCGGCCGCACCAGGCGGTCGTAGTCTTCGGCGCTGATGAAGCCCAGTGCCATCGCCGCTGCCTTGGGTGACAGTCCCTCCTCCGCCGCCTTGCGGGTGATCTGCGCCACGCGGTCGTAACCGAGCACCGGGTTGAGCACGGTGGCCATCAGCAACGCGTTTTCGAGGTTGTCGGCCAGTTGGCGGCGGTTGACGTCGAGGCCGCGGACCAGTTTGTCGGTGAAGATACCGACGCAATGGCCAAGCACGCCGATCGACTGCAGCAGGTTGTGGATCAATACCGGTTTGGCGACGTTCAGTTCGAAGGTGCTGGACGCTCCGGCGACGGTGATGGTGGTGTGGTTGCCCATGACCTGCATCGCCGCCTGTACCAAAACTTCGGCGATCGTCGGGTTGCGTTTGCCGGGCATGATCGATGAGGTCAGGCCGTCGTCCGGCAGCAGCAGTTCGCCGAATCCGCAACGCGGTCCCGAGCCGAGCAGGCGGATGTCGTTGCCGATCTTGCTCAGCGACACCGCCAGCACGTTCAGCGCGCCGGACACTTCCACCAGCGCATCGTGGGTGCCCATGCCTTCGAACTTGCTCGGATTGGGCATGAACGGCTCGCCAGTCAGCTCGCTCAGCGCGGCGCAGAATGCCACGTCAAAACCCACCGGGGCATTCAACCCGGAACCCACCGCCGTACCACCTTGCGGCAATGCCCGCAGACGCGGCAAGCAGCCTTCGATACGTTCGATGCCATGGTCGATCTGCCGGGCGAAGGCGTCGAATGCCTGACCCAGGGTCATCGGCACGGCGTCCATCAGATGGGTACGGCCGATTTTCAGCACGTTGGCCCAACTCCGAGCCTTGTCCGCCAACGCATCGCGCAACCCTGCCAGCGCCGGCAGCAGGTGATCGCGCAACTGCAACGCCGTCGCCACGTGCATCACCGTGGGGAAGCTGTCATTGGACGACTGCGAGCGGTTGACGTGGTCGTTGGGATGCACTGGCCGTTTGCCGCCCAGCTCTCCGCCCAGCGCCAGGTTGGCGAGGTTGGCGATGACCTCGTTGGCGTTCATGTTGGTCTGGGTGCCGGAACCGGTCTGCCACACTGTCAGCGGAAAATGCCCGTCGCACTGCCCCGCTGCCACCTGAGCCGCTGCCTGTTCGATGGCGTCGGCCAGTTCCTCAGGCAGCGCGCCCAATTGCCGGTTAGCCTTGGCGGCAGCGATTTTCTGCAGGCCGAACGCGTGAATCAGCGCTGGCGAAAAACGCTCGCCGTGCTCACCGAACACTGCCAGGGCACGCTGGGTCTGCGCGCCCCACAGGCGGTCGGCAGGAATTTCCACCGGGCCGAACGCATCGTTTTCCAGGCGCACCTTGCTCATAGCGCGGCTCCCGGCGCACGGCCTAGTTCGCGGCGATATTCTTCCTGAGCGGTCTGCTCGGAGAACTCACCGGCCCACTTGGCGACCACCACAGTGGCGACGCTGTTGCCGATGGTGTTGCAGGTGGCGATGGCCATGGACATGAAGCGGTACACGCCGAACAGCAGCGCCAGACCTTCCGCCGGCAGCACGCCGACCGCCGTGACTGTGGCGGCGAACACCACGAAACTGCCGCCAGACACCGCCGCTGCGCCCTTGGAGGTCACCAGCATGATGGCGATGATGCCCAGTTGGTGCTCCCAGCTCAGCGGCACGCCGTAGGCATTGGCGATGAACAGCACGCACAGCGACATATAGAGGGAGGTGCCGTCGAGGTTGAACGCGTAGCCGGTGGGCAGCACCAGGCCGACGCTCTGTTTCGAGCAGCCGAACTTTTCCAGCTTTTGCAGCAGGCGCGGCAGCGCGCTTTCCGAGGATGCCGTGCCCAGCACGATGAAAATCTCATCCTTGATGTAGTGCAAGAAACGCCACAGGCTGAAACCGGCCAGACGACACACCACGCCGAGCACGACAAAAATGAAGAAGAACACCGCGACGTAGAACATCAGCACCAGGTTGGCCAGCGACATCAGCACCGCCGTGCCGTTACTGCCCACCGCATAGGCCACCGAACCGAAGGCGCCCAGCGGGGCGAACTTCATGATCAGGTTGATGAACTCGAAGAAGCATTCGGAGATGCGACTCAGGCCGTCTTCGATCACCGCGCGCCGCTCGGGCTTGAGCGCCAGCAGCGCAAAGCCGAACAGCACCGAGATCACCAGCACCTGCAACAACTGGCCGCCGGCGAAGGCGCCGACGAAGTTGTCCGGGAAGATGCCGTAGATGAAGTCCATGGTCGAGGTCGGCCCATGGCCCTTGGCAACGGCGGCACTGGCGGCTGCAGCGGTGGCGCTGCTCGGGTGGGCATCGTGCATGCCCGAACCGATCTGCAGCAGGTTGCCCCAGATCAGGCCGATGGCCAGGGCCACCGTGGACAGCACTTCGAAGTAGATCAAGGCACGCAGACCGACCTTGCCGACCCGCTTGATATCGCCGGCCGAGGCAATGCCGTGGACCACGGTGAAGAACACCAGTGGCGCGACGGCGGTCTTGATCAGTTTGAGAAAGATGTCGCCGAGCACCTTGAAGCTGGCAGCCAGCTCCGGGGCGACAAAGCCGAAGGCGATGCCCAGGACCATGGCGGCAACGACCTGAAAGGTCAGGTCGCGGTAAAACGGTTTTTTACCGGTAGAAGACATGCTTGCGCTCTCATTGTTGTTATCGGGCAGAAATCAGGGCCACCGCAACCCTTGTGGGAGCCGGCTTGCTGGCGAAGGCGTCATCTCGGATACCGCGATGTTGAATCATCCACCGCTTTCGCCAGCCAGCCGGCTCCCACAGGTCCTGCGCATGGCGTCATCCGTCAGCGTTTCACCGCGCCCTCCCGGGCCAACGCGCGATCGACCATCTGCGGCGCCAGGCCCAGATAGTTGCGCGGGTCGGTCAGGCGTTGCAGCTCGGCCAGATCCAGGCGCTCGGTGACGGCGCCCTGGGCCACCAGCGCGTCGAGTAGGCTGATGTTTTCGTCGTTGGCCACGCGGCAGGCGGCATACACCACGTCGTGGGCCAGTTGACGGCCGAGGGCCGGGGCCAGGCCCATCATCACGGCTTCGGCGACGATCAGACCCTGGGTCATGTTGAGGTTCTTGAGCATGCGCTCAGGACGCACTTCCAGCCCGGCGAGCATGAATTTCGCCTGACCCAGCGAGGCAGCGCTGAGGGCGAAGGCTTCAGGAATGGCGATCCATTCGGCCTGCCACGGGCCGGTTGAGCGCTCGAAATCCTGAATCATCGCGTCGAGCATCAGACCCGCCTGCTGACGCACGCCCTTGGCGGCGGCGTACATTAATTCGCAGGAGATCGGGTTGCGCTTCTGCGGCATGGTGCTGCTGGCGCCACGGCCCTTGACGAACGGCTCGTAGGCTTCGCCCAGCTCGCTGGTCATCATCATCATGACGTCCAGCGCGACCTTGCCCAACGAGGCGGTGACCAGACCGAGGAAGTTCAGGGTTTCCGCCAGGCCGTCACGGGCCACGTGCCAGGTGGCCTGCGGCACGCCCAGACCCAGCTCGGCCATCAGCGCTTCCTGCACGTCCAGGCCCTTGTCGCCCAGCGATGCCAGCGTACCGGCAGCGCCGGCGAACTGACCGACTTCGACCCGCGGACGCAGCTCGACCAGACGCTCGGCGTGACGGTCGAACATGCTCAGCCACACCGCGCACTTGTAGCCGAAGGTGATCGGCAGCGCGTGCTGCAGGTGGGTACGGCCGGCCATCGGCGTGTCGCGGTATTTCTGTGCCAGCCCGGCGAGCAGACCGCGCACGGCTTGAATGTCACGCTCGACCAGCTTCAGCGCGGCCCGCACCTGCAGGACCACGGCGGTGTCCATGATGTCCTGGGTAGTCGCGCCCCAATGCACATAGCGCCCGGCTTCGCCGCAGGTCTTCGACAGTTGCTCCACCAGCGGCAGGATCGGATAGCCGACGATTTCGGTTTCGTGCTGCATCAGCGCCAGGTCCAGCGACTCGAAGGTGGCCTTGGCGGCGATCTGCTCGGCGGCGTCGGCAGGAATCACGCCACAGCGGGCCTCGGCACGGGCCAGCGCCACTTCGACCTCAATGTAACGCTCGATCAGGGCTTTGTCGGAGAACACCTCGCGCATCTCGGCGGTGCCGAACATGTCGCGGAACAGGGCGGAGTCAAAAACGGTAGTGGACATGGAAAGGGTCCCAAATGTTGTTATTGGCCGTACATATTTATTATGTCCGTACATAATTATTACCCCTTGCCCTGATACACTGTCAACTCGCTGTGGGGAGAGCTCGATGGAAGGCATCAATCAAACGCGTTACGCCGTGGTCGCCAGAGACCTGATGGAGGGCATCAGCAGCGGCCGCTATCCGGTCGGTTCGTTGCTGCCGACCGAATTCGAGTTGTGCGAGCTGTATGACGTGAGCCGCCACACCGTGCGCGCAGCCATCACCCAGTTGCAGAATCAGGGCATGGTGTCGCGGCGCAAGCGCGTCGGTACGCGGGTGGAAGCGGCGACGCCGAGCGGCGGCTATTCGCAGTCGCTGGCCTCGGTGGCCGATCTGGTGCATGTGGCGGAAACCCACATTCGCGACGTTCAACAGGTTCGCCATTTCGTCGCCGACATCGCCCAGGCTCGACGTCTGGGGCTCGAGCCGGGGGCGCACTGTTTCTGCATGTCGAGCATCAAGGTCGACGTCAATCAGCGCAGCGCGCCATTGTGCTGGACCGACGTTTACGCCGATGAGCAATACGCCGCCATCATCCCGCTGGCCGAGCAATGCCCGGGCGAATTGATCGCAGCGTTGATCGAGCAGGAATTCGGGCGGCGGATCGATGCCGTGGATCAGCAGGTGCGCCCGGTGCAGTTGAATGCCGAACTGGCCACCCGCCTGAATGCAGCGGCGGGATCACTGGGGCTGAACATCATTCGTCAGTACCGCGACGATCAGGGCGGGCTGATCGCGGTGTCGGAGACGGTGTACCCGGATGACCGGTTTACCCTGGTGATGCAGATGAAGCGCGAAAAGCGCGTGGCGGCGCAGGATCTGTAGACGCCGCGACTGTAAGAGCTGGCTTGTCCTGCGAGCGCGCCGGGGTCGCAGGGCAAGCCAGCGCCTACACATGATTGCCCACAAAAAAGCCCACCGATCACGGTGGGCTTTTTTCATTCACGCCAGTTTCAGAGGTTGAACACCGTCACCAGCTTGGTGTTCAGGTACGCCTCGATGGCCTCGGTGCCGCCTTCAGAGCCGTAGCCGGAATCCTTGATCCCGCCGAACGGCACTTCCACCAGACCGATGCCCTGGTGGTTGATCGACAGCATGCCCGCTTCGATGCGGCTGCTGAGGATGTGCGCAGTTTTCATAGACGTGGTGAACGCGTAGGACGCCAAGCCAAACGGCACGCGGTTGGATTCGGCAACTGCTTCTTCCACGGTATCGAACGGCACGATCAACGCCAGCGGGCCGAACGGTTCTTCGTTCATGGCGCGCATGTCGGTGGTCAGGCCGCTGAGCACGGTCGGCTGGAAGAAGTAGCCAGGACCGTCCACCGCCTTGCCACCCACTTCCAGTTTCGCGCCTTTTTCACAGGCGTCCTTGATCAGCGCCGCCAGTGCCGGGGCACGACGTTCGTTGGCCAGCGGGCCCATGGTCACGCCCTGCTCCAGGCCATTGCCGACTTTCACTTCGTGGGTGAAGCCGACGAATTTCTCGACGAAGGCTTCGTACACGCCGCGCTGCACCAGAATGCGGGTCGGCGAGACGCAGACCTGCCCGGCGTTACGGAACTTGGCACCGGCCAGAGTACGAGCAGCCAGGTCGATGTCGGCGTCGTCGAACACTAGCGCCGGTGCGTGACCACCCAGCTCCATGGTCGCGCGCTTCATGTGCTGACCGGCCAGCGCGGCCAGTTGCTTGCCGACCGGGGTCGAACCGGTGAAGGTGACTTTCTTGATGGTCGGATGGGCGATCAGGTAACTGGAGATCTGCGCCGGGTCGCCGTACACCAGACCGATCACGCCCGCCGGCACGCCGGCATCGATGAACGCACGAACCAGTTCGGCAGGCGAAGCCGGGGTCTCTTCCGGTGCCTTGACGATGATCGAGCAGCCGGCCGCCAGTGCCGACGACAGCTTGCGCACCACCTGGTTGATCGGGAAGTTCCACGGCGTGAAAGCCGCGACAGGGCCGACCGGCTCCTTGATGACTTTCTGTTCGACCGAGACGTTGCGCGACGGCACCAGACGGCCGTAGGCACGGCGGCCTTCTTCGGCCAGCCAGTCGATGATGTCGGCGGCGGACAGGGTTTCCATGCGCGCTTCGGCCAGCGGCTTGCCCTGTTCCCGGGTCATGATGCTGGCGATGTGATCGACGCGATCACGCAGCAGATCGGCGGCTTTTTGCATGATCTTGTAGCGATCATAGGCCGGGGTGCTGCGCCAGGTTTCAAAGCCACGCTCGGCGGCGGCCAGTGCCTGATCCAGATCGGCGATGCCGGCATGGGCGACGGTGCCCAGGGTTTCACCATTGGCCGGGTTGATCACGGCGATGGTGCGGCCGTCTTCACCGGCGCGCCATTGACCATCGATGTACAGCTGAACGTCTGGGTACATACAAGAAGCTCCGCAAGCGCCTTGAGACAGGCGGGAGAAGGAAGAAAACGCAGGCCGGGAAATTTACTGGCATATGCCAGCGTGGGTCAAGATGATAGTCGTACGATGTCTTATTAATAGACATTATTGGCGCAATATAACGCGCTTCTGCTGATGCGCCGCCGGTTCAGATCTGCGTCAGTTGCTGAGCATAAGCCCGCAATGTTTCACGCTGAATCTTGAAACTGGCGTATTTGCCTTCCCGCAACGTCGTGATCAGCCCTGCCCGCTCCAGCTCCTTGGTGTGATGAGACACCGTGGCCGCGCTGACCGGATGCACCTTGAGCAGCTCGGCGCAGGGCACCGCTTCGTCGCTGGCGCCGATCTGCATCAGGATCTGGTAACGCCTGCGATCGGCCAGGGCCCGGGATATCAGCTCGATCTGCAGATCAGTCAAGGGGAATTGTTGTGCCGTGCTCATGTGGATCGTAACGCCCCAGTTGAAACCTCCTTGTCGAGAATCGGACTCGCGAAAACTGAATATTTCCCCATATTCACACGTCGACTTGGACGCTCGTCGGCGCTCCAAGGTTCAGCGGCAACAGAATAAGCGGCTATCGCAGACCAGCGAAGTATTTTCTGGCATTCTGCGCGACCTTTTTCCTACGGCGCTGCGCGCAGCTCAAGCCGAAATTTTGTACACAAATTACAAATAAATTGTTTTTAACGATGTGGACATATTGTACAGTCGCAAAACCTGACCTGATAGACAACTTTTGTATACAGCCAGGCCCAGCGTCATCTGCAAGCCCACGACCGAACAAAAACAATTGGCAGGCTAACCATGACCCCACCTGAACGCACCGCTACACCCTCGTCCACTTCGCGCCGCAGCGACCTGATCTACGGCCTCGACGACCGGCCGCACTTCACCGCCGCGATCTTCGCCGCCCTGCAGCACGTCCTCGCCAGCTTCGTCGGCATCATCACCCCGACGCTGATCGTCGGCAGCGTGCTGGGCCTGGGCAGCGAAGTGCCCTACCTGATCAGCATGGCGCTGTTCGTCTCCGGCCTCGGCACCTTCGTCCAGGCGCGACGTTTCGGCCCCATCGGCTCGGGCCTGTTGTGTCTGCAAGGAACCAGCTTTTCCTTCCTCAGCGTGATCCTCAGCGCCGGTTTTCTGGTGAAAAGCCGCGGCGGCGGCACGGAAGAAGTGCTGTCGACGATTTTCGGCGTGTGTTTCTGCGCCGCTTTCATCGAAGTGGCCCTGAGCCAGTTCATCGGCAAGCTGCGCAAGCTGATCACCCCGGTGGTGACCGGCACCATCATTACCCTGATGGGCCTGTCGCTGCTCAAGGTGGCGATGACCGACATGGCCGGCGGTTTCGGCGCCAGCGACCTTGGTTCTGCTGCCAACCTTGGCCTGGCGGGTCTGGTGCTGGGCACCATCGTCGTGCTCAACCGTTTCAACATTCCGCTGCTGCGCCTGAGCGCGATCATCATCGGCCTGGCCCTGGGTTTCAGCGTCGCCTGGCTGATGGGCCGCGTCGATTTCGCGCAGATGCCGTCGGTGCCGCTGATGAGCATTCCGGTGCCGTTCAAATACGGCTTCTCTTTCGACCTGGTGGCGTTCATCCCGATTGCGGTGATCTTTCTGGTCTCGCCGCTGGAAGCCGCCGGTGACCTGACTGCCAACTCGATGATCTCGCGCCAGCCGGTCAGCGGCCCGCTGTACATTCAGCGAATCAAATCCGGTCTGCTGGCCGATGGTCTCAACTCGGCCATGGCGGCCACCTTCAACAGCCTGCCGATGGTGACCTTCGCCCAGAACAACGGGGTGATTCAGCTCACCGGCGTCGCCAGCCGCTACGTGGCGTTCTTCATCGCCGGCATTCTGGTGTTGCTGGGGCTGTTTCCGGTGATCGGCGCAGTGCTGCAACTGATGCCCAAACCGGTGCTGGGCGGCGCCACGCTGATCATGTTCGGCACCGTGGCAGTGGCCGGGATCAAGATCCTCTCCGAAGCCGGGCTGCATCGGCGCAACATGCTGGTGGTGGCGATTTCCCTGGGCATGGGCCTGGGTGTTGCGGCAGTGCCGGATGTTCTGCGCGAGTTACCCAAGGCGCTGCACAACATCTTCGAATCGCCGATCACCGTGGGCGCCTTCTGCGCCATCCTGCTGAACATCTTCCTGCCGGAAGAAACGGTTGAAGACGAGGTCAGCGAATTCGACCCCGAAGCGTCCGTCGTCGAAGTGCTGCAGGACGCCAAAGCAGAACCTATGTCCGCCCGCGCGGTCGCAGAGTTGAACCGCTAGGCTCAATAACGGAAGGGGCGCATATCGCGCCCTTCACCGCCTGCGACACGGAGCGACCGATGTCACCACGCTTGACCCGAACCCTGCTCACCGGCCTGCTGATGCTGGCCCTGAGCGCCTGTGCCCTGTTCCCCAACCGCGACCCGCTGAACATCAACGTGGTCGGCATCGAGCCGCTGCAAGGACAGGATCTGGAAATCCGCTTTGCGGTGAAACTGCGCCTGCAGAACCCCAACGACATGGACATCCAGTACGACGGCGTGGCCCTGAATCTGGACGTCAACGGCAAGTTGCTGGCCTCGGGGGTCAGCGACCAGAAAGGCACCATCGGACGTTTCTCCGAGGGTGTGCTGAGCGTGCCAGTGACGGTGTCGGCCTTTGCCGCGCTGCGTCAGGCGGTCGGGCTCACCGAACAGCAACGCCTCGACAATCTGCCCTACGAACTGCACGGCAAACTCGCCGGCGGGCTGTTCGGCACCATGCGTTTCTACGACAGCGGCACACTGAACCTGCCGCAGCCGGTGAACGGGCATTGGTGAGGGAGCAAGCGTTTTACTGACGATAGCGACCTTGTAGGAGCCGGCTTGCTGGCGAACCGCGCTGGATCAGATACAACAACGTCGCTGACCCAGCGCATTCGCCAGCAAGCCGGCTCCCACAGGGCACCGGCCATGGGCAACAACCTGCGCCCCATCACGCCTTCATGTCTTTCAAGGCCACCTTGAGCTCGCTGTAAAACCATTTCAGGGCCGTGGATTGATCGCTGCGTGTATGCCAGTGCAGGTTCACGTAGAACGCGGGGACCTTGAACGGCAGTTCCAGCACTTTCAGCGGGCCGCTCACCGGATGGCGGCAAAAGCCTTTGGCAATGTGCGACGGCAGGACCGTCAGCAGCTCGGTGCCGGGAAGGATGCCCGGCAACACCGAAAAATGCGGCAGACGCAGGCGCACACGGCGTTTGACGTTCAACGTCTTCAACACTTGCGCGACCATGTTGTGCCCCGAAGTGCTGTTGACCAGCACATGGGGCTCGGCGACGAATTGCGCCATGCTGAGCGAGTCCCCCACCCGTGGATGGTCGGCGGCCAGCAGGCACACGTAATTCTCCAGCAGCACCGGATGGTGCGCGATGCCCGCCTCGGCCAGCACCCGACTGCAGATCAACGCATCGACATGCCCTTCGCTGAGCCATTGCCCCGCCAGTTCGATGTTCAGCGATATCACCTCAAGCTCGATGTGCGGCGCCACCCGGTTGAGGTGTTCCAGAATCCTCGGCAGAAAATCCACCTCACCCATGTCCGACAGCGCCAGGCGAAAGTTGCGGGTGGAACTGCCGGGCTCGAATTTGCGTGCCTGGGCAATCGCCGAATCGACGTTCTGCGCCACCTCCTTGAAGCTCGCGTACAGCGCGTTGGCCAACCGCGTCGGCTGCATGCCCTGGCGGTTGCGAATGAACAGCGGGTCATCGAACTGCTCGCGCAACTTGCCCAGTGCGTAGCTGATCGAGGGCTGGGTGACGTGCAGGCGTTCAGCGGTCGCGGTGACGCTGCCCGTCTCGTGCAGGGCCACGAACATGGGGATCAGATTCAAATCAAAGGCGCTCATCGCTCACACCCAACCTCTATAGATACTATCTATATTGCCACCACCAAATATTGATTGGTTGCATGAATCGTTAATTTTTAGACTGAAACGACCCGGCCCCTCCCACGATGACAGGGCTGTGGGCCGGCCTACGCGCAGTCGCGATTCATACAACAAAAAGAGATTTTTCCATGGCTACACACGACGTATTAGAAGTCGCTGAAACTGCGCCGATGAACCGCTTCCACTTCGGATTGCTGTTCTGGTGTTCTTTCATCATGTTGTTCGACGGATATGACCTGGTTATCTACGGCTCAGTGGTGCCGCACCTGATGGAGCAGTGGCAGTTGCCCGCCGTGCAGGCCGGCTGGATGGGCAGCGCGGCGCTGTTCGGGATGATGTTCGGCGCCTTGACCCTGGGGCCGCTGGCCGACCGCTTCGGGCGCCGCCGGGTGATTCTGCTGGCCATTGCCCTGGGCAGCCTGACAGCGTTTGCCAATGCCTTTGCCTGGGATGCCGTGAGCTTTGCGGTGTTGCGCTTCATCACCGGGATCGGCCTGGGCGGGACCATTCCCAATATCGTCGCGCTGATCAACGACATGGCACCCAAGGCCCGGCGCAACATCATGACCACGGTGATGCTCGGCTGCTACTCGCTGGGCGCACTGCTCTCGGCACTGGTGGCGCTGCTGGTGCTGTCGCGTTTTGGCTGGGAGTCGACCTTCATCATCGCCGGGCTGCCGCTGTTGACGCTGCCGTGGATGTACCGCTTCCTGCCGGAATCCCTGCCGTACCTGGTGGCGCGTGACAAGGTCGCCGCCACCGCCCTGTTGCGTCGAATCCAGCCGGGGCTCGACGTCGGCAAACTGCATTGGCCTTCACTGGACACGCAGCGGGTTTCCGCACCAGTGTCCGGCCTGTTCAAAGACGGCCGCGCCCTTCACACCCTGATGCTGTGGATCGGATTCGGCATGTGCCTGCTGATGGTCTACGGCCTCAATACCTGGCTGCCGAAGATCATGGTCGCGGGGGGATACCCGCTGGTGTCCGGTCTGATGTTCCTGATCACCATGAACCTGGGCTCCATCGCCGGTGCCCTGGGCGGCGGCTGGCTGGCCGACCGTTGGGGCACCAAGCCGACCCTGATGATGTGCCTGACGCTGGCCGTGGTGTCACTGATCACCTTAGGCATCAAGCCCGGGCCGCTATTGCTGGATGTCATGCTGTTTCTCGCCGGGGCCGCCACCATTGGCAGCCTGTCGGTGATCCACGCGTTCGCCGCGCAGCAATACCCCACCGACATCCGCGCCACCGGCATCAGTTGGTGCTCCGCCGTCGGACGCATGGGCGGCATCGCCGGGCCGGCCCTGGGCGGCCTGATGCTGAGCTTGAACCTGTCGCTGCAGCTGAACTTCATCCTCTGCGCCGTACCGGGCATGATCGCTTTGCTGGCTGTGGCGGCCGTTACCCGGCGCAACGCCGAGGCGCCCGCGGCAGTTCAGTTGCAGAGCTGAACGCCTGACGCGCCCGCCCCGATCGTCTGACCTGCCAATGCCCGCCGAGTCCTCACCCGGCGGGCATTGGCGTTTCTGCGCAACGCCTTTACGCTGACCTTCGGCGCCTCGCGCGACAGCAAAAAAAAAACGCCGGGGCAGGATCCCGGTAAAAACCGCAACCCCGACACCCGACGTTCAACTGAAAACCCGATGGGTCCTGTACTCACGCCCTGCGCTAGAACATCACCGCCATGCGCACGAATCCGGTGTAGTCGAATTTGTAGCCGCCCTTGACCTCGATGTCGCGACCCAGCTCGGTGTAGAGCTGCACATTCTTGCGCACCCAATAGCCGACACCGGCGCGCGCCCGCAGGTAGTCGGTGCGCCGGCCGGTCTCGATACCCTCGACACTCGACTCGCCACCCCAGGTACGCGCAATACCCAGCGAGGTCGTGACCTTGTTGTCGAAGGTGTAACTCAGCCACGGCTGAAAGTTGTAGGTGGGGTCCTGCTCCAGCTTGCGTTTTGCCGGGCCGTAGTCATCGTTGTCGCCATACCAGGTCACGTCCTGGTTGAGCTCCAGCCGCCACGGCCCCCAGCTTTCCGCATACCCGAGCGAGAGCGCGTGGGCATAGCGATTGTTGCCCATGTTCAATGAATGGTTGTTCTGATACGAGCCGGTGGGAATCGCCATGTACCCCGTCACCGAAAAATAGCGCTTGAGCGCAGGGTCATCGATCAGCCAGCCCGTCACCGCCGCGTACGCATCGGAAATGCCGCCCTCATGGCCTATTTTCACGCCGTTGAGCTTCAGGTCCTGACTGCCGAACGGCAACCCGAACTGCAGTTGCACCCGGTGCCGGGCCACCTCGAACATATGGAACAGGCGCACCAGCCCGGTTCGGGTCTTGAGCTCGGTGCCTTTGCTGACGGCCTTGCCATGCACCGGCTCGAACTCACCGGCCTTGCCGCCCCCCAGATACAACATCGCAAGATTGCTGCCAGCGGGCATGGGTATATAGCCACCTGGCGAAACATCAACCGCATGGGCACCGCCGCAATAAACGCTTAATACAGAGGTGGAAACAACAAACGAGGCGCGCAGGGACACCCTGCGCGCATATTGATAAACGCTCATCTGGATACCTGGTTATTGTTATTAAAATGGTTGTTCAGTTTTACGGGGTGTGGCGCTGTTGCTGTTTAACTCAACTCATCCCACAGTGCAGGCAAGAACATTTCATGAACCAGGACGCGACTTTGCCCACGACTGAACACTGAGCGCCTGGCCCATAACGGATAAACCGATCGACTGTCGGACTGGCCGTCATCGTGATAACGGCATACTTCTATTTCGCTGCGCTTATAGGGCTTCTCGCCAAATAACAGACTGCCCAGCGGCGCATTGCCCAGTTGAAGTAACGCCGAATCACTGGCTTCAACATCACGGTGATCGATCACTGACCTTGCATACACCCACGGCCGGCCGAAACCGACCAGGTAGACTTCACGAATCCAGCCCGTGCTGCCGGGTTGCAACCCCAGCGCCCGGCATTCTTCCGGCAAGATCGGCCCCTCGGTTTCACACAGGGGAATCACCTGGAACTCGCCGTCGGACAGCTTCCTGAGACGCCGGGTCAATGAACTGCGGTCGAACAACCAGTCGCGATGGATCGCGGGCATCGACGCATGCCAGTGCCCATAGTCATTCCACTGCAGCTGCGGTTGCGAAAACCGGTACGCAGGCTCCATTCAACTGGCCTGTGCGGGGAAGTCGTAGGAAATGCGCCCGGCAGGCAGGAAGAAGAAGGCGATCAGGGCACCGCCCTTCACTTCCGGAAAGTGATGGCTGCCCGGCGACGGCGCGGTCCAGCCCGCGCCCTGCCAGCCCCGCGGCCCGGCCAGCACAGCCCCTTCATCGAGCGGGATGACCATGTTCAACTCGCCGTACGGATGGCTGTGGTAATCACCACGGAAAGAGCGCTGCTGGTTATCCAGCTCGTGCCCCTTGCTGTCCATGTAGACCGTGGTGATGCTGAAGTAGAAGGTTTCCGCGCACGGTTCGCACAGACGGCTGCGACGATAATTCGGCCCGGTGATTTCAGAATTGGCGGCCCAGCCCTGCGCCACCCCTTCGATGACCAGATCGGCGATTCGCTGATAGGTTTCGCTGTCCGGCCCATAAGTTTCATTAAGCCACTGTTCAAGATTATCGCTCGCCGTCTTGTCTTTTACCTTGGCGAGAAACTCGATACAAAGTTGGATCAACTCATCACGCTTGCTCATCATGTAATGCTCGCTGTTTCAAAGGTTTTTTACACTCTCCCATAGTCGCCAGCGGGCAAAAAGCGAACTTTTTGCAGTGTCCAAATGCACGATATTCAATATGACCGGCCCTCGACACTCGCTTGCAAACACTTGATATATGGCCTCAAATTACTGGCTGACGCGCGCCACCCGGAATGCCCCGCCATGATGAGTTTCGACAAGCTGGATCTGAATCTGATTAGAGTCTTCGATGCCGTCATGGAAGAACGCAGCGTGCTCCGTGCCAGCCAGCGTCTGCACTTGAGCCAGTCCGCAGTCAGTCATGCGCTGTCCCGTTTGCGTGAAAGCCTGGCCCAGGAAATTTTTGTCCGCACCGGCAAAGGCATGACCCCCACCACTTATGCGATAGAGATCAGCGGGCCGTTGCGCGCGGCACTGCACAGCATGAGCCAGACCCTGTCGCAGGCCGCCTCCTCATTCCTGCCGGAAACCGTGAGCCGGTCTTTTGTGATTGCCGCCAACGACTACGTGTCGGCCACCCTGCTGCCACAACTCAATCGCCAGTTATCGACGGCGGCCCCGGGCATCGACCTGTCGATCACCCCGGCAACCCGGCTCGACCTGGCCGAGCAGATCGACCTCGGGCGCATCGACGTCGCCATCGGCACTTTCCGCAACACCCCGGAGCGGTTTCACACCCGGCCGGTACTGTTTCAGGACGAGGTGCTCACCTGCAGCGGGGGCCACCCGATCGGCGACAAGGCGCTGCAACTCGAAGACCTGGCCCGATACCCGCTGGCCGTGGTGTCCTTGGGCGGCGACGGCGAAGGCATGCTAAGCGGCTTCATACTGGAAAGGGGTCTGGCGCGGCAGGCGCAGATGTACGACCGCAATGCGCTGGAGAATGCATTGGCCGAGGCGGGTCTGTCGGTGAGAAGGCAAATCGTGCTGCCACATTTTCTGGCATTGCCGATGCTGCTTGAAGACAGCGAACTGCTGGCAATCGTGCCGCGCCCGCTGGCCACGACCTTCGCCCGAACCCTGGACTTCATGATCAAGCCATTGCCCTACCCGGTTGCCCGCCAGCAACTGGACATGATCTGGCACAGCAGCAATGACGGCGATCCGGCGCAACGCTGGCTGCATGGACAGATCAGCGCGGCGGCGGATGCAATATCGCGTTTGCACGACTGAGCAAGGCCGTTCGGGGCAACGTCCTTGCTCAACTGCGGATCAGGCGGCGCGCAGGGCGCGGGAGACGCGGGTCAGGGCCGCGCCGACGGCTCTCACTTCGCTGTCCACTTGTGGATTGTTCAACTGATCATTCTCGCCAAAGGCCTGGTGTGCCGCCCCCAGCGTGAAGGTTTGCGGGATCACTACCGCGCCCAGTTTATCCAGCACCCCACGCATGGCCAGCATCGAACGCACGCCGCCCATCGGGCCTGGCGATGCCGAAATCACCGCCGCTGCCTTGTTGGCGAACAGGGCCAGGCCGGAGATTTTTTCCGGGGTCGGCCGGCTCATCCAGTCAATGGCGTTTTTCAACAATGCCGTGTAACCGCCGTTGTAGTCCGGGGAAGCCACCAGCAATGCGTCGTGCTCGCTGAGCAGTTTCTGCAGGCTCAGCGCATGAACAGGTACGCCCTGCTCCTTTTCAAGCTCGCTGTCGTAAAACGGCAGCGGATAATCGCTCAACGACACCACGGTCACTTCAGCGCCGGCGGCCAGCGCACCCTGCACCGCGACGTTCAGCAGTTTTTGATTCAGCGAACCCCTGCGGGTGCTGCCAGATATCGCCAGAACTCGAACTACCATCTTGATGTGTACCTCATGCTGCAATGTGAAGGACGCCACGTGGTGGGTAGCGGGTGGCGTCCGGAAAAATGGGCTACTGATCGAAGCCAAGAAAACGCGTGAAGGCCCGGGACGACTCTCGTGGCATGTCCAGGGCGTTCACGGGTGCCGTGTCGTCGGCATACCCCAGCGACATGCCGCAGACGATTTCCTGATCGCCGTCCAGCTGGAGAAAGTCTTGGATCAAGACCTGGAATCGGGCGAATGACACCTGCGGGCAAGTCGACAGTCCGCGAGCGCGCGCCGCCAGCATCAGGGTTTGCAGAAACAGACCGTAGTCGAGCCAGCTGTATTTCTTCAGGTTCGTATCGATGGTGAAGATCAGCCCGACTGGCGCGCCGAAGAACTCGAAATTCAACCCGCTCACGCGCGCCCGGCCTTCCCTGTCGCCCTTTTCAATCCGCTGCAGGCCGTAAAACAGGGTGCCGAACTGCTCCTGACGGTCGCGGTATTTCTGTGCCAGATCGTCCGGCAGATGCTGCAACGGCTCGGCCTGGGGATCGGCGTGCGCGCTGGCCAGCAAGGTACTCAGGGCACGCCTGGGCTCGCCGGTCAGTACATGCACCGACCACGGCTGGGTGTTGGAATTGCTGGGGGCCAAACGTGCAACGTCGATGATTTCATCGATCAAAGCCCTTGAAACGGGCGTCGAAGCGAAAGCCCGCACAGCCTTGCGCGAGGCAACCACGGCATCAAAATCATCCACCAGCGAACGCATACGACACTCCACAACGGCCATGTTCTTGTCATCAGTCCGGGGAGTTTCACATAGGCTCTGCTCAAGGAGCAGTGAAGTGTATGCAGCTTGAAAATGCAGGCGGTGCAAGAGCACAGAACTGCCGTGAAAGCCCGTGGCAGCGGGCTTGTTGGCGATGTGCGGTGTCGGTCGGCAGGGGTGTCGGCGGAGGGTTGGGTTGGGTTGGGTTGGGTTGGGTTGGGTTGGGTTGGACCCGTACGCCGTGTGTCTCGGCTACGGGTCTCGATGCTCGGCTCGGGTCAACCGGCCTTGGCCGCCGCCACCAGACGGTTGACTTCGCTGCGCACCATGTTGGCGTATTCAGGCGGCGACATCACGTCCAGCTCGGCGCGCACCCACTCGCCCCATCGGCCCTTGCGCTTGCCGCGCTCGCCCATCAGCCGCGCGGCCTCGCCCTTGGCCTTGCCCAGGTTGCTCTGCCACAGTTCGAACAGACGGGATTTTTCGTCTTCGATGGCGGCGCGCTCGGCAAGCGACTTGTTGGCCAGGTTGAAGCTCATGACATTAACCTCTGTATGCAAAAATCAAACGCGATACTGCGCACCGGCAAACGGCGGCAAAGCGAGCGCATCTTACACCCGCGACGGCCGTCACCCGACGACATTCGTCGCACTTTTTACCGCCAGTGGAAAACCCGCTGCAACTTTTTCAAACCGCGATGACTCCATTGCTCACTGCCATCATCAACTGAAAGGAAATTGCCATGGCTCGTAAAACTGCTGCCCAGAATGCCGCCGACCAGATCAAGGATCAGGCTTTCAGCGAATTGGCGGCCTTGATCGAGGAGTCCGACAAACTGCTCAAGGACAGCGCTGCGCTGGTCGGTGAAGAGGCCGAAACCGTGCGTGCGCAACTGAGCCTGAAACTCAAGCAGGCACTGGATTCGGTGGGCAGCGTGCGCGATCGCACCAAGCCTGCGGTCGAGGCCACCGAAACCTACATCGGCGGCCACCCTTGGCAGACCGTGGCGGTGTCCGCCGGCTTCGGTCTGGTGGTGGGGTTGTTGCTGGGGCGTCGTTGATCGACGGTACTGCTGCTGAACGCTGAAAACAGGTGGGAGGGAGCTCTGCGCGCGATGGCGTCAAGTCAGTCTGTATTGATGTGTCTGACATGCCGTCATCGCGAGCAGAGCTCCCTCCCACAATGACGTGGTGCGCATGTCACACCACGTCGTTCATACAGGCGCTCAGGATTTCGGCGGAATCACTTCCAGCTGCGACAGGCGATGGCCCTTGACCAGCGCTGCATCGATGTCGGTCTTGGCCTTTTCGGCGGCTTCCTGAGATTCGAACGGCCCGATCATCACCACTTCCTTGTCATCGACCTTGACCACGTAAGACGGGTAATGGTGCTCGACCAGCCAGTAAGCCATGTCGCTGAGCGCTTCTTTCAAATGAACGCGAATGGTCCACTGCGCCGAAGCCGGGGTTGGCGCCTCCGCCACCGTATCAGTGGTCGAAACTTTCGCCGTGGGCGCTGGTTTGCCGCCATCGCAGCCCGCCAGCATCAACACCGCCACCATCATTGCCATCTTGCGCACGTCTGTCGCTCCTCATCTGAAGTGGCGAGAGTCTACCACTGCAGGGAGAAGCGATCTGCCGACCTGCGACGTTCCGACGCGGATGCGGATGTGGATGTGGATGTGGATGTGGATGTGGATGTGGATGTGGATGTGGATGATTGTAGGAGTGAGCTTGCTCGCGATTGCAATGTGTCAGCCACCCTTTCAGTCGTCTGACCTGACGCAATCGCGAGCGAGCTCACTCCTACAGCAACCGAAGGTGGCTAGGCACCTTCGCTCACCCCACGACTTCCCATGGCTTTACCCGACGCAGCATTCATCGCCGCCAATTCCCGCTGTGCCTTGGCCTTGTCGAACGCGCCGTCCCATTTGGCAATGGCAATGGTGCCGATACCGTTGCCGATCAGGTTGGTCACTGCTCGTGCCTCGTTGAGGAAACGGTCGACGCCGAGCAACAGCACCAGGCCGATCATCGGGATGCCGTGCACCACCGACAGCGTTGCCGCCAGGGTGACGAAACCGGCACCGGCCACCCCCGCCGAACCCTTGGAGGTCAGCAACAGCACACCGAGCACGGTCAGTTGATCCCACAAGGTCAGTGGCGTGTTGGTGGCCTGGGCCACGAAGATCGCCGCCATGGTCAGGTAGATGCAGGTGCCGTCGGAATTGAAGGTGTAGCCGGTGGGCAGCACCATGCCGACCACGGACTTCTCGCAGCCGAGCTTTTCCAGCTTGACCATCATGCGTGGCAGCACCGCCTCCGTGGAACAGGTGCCGAGGGTGACGAGGATTTCATCCTTGAAATAGCGCAGGAACTGCAACAGCGGCAGCCCCGACCAGCGCGCCACGGCACCGAGGACCACGACGATGAACACCAGCGTGGTCAGGTACAGCGCCACCAGCAACTGCCCCAGCGACATCAGCGTGCCGATACCGTATTTGCCGATGGTGAAGGCCATGCCGGCGCCGGCGCCCAGCGGCGCCAGGCGCATGACCATGGCGACGATGCGAAACAGGCTCTGCAGCAGCATGTCGATGACATTGACCAGCGGCTTGACCGGCTCGCCGATTTGCACCAGCGCCACGCCCATCAGCACCGAGACCAGAATCACCTGCAGCATCGCGCCTTTGGCGAAGGCGTCGAACAGGGTGCTGGGGATGATGTTGAGGAAGAATTCGACCACTCCGCCCTGGGCCGCCGCGGCCTGGGTGTAGCCGGAAATGGCGCTGCCGTTGATGGTGTTGACGTCGATATTCATGCCCACGCCGGGCTTGAGGATATTGACCACCACCATGCCGATCACCAGCGCCAGGGTCGACAGCACCTCGAAGTAGATCAGCGCCTTGGCGCCGATGCGCCCGACCTCCTTGACGCTGCCCATCTTGGCGATGCCGACCACCACCGTACCGAAGATGATCGGTGCCAGCAGCATCTTGATCAGCTTGATGAAACCGTCGGCCAGCGGTTGCAGCTTCGCGCCGATGTCGGGAAGAAAGAAGCCGACCGCACCGCCAATGACGATACCGATCAGCACTTGCACGTAGAGCTGGGCGTACCAGCGTGTCGAAGCCTGTTCCATGGAATGCCTCACTGTTGTTTTTGTATGAGGGGAAAGGACTGTGTGTTGCAGAAAATCGGATCTGTAGGAGTGAGCTTGCTCGCGATTGCCATGTATCAGTGCCACCTGTGTTACCTGACACACAGTGATCGCGAGCAAGCTCACTCCTACAGGGGAAGCTGCGATCAGGCGCCCTCACCCAGCTCGCGCATCACTGCATACAGCGCCGACTTGGCTTCGAAGCCCACGCCCGGAATGTCCGGCAGGCCGACATAGCCGTTCTCCACGCGGATGCCGTCGGCGAAGCCGCCGAACGGCTGGAACACGTCCGGGTAGGATTCGTTGCCCCCCAGGTGTAGGCCGGCAGCGATGTTCAGCGACATCTGGTGACCGCCGTGGGGAACGACGCGGCGAGAAGACCAGCCCAGTTCTTTCATCACGTCGAGGGTGCGCAGGTATTCCACCAGGCCGTAGGACAGCGCGCAGTCGAACTGCACGAAATCGCGATCCGGGCGCATGCCGCCATGACGCAGCAGGTTGCGCGCGTCCTGGTGAGAGAACAGGTTTTCGCCGGTGGCCATCGGCAGTTCGTAGTGATTGGCCAGTTCGGCTTGCAGGGCGTAATCCAGCGGATCGCCGACTTCTTCGTACCAGAACAGGTTGTACGGCTTGATCGCCTCGGCGTAGGCAATACCGGTCTTCAGGTCGAAGCGTCCGTTGGCATCCACCGCCAGACGCCGACCGTCGCCCACCACTTCCAGCACCGCCTCGATCCGGCGGATGTCTTCGGCCAGCGGCACGGCGCCGATCTTCATTTTCACCACGTCGTAGCCGCGGTCCAGGTAGCTCTGCATTTCCGCCTTGAGCTTGCTCTGGTCCTTGCCGGGGTAGTAGTAACCGCCCGCCGCGTAGACCCAGACCTTGTCGTCGGCCACACCGTCGCGATAACGGTCGGCCAGCAAGCGGTACAGCGGCTTGCCTTCGATCTTCGCCACCGCGTCCCACACCGCCATGTCGATGGTGCCCACCGCCACCGAACGCTCGCCGTGGCCGCCCGGCTTTTCGTTGGTCATCAGGGCTTTCCAGATGGCGAACGGGTCGAGGTTGTTGTGTTCCTTGTCGATCAGCGATTCGGGATCGGCTTCCAGCACCCGGGCCAGGAAACGGTCGCGCATCAGTGCGCCCTGACCGTAGCGGCCGTTGGAGTTGAAGCCGTAGCCGATCACCGGTTTGCCGTCGCGAATGACGTCGGTGACCACCGCGACCACCGAGCAGGTCATCTTGGAAAAGTCGATGTAGGCATTGGCAATGGGCGAGGCAATGGAAACGGTCTTCTCGCGAATGTCGACGATACGCATCGGGTGACTCCTGTTGTTTTTAGTGAAGAGGTGCAGCGTGTTGGCCCCACTCTAGGGGTGGACCTCTCGCGGCGGCCAATGCTAAAAACGCGGCACTCAATGCGCGGATGGCATCACGATGGAACTGGTCTGGCTGGAAGATTTCAATGTACTGGCGCAATGCGGCAACTTCTCCCGCGCCGCTGAATTGCGCCATGTGACCCAGCCGGCGTTCAGCCGACGGATCCGCGCGCTGGAGACGTGGATCGGCGTCGACCTGTTCGAGCGCACCACCCAGGGCGCGACCCTGACCGATGCCGGGCGGCACATGCAGGAGAACGCCCAGGAGTTGACCCGGCGCCTGTACCAGATGCGTCAGGAAGCTCGCGAAGTCGCCGGCAAGCAGGCGCGCACGCTGCATTTCGCGGCCACCCATTCGCTGTCGTTCACCTTCTTCCCCGGCTGGGTGCGCGCCGCCGAGCGTTCCGGTCCGCTGGAGGCGATCCGCCTGCTGTCGGACAACATGAGCGTGTGCGAGCAGATGCTGCTGGGCGGCGAAGTGCAGTTTCTGCTGTGCCACCAGCACCCCGACGTTCCCCCCAGATTCGCCGCCGATCAATTCCAATCCCGGGTCATTGGCAGCGATTTGCTGATCCCGCTGCAGTCCCGCGACGCGCCGTCGATCACTGACGCTGGCGCAGCACCGCACTTGGCCTACACCGCCGAATCCGGGCTGGGCCGCATCGTCGCCGCCAGACTGGCCAAGGAAAACAAGCCCCCTGCCCTGCACACGGTGTTCAGCTCACACCTGGCGGCGGTGCTGCTGTCGATGGCCCAGGAAGGCAAGGGTTTCGCCTGGCTGCCACTGACCCTGGCCGAAAGCGAAATGAGCAGCGGGCGGCTGGTGCGGGCACTGGATGAGCGCTGGGACATCCCGGTGGAAATCCGCCTGTTCCGGCCCAACACCGCGCTGAGTGATTTCGGCGAAGCGTTCTGGGCCAAGCTTTAGGCCCAGGCATCGCCCCATCCTGCTTGTAGCAGTCCGGGCATGAAAAAGCCCCGAACCCGTCGGGGCTTGATGCAACGGATGAACTCAGCGGTTGGCGAAGTACATGGTGACTTCGAAACCAATCCGCAGATCGGTGTACGCGGGTTTGCTCCACATAGGCGATGCTCCCTGAAATCACCGGGACAGTCCGGCAAGCCCCGTTATACGCCGATGCCCCAAGGCTGCAAGGCCACGCCGTTGCAGGCTTGCCGCAACGCCGCAACACTGGCGCTACAACTGTTGCAACGTTGCTTCAGGCGTAGCGCGACACGCCGTCCACGGTGCAGGCAAGGTGCCGCGGTTTAGAGGCCCGGCAGTGGTCGGAAGCCTGGCGGTACAGCTTTTGCTGAGACATTTTTACCCGCCGGATTATTTTTTGTAACAGACGTTTTTTTCGTCAGACGCTAGGCTCTGTACGAAAAGTTTTGACGCGAAGGTGAGGCAAGGCGAAAACAGGCGAGGAAGCGGAGTCTACGAGTTGTAAATGAGCATTCCGAGCCTGTTTTCAACGCAGCATCACCGAGTGTCAGGACATTTCGTGCAGGGCCTGGTCTGAGTATCTACGCCCCGGCCCCGGAGTGATCCGGCGTCGTCAGCCCTGACAGGCTGCACAACAATAAACATGCGCTGCGCGCCTCGTTCGCAGCCGCATCAGGGAGGAACACGATGTCCTTGCAGACCACGGCCACCACGCCTGCCGACCTCAGCACCTTCGTCGGCGACTACTTCCCCGACCGGCGCCTGCCGTCCGACGGCCTGATCGTGCAGTCCTGGTATCGCAGCGTGGTCGAGCACGGCCTGGAACCCGCCGGTCGCGGGCACAAGGTGGTCCTCAGCGCCGCCGAGATCCATCGCCATCAAGACTTCCATCACGACTACATGTCCATCGCCGGTCAGGGTGTCAGCGGCCTGGCCCGCCGCGTCGGCCAGGCCGGCTTTGCCGTGCTGCTCAGCGACGAACAGGGCATCGCACTGGACTCGCGGGTGCCTGGCAGCGGCAATGTCTATTCCGACTGCGGCTTGATTGTCGGATCGCGCTGGGACGAATCGCTGGTCGGTACCAATGGCATCGGCACCGGCCTGGCCTCGGGCAGCGCGCTGATCATCCACCGCGACGAGCATTTTCTGCGCGAGAACGGCCGGCTCAGTTGCTCGGTGTCGCCGATCTTCGACGCGTTGGGCAACGTGCGCGGCTGCCTGAACGCCTCGTGCCTGAACAGCAATGGCCCGAAAGAAGCGCAGTATCTGACCCTGCATCTGGTGATCATGTATGCGCGGATGATCGAGAACGCCTGGTTTCGCCACAGCCATCGCAACACCCTGACCCTAATGCTCAAACCGTGCGAAGACATCAGCGACCTGGCCAACGAGCAACTACTGGCGCTGGACGATCAGGGCCGGGTGATCGGCGCCAACCATGCGGCCTTCGTCGAGCATGATCGGCATGACCTCGGCGTCCTGCTCGGCCGACGCCTGGACGAGTTGCTGCCGGTGAACGTCGACGAGTTGCTGCGTCTGTGCAACGGCGGCGCCAACGCCACGCGGCTGCAGGCCGGACGGCGTCTGCTGGAAGTGGGTTTGCGCATGCCGGTCAAGGTCGGCGCAGTCGGCAAGAAACGCGAAGTGCGCGCCGCCGATACATTGCCGGGCACACCGACCCTTGATCGTCTGAGCGGTGCCGATGCCGGCCTGCAACAGAGCGTGGCGCGGCTGCGCAAGGTGCTGGACAAGGACCTGCCGATTCTCATCAACGGCGAAACCGGCACCGGCAAGGAGGCGTTTGCCCGCGCTATCCATCAGGCCAGCCGTCGCCATGGCGGGCCGTTCGTGGCGCTCAATTGCGCGGCGATTCCCGAGACGCTGATCGAAAGCGAGCTGTTCGGCTACCGCAGCGGCAGCTTCACCGGCGCCAGCAAGAAAGGCATGAAAGGCAAGCTGGAACTGGCCAATGGCGGCACGCTGTTTCTCGACGAAATCGGCGACATGCCGGCGCACCTGCAAACCCGCCTGTTGCGGGTGCTGGCGGAACGGGAAATCACCCCGCTGGGTGCGGACATGCCGTCACCGCTGGACATTCAGGTGATCTCCGCCACCCACCAGAATCTGGCGCAGATGATGGCCGGCAAAAGCTTTCGCGAAGACCTGTTCTATCGCCTCAACGGCATGACACTCCAACTGCCCGCACTGCGCGAGCGTACCGACCTGCCGGTCTTGATCGAAGAAGTGTTGCGTGATCAGCCCGGCGGTGAACGTTGCCGGATCGACGCCGCGACCATGGACCATCTGACCCGCTACGCCTGGCCAGGCAACATCCGCCAGTTGATCAACGTACTGCGTTACGCGGTGGCGTTGGCCGACAACGGCGTGATCGATGCCGATTGCCTGCCGGGCGAGGTGCTGACGCCATCACCGATGCTGCCGTCGACCCGCCCGCCAGCCTGCACGCCACTGGCGCAGCTGAACGCCGACGACGAAGGCCAGCGCCTGCTCGACGCCCTGCGCCGACACCGCTGGAACATCACCGGTGTCGCCGAAGAATTCGCCGTGGCCCGATCGACCCTGTACCGCAAGATGAAGAAATACCGGATCGTCGCGCCGAATCAGGTGGAACAGTGATCACCATCCCCCTGTAGGAGCCGACTTGCTGGCGAACAGCGGTGGGTCAGATACAACAACGTGGCTGACCCATCGCATTCGCCAGCAAGCCGGCTCCCACGGCCTTCGGCCAGAATCATTCCAGCCCCCAAGGATTGTTTCCTGTCGGACGCTAGATCTGCATATACACCACATGGGTATGGGTGAATTCATACACCCCGTGCTTGCCATCCGCGCCACCGATGCCGGACTTGCGCACCCCGGCGTGGAAGCCCTGCATCGCTTCGAAGTTCTCGCGGTTGATGTAGGTTTCGCCGAAGTCGATCTCGTTGCAGGCACGCATCGCGGCGCTCAGGTCACGAGTGTACAGCGATGAAGTCAGGCCGTATTCGCAATCGTTGGCCAGGGCGATGCCTTCGTCGAGGTCGTCGATGATCTGGATCGGCAGCACCGGCCCGAAAATCTCCTGACGCATGATTTCCATGTCCTGGCGGCAGTTGGCGAGCACGGTCGGCTGATAGTGGAAGCCCTTGCCGTTCTTGTCGGCCACCGCACCGCCGGTGATGATCTGCGCGCCGTCGCCGACGGCGGTCCTGACCATCTGCGCCACCTTGTCCAGACCGCCCTGATTGACCAGCGGCCCCATGTCCAGACCTTCTTCCGCCAGTGGATCGCCATACTTGGTCGCCGCCATCGCCGCACTGACCCGCTCGATGAACTGATCGGCCACCTTGCGCTGCACATAGACGCGCTCGGCGCAGTTGCACACCTGCCCGGTGTTGATCACCCGCGAGGCGGTGATGGCTTTTACAGCGAGGTCCAGGTCGGCGTCGGCCAGCACGATGGCCGGCGCCTTGCCGCCCAGTTCCAGATTGAGCTTGGTGATGTTGTGTGCGGCAGCGGCCATGATGCGCTGGCCGGTGGCGACGCTGCCGGTGAAGTTGACCATGTCCACCGCAGCACTGGCGCTCAGCGCATTGCCGACGGTCGAGCCCTTGCCGGAAACGATGTTGACCACACCTTTGGGCAGGTCGGTTTCCGCCAGCAGGCGAGCGAATTCGAAGCAGTTGATCGGGGTTTCTTCACTGGGTTTGATGACGATGGTGTTGCCGGTGATCAACGCCGGCGCCAGCTTGCGGGCGATCAGGAAGAACGGGAAGTTCCACGGCAGGATGCCGGCCACCACACCCAATGGTTTGCGAAAGACAAAGATGTTCTCGCCCGGACGGTCGCTGGTCAGGATTTCGCCTTCCAGACGGCGGCCCCACTCGGCCATGTAATCCAGGTAATCGGCGGTAAAGTCCACTTCCACCCGCGCCAGACCCAGCACCTTGCCCTGCTCGGCGGTGATGATGTGCGCCAGGCGGTCGGCGTTTTCCCGAACCTTGGTGGCGATGCGGCGCAGATAACCGGCCCGTTCGTTGGCCGGCTTGCGCGCCCAACCCTTTTGCGCAGCCCGGGCGGCGGCGATGGCGCGTTCGACTTCATTGAGACTGGTTTCCGGCACTGCGCCGAGCAGGTCGCCGTTGGCCGGGTTGAAGACTTCGATCAGGTTGTCGCTGGCACTGAAGGCGCCGTCGATGTAGCTCTGGTAGATCGGTAGCGGGTTGCTCATGGGGTTTGCCTCTCTTATTGAATGGATATGCGATCCCTTGCAGGAGCCGGCTTGCCCTGCGACCTGACGCGAAGCGGCAGTAAAATCAGAGAATGCGGTGTGTCAGGCAGACCGCATTTGCAGAATTTACGACGGGTTCCCCGCCGGTCGCAGGACAAGCCAGCTCCTACAGGAATCACGGAACGAGCCGATTGATCCTCTTACTGGGCGGCTGCGGTCTTGGCCGAGGCCATTTCCTTCTTCAGGTCGTTGGCCCGTTTGATGATGTACTGGTGCACCAGCTCCACTTCATCCGGCTTGAGCTCGTCGGCGAACGACGGCATGCCGTCATTGACCCGGCCGCCGTAGACGATGCCGAGGAACATCTGGTGGTTTTCCTTGCTGAGCATGCGCAGGTCCGGCAGCACGCCGCCGCTGATGGCGTTGATGCCGTGGCAGGTGTCGCAGTGGCCGTTGAACAGTGCGCGGCCCTTGTCGACCTGCTCGGTGGTGCCGGTGAAGGCCGGCGGGTCAACCCTGCGGTCGGCGTATTTGTATTTCAGGTCAGGCAGCTTCGCCGTGCCGCCGAGCTTGTAGGTCAGCACCTGGGCATTGGGCTTGACCCCGGCACGCAACGACAGCGCCCCGGCAAAAGTAGAAAACGCCCCGCCCCAGCCGGCCATGAAGGTCACGTACTGTTCGCCGTCGACCTCGTAGGTGACCGGCCCTGCCATCACCCCGGTGTTTGCCGGTTGCTCCCACAGCACCTTGCCCTTGTCCGCCGAATAGGCGACCACCCGGCCGTCCGCCGTGCCTTCAAAAAGCAGGTTGCCGGCCGTGCTCAAGGTGCCGCCGTTGAAGATCGTCGAGTACGGCACTTCCCAGCGCGCTTCCTGTTTGAGCGGGTCCCAGGCGATCAGCTTGCCGGTCCAGGTGTCGGCCAGCTTACGCAGGCCGTCGGGGTCTTCCGGCATCATCCCGGTGTTGACCTGCAACTGGTACATGCTCTTGAACTTCTTGCGCGGCGGCTGGCCGTCGACGTCCTGATACAGCGCCGACATGATGTGCGCCGGGATGTACACCAGACCGGTCTGCGGGTTGTAGGACATCGGCTGCCAGTCGTGGGCGCCCCAGAATGCAGGCTGCACCCGCAGCGCCTTTTTCTCCGGGTCGCGCCAGTACACGGCGGCTTTCTCGTCGACGATGGGCCGACCGGTCTTCATGTCGACCCCGGTGGCCCAGTTGATCGGCACGATGTTCTTGGCCGACAGCAGCTCGCCGGTCTTGCGGTCGATCACGTAGAAGAAGCCGTTCTTCGGCGACTGCATCAGCACCTGACGCACTTTGCCGTTGATCGGCAGGTCCGCCAGCATGATGTGCGCAGTGGCGGTGAAGTCCCAGGCGTCGCCGGGGGTGGTCTGGTAGTGCCAGACGTATTCGCCGTTGTCCGGGTTGATGGCGACGATGGACGACAGGAACAGGTTGTCGCCCTTGCCCTCGGAGCGCAGACGCGGGTTCCACGACGAGGCGTTGCCGACGCCGATGTACAGCAGATTGAGTTTCGGGTCGTAAGACATCGAGTCCCAGACCGTACCGCCGCCGCCCTGTTCGACGAACTTGTCGCCGTACCAGGTCTTGCTGGCGATCTCCATGGCCTTGTTTTCCGGCGGCAGTTTCGGGTCGCCCGGCACAGTGAAGAAACGCCAGTCCTGCTTGCCGGTGTTGGCGTCATAGGCGGTGATGTAGCCACGCACGCCATATTCGGCGCCGCCGTTGCCGATGATCACCTTGCCTTTCACCACCCGTGGTGCTCCGGTGATGGTGATGCTGCGGTTGGGGTCGGTGCGGGTGTCGACCGACCAGACCTTCTGCCCGCTCTTGGCGTCGATGGCTTCAAGACGACCATCGAGCACGCCGACAAAGACCTTGCCGCCCCACACCGCCACGCCACGGTTGACCGCATCGCAACAGGCTTCACCGGCGCGGCTGCGGTCGGAGTGCGGGTCGTACTTCCACAGCAGTTTGCCGTTGCGTGCATCCAGCGCGTAGACCACGGAAAACGGCCCGGTGGTGTACATTACGCCGTCGACCACGATGGGAGTGGCTTCGACGCCACGGTCGATGTCCAGCTTGTAGGTCCAGGCCAGGCTCAGTCCGCCGACGTTGCCGTCGTTGATTTTCTTCAGCGGGCTGAAGCGCTGTTCGTCATAGGTGCGCCCGTGGCTCATCCAGTTGCCGGGCTCCTGATCGGCGGCGCTGATGCGCGCGCCATCCACGGCGGCAGGTTTTTCGGCGGCGAAAAGCGAGGTCGGCGCAGCGATGCCCAGTGCGATGGCGGCGGCCAGCAGCACGGTAGGTGCAACGGAACAAGTGCGAGGAAGACAGGGAAGCGGGCCAGGTCGGTTCATGAGGCTCTCCGTTCTTATTAGAACCGGGAACGTGTGTGCCCCGGCTGCAAGCGGGAGAGCAAGCGCTGTGCCACGGCAGACAAGCCTATGTTTTTCAGCCACTTATGTCGTTTGCCCGACAGTCCGAAGGGACGCTGTCGCGCTACACTTGTCGCGTTTTCAGCAACAGCCGCTACAACCATTGCGGACGTCCGGCAACGGCAGGACGTGCTTTTGCCCGGCTTGTTTCCCATACTGCTTGAGCAGTGGCGAACCGGATGCTGGCAATGTGGTCAATGACTCAGGCAAAGCCGTTGCGTGCCGCCGTCCACGCCCGCAACCGTGACCCGCCAGCGGCAATCCAGCGTCAACCTGTCCACTCCTTCAATGACCCGGCTCCGATGACCGACCGTTCACCGCTTCAAGCCGATCCCAAGTGGATCATCTGCGAGCATTGCGACTCGCTCTACGAAGCTCCAACCCTGAACAAGGGCGAGGGAGCCTATTGCCTGCGCTGCGCCGCCGTGCTCGACCGCGGCCATCGCCTGAGCATCGAACAACTGCTGGCCCTGAGCGTGGCGGCGGGAATTCTGTTCATCTTTGCCAACGTCTTCCCCGTCATCAGCATCAGCATGCAGGGCCTGCACAACTCGGTGACGCTGTGGGGCTCGGTGGAGGCGCTGGCCCAGGGCCAGATCACATTCATTGCCCTGGTGGCGGGGCTGGCGATCATCCTCGCCCCGGCGCTGCAGATCGCCCTGCTGTTCTGGGTCCTGGCCCACGCCCACCGCGGCGAGATCGCGCCGGGCTTCAAGACCTGCATGCGCACCCTCGAACACCTGCGCCCGTGGAGCATGCTCGAAGTCTGTCTGCTGGGCATTCTGGTGGCGATCATCAAGCTGGCCGGCATGCTCGATGTCCACCCCGGCGTCGGCCTGTGGGCGATGGCCATGCTGATGGTGCTGATCGTGCTGATTGCCGGCAAGGACATCCGCCGCCTGTGGGATGAACTGGGAGTGGGCGCCGAATGAACGACATTCCCTTCGCCCGCGAGCACAACGTCACCCTCTGCCATGTCTGCGGCCAGGTCTGCGCGCTCGACGCCGACGAATGCCCGCGCTGCGAGTCGCCGGTGCATGCAAGAAAGCCCAACAGCCTGGTGCGCACCTGGGCGTTCCTGATCGCCGGGCTGATCTTCTACATACCGGCAAACGTGCTGCCGGTAATGTTCACCACGCTGCTGGGCAGCCAGAGCGAAAACACCATCATGAGCGGCGTCATCGAGTTCGCCGAGCATGGCTCGTGGGACATCGCCATCCTGATTTTCATCGCCAGCGTGCTGGTGCCGTGCATCAAGTTTCTGGTCCTCGGCATGCTGCTGGTGACCTGCCAGCGTCGCAGCCAGTGGGCCATGCGCGAGCGCTCGAAGTTGTACCGTTTCATCGAGCTGATCGGCTACTGGTCGATGCTCGACGTACTGGTGGTCGCGCTGGTCGCGGCGCTGGTCCAGTTTCGCGGCTTGAGCACCATCGAGCCGCGACTGGGCATCCTGTTCTTTGGTTTGGTGGTGGTGATGACGATGTTCGCCGCCATGAGTTTCGATCCCCGGCTTATCTGGGACGCAGAGGTTGAAGATGTCAGATAACACCCTACCCCCGTCGGCCCCGGCGCCGACACGACCGCAGGTCAAGGCACGCAAGGCCCGCGTTTCGCTGGTCTGGCTGGTGCCGATCGTGGCCGGCCTGATCGGCCTGTCGATGGTCATCCATGACTTCCTCAACGTCGGTCCCAAAGTGGTGGTCAGCTTCCTCACCGCCGAAGGTCTGGAAGCGAAGAAAACCCAGGTCAAGTACAAGAACGTGGTGATCGGCATGGTCACCGACATCGAGCTGAGCGAAGACCGCACGCACATTCTGGCGACCATCGAGCTGAACCAGTCGGCCACACCGTTCACCCGCGCCGACACGCAGTACTGGGTGGTGCGGCCGCGCATCGGCGCCCACGGCGTGTCCGGGGTCGACACCCTGCTTTCCGGCGCGTTCATCAGTGCCGACGCCGGCAGCTCCGAGCACACCGAAAAGAATTTCACCGGCCTGGAAACCCCGCCCCCCGTCACCTATGGCGACAAGGGCAAGCGCTTCATCCTGCAAACCGACGACCTCGGCTCGCTGGACATCGGCTCACCGGTGTACTTCCGCCGCATCCAGGTCGGTCAGGTGGTGGCCTACGAACTGGCCAAGGACGGTAAAGGCGTCAACGTCGAGATTTTCGTCAACTCGCCCAACGACCAATTCGTCCTCACCGACACCCGTTTCTGGAATGCCAGCGGCGTCGACGTGACCCTCGGCGCGGCCGGACTGAAAGTGTCCACGCAATCGCTGACATCGATCATCTCCGGCGGCATCGCCTTCCGCGAACCCAAGTACAGCCCTGACGCCAAAGCGGCGGACAGCAACGCCCAGTTCAAGCTGTTCGAAGACCAGGCCACTGCGCTGGCGCCACCGGACGGCGACCCGAAATACATTCGCATGCGTTTCAATCAGTCGCTGCGCGGGTTGGTGGTCAACGCCCCGGTGGACTTCCTCGGCGTCACCATCGGCCGGGTGGTCTCGGTGGACCTCGATTACGACTCGGCCACCGGTACGTTCCCCGGTGTGGTCGGCGCAGTGATCTATCCGAAGCGCCTGGGCGCCGCTGACGACAAGCTCAGGGAGCAGATCGGCGGCATCGAGGGCGATGAAGAAGAACAGACCTCGCGCATCCTCAGCCGCTTTGTGGAAAAAGGCCTGCGCGCGCAGATTCGCAACGGCAACCTGCTCACCGGCCAGTTGTACATCGCGATGGATTTCGACCCCAAGGCACCGAAAGTCACCTATAACGCCAAGGCGCGGCCGCTGGAAATCCCGACCATCGGCGGCAGCTTCGACAAGCTGCAGGAACAGTTGCAGGCGTTCGTCGACAAGCTCGGCAAGATCCCCATCGACGAGCTGGCCAACAACCTCAATGGCAGCCTGATGGAACTGCAGAAAACCATGAAAACCGTCAACGGCGAGGTATTGCCGCAGATGCGCGGCACCCTGCAGCAGGCGCAGAAAACCCTGGGCAGTGCCAACGAGACGCTGTCGGACGATTCGCCGGCCCGCCAGCAACTGGGCCAGGCCATGGAAGAAGTGCAGCGCACCGCCCGTTCGGTACGGGTGCTGACCGACTTCCTCAGCCGTCACCCTGAATCGCTGATCCGGGGTCGCTCCGGCGATGCCGCGCCGGGTTCGTACAAAGGTTCATCTTCTTCCCGTGAAATTGCTCCGGAGCCTGTGCAATGACCGTGCGTAATCACCTGCTGGCCCTGGCCTGCGCGCTGGGCCTGGGCGCCTGCGCGTCGCCGCAGACCCACTATTACACCCTGATCGCCCCGCCGACCCAGAGCCCATCTGCGACCAGCGAGGCGCCGTTCCAGTTCGAGATGCAATCGGTGCTGATGCCGGTACAGGTCGACCAGCCGCCGCTGGTGGTGCGCCAGGGCGACGGTAGCCTGGCAATTCTGGAAAACGAACGCTGGGGCGCGCCGTTGGGCGACGAGTTTCACGACGCGCTGACCGGCCAGCTGGAACGCCGCTTCGGCTCTCGCGATCTGGCGGGCCTGCCCAAGCAGAGCGATCAACCGGTGCTGTCGATCCGCACCGACGTCCGCCGCTTCGAATCAGTGCTCGGTCAGTACGCACTGATCGATGTGGTGTGGAACCTCAGCGTGCGCGGCAACACCGGCAAACGCCAGTCACTGACCTGCAGCAGCGTGATTCGCCAACCGGCAGGCATGGGCATGGAGAATCTGGTGCTGGCCCATCAAAAAGCCGTTTCCAGCCTGGCGGACAGCATCGCCCGTACTGCGGGCGAATGGGTTCGCCAGCCATCATCTCGCTGCCCGTCCTGACCTCGCCTCAACTCTCCCGAAGCGGGCGCCCGTCATTGTGGTGGCGTCCACTTTATCTATCCGTTACTTGCACACGGATGGCAAAAAGCTATACAAAAAAATTGCGTTGTACAGCCAAAATTTAACGTCAGTCATACGCTTGTTTGCGAAAAGTCCTACACAGCCGTTTGAATACAGCCACAATTCAATCGAATTCAAGATAGGATCCACACCGCGCGCTACAAATTTGACTGCCAGTGAGCACATACCTTGTACAGGTTTATGCGTTTGACCAATAAACCGGTATAGACAGGGCCACATTTATTCAAATGCTGTCGAGCCGGATTGAGCATCTGCACCACCGAAAGCAAGGAGGAGAAATACCATGATAGGGATTGGTCTACGGCTGAGGCAGGAGCGCAACCGCCTTAAATTATCGCAGAGCGCGCTGGGCAGCCTGGGTGGCGTGGAAACCAACGCACAGGGCAACTACGAAAGTGGGGCGCGCTCTCCCAAGGCCGACTACCTGCTGCGCATCGCCGAGGCCGGGGTCGACATCACCTTCGTGCTGACCGGCAAGTTCAACCAAGTGATCGACCCGACCGTCTCTGTCGAAACCGCGGCTCAGCAGCATGCGCTGACCGAACATCTGGGCAAGGTCACCCATCAATTGCACCGCAACCTGCACGGTTTGATCGATGCGCTATACCAGATCTCGATATTGATCGACGCCTGCGTCAGTGACACCGAAGACCAGCAGGTCAAGAACGAACTCGACAGCATTCGCGTTGAGGCGCAATCCTTGGCACAGGCTTCGGTGCGGTTGATTTTCGTGACCTCGAAACTGGCGTGAGCATAACTGCAAGACGATATACACCCGCCTGAATGCTGCGGCATGATTTACGTCCCCATAACAAGATCCGGACATTGCCGTGGCCCTCTCCGAGAAAGACCCCAGCCTGCTGACCGCCAGCGCCGCCGCGCGGCTGTTGCAACGACGCGAACTGACTGCACAGACCTTGCTCGGTTCATGCCTTGAACGGATTCAGGAACGTGAGCCCGAGGTGCTGGCCTGGCGCGAATTCAACCCTGCCCATGCCCTCGAACAGGCCCGAGCACTGGACAACGGACCTGTGCGTGGCCCGCTGCATGGCCTGCCACTGGGCGTGAAGGACCTGTTCGACACCCACGACTTTGCCTCCGGTTACGGCTCGCCGATCTATGAACGACACCGCCCGGGCCACGATGCCGCTGCTGTCGCGTTGTGTCGCGAGGCCGGCGCCATTGTGCTGGGCAAGACCGTCACCACCGAATTCGCCACCTTCACCCCTGGTCCGACCCGCAACCCACACAACCCGGCGCACACCCCCGGCGGTTCTTCCAGCGGTTCGGCAGCGGCCGTGGGCGCGCACATGGTGCCACTGGCCCTGGGCACGCAAACGGCGGCGTCGGTGATCCGTCCGGCAGCGTACTGCGGCATCGTCGGCTTCAAACCGAGCTTCGGCCTGATCCCTCGCGCGGGGATCAAGAGCCTCAGCGAGTCGCTGGACACCGTGGGCGGCTTTGGCCGCAGTGTCGAAGATGTTGCCCTGCTCACCTCGGTGATGGCCAATGCCCCGGCGTGGCGGCAACTGCCCGAGAATCACACACCCAGAATCGGCGTGTGCCGCACACCCTGGTGGGACAAGGCCAGTGCCGCTGCGCAGCACGCATTCGAAACGGTGGTGCAACGGCTGATCAAGGCAGGTGTGCAGATTATCGACGTCACCCTGCCCGGGCCGGTTGCCACCTTGACCGAGGTGCACGACGAACTGATGAGCGCCGAAGCGTACAAGGCGCTGGCGGAAGAGCGCCTGAATCACCGGGATCGACTCAGCGAGCGCCTGAAGACCATGCTGCAGCGCGGCGGCACTGTCAGCTACGAACAGAGCCTGCAACATCGCGTGCAACTGGCCTCGGCCCGGCACCAACTGGGACGTGGCTTTAGCGATTACGACCTGCTACTGACCCCCAGCGCCTGCGGCGAAGCCGAACACGGTCTGGAGCGCACGGGCGACCCGCTGTTTTCAAGGGTCTGGAGCCTGCTCGGCTGGCCAAGCCTGAACCTGCCAGTCGGCGTCGGCCCACAAGGGCTACCGCTGGGTATCCAACTGATCGGACCGATGCACAGTGATACGCAGATGCTGGGGTTCTGCCACTGGATCGAACAGCGTTTGCGCGATTGAGCCGGGGGCGTTTCTGAGCATTCCACTTGCTGGCGCGGCGCTTCTGGAATCGCTGCCGCCGGCAAGCTGGACTGCTACGGGGGAAGGGTGTCATACCGAACTAGACCGGACACCGCAAAACCTGTGGGGGGGGAGCCCTGCTCGCGAATGCGGTTACTCAGCCAACACAGCATTGCCTGACCGGACGCCGTCGCGAGCAGAGCACCCTCCCACGGATGCGTGGTGCTTGTTGGACCTGGCATACCAGCAAACTTGCCGGAAAAAAGCCAACCCACGCGGGAGGGAGCCGAGGCTACGAGGGACAGGGCGTATCCGGACCCATGTGATTTGCCTGACAAACCGCATTCGCGACCCTCGCAAACTCCGATCCCTCCCACGGCCTTCGGCCAGAATCAAAAAAGCAGGTGGCATACATCGCTCCGTAGCAGTCCGGCTTGCCGGCGATAGCGATCTTGAGGACACCTTCGCGGGCGAGCCCGCTCCCACAGGGAGTGTGGGTTTGCCGGCTTTTGATCTGGCTTTGGCTTTTGATCTTGGGGCCCCGTCCCAGAAGGCCAAACGCAGGCGATGCGCAGTGGGTCGAGCGACAGGATGTCGCGAGAGCCGCGTGGGCCATGGATGGCCCATTCGCGGCGTGCCCACGGAGCATTGCCGGAGTGAGGGTATGCCGAGCATTAGCGAGGCACCGTATGGCGGGGTAGAAAGCCCTTGGCTGCCTCTTGAAACAGAGAGGGGGGCTTTTCCAAGTAACTCGCCGCCAGGCGAAACAGGCTGCGTTAGCAGCTACAGCGTCAGACCAGACAAACCGCATGCACGGGTTTTACGACGACTTCGTCGCCGATCGCGGGCAAGCGCGCTCCTACAGCCGGTCGCAGGGCAAGCCAGCTCCTACAGATACAGCGCAAACCACCTGTAGCAGTCCGGCTTGCCGACGTCAGCGATCTCGAAGACGCCGCCGCTGGCAAGCCATGCTGCTACGCAAGCGCTGGCTTCAGCGCCGCTTCAACCGGTCAATGATCACCGCCAGCAACAGAATCGTGCCGCGAATGACGTACTGGTAGAACGTGTCGATATTCTTCAGGTTCATCGCATTCTCGATGATCGCCAGAATCAACACACCGGCGATGACATGACGGATCATGCCAATACCGCCGCTGAGCGACACACCACCCAGCACGCAAGCCGAAATCACCGTCAGCTCGAAGCCCTGGCCGATCATCGGCTGGCCCGACGTCATCCGCGACGCCAGCACCACACCGGCCAGTGCACCGATCAGGCCGTGCACGGCGAAGATGATGATCTTGGTCCGGTCGACATGCACACCCGCCAGCAACGCCGCTTCCTGGTTACCGCCGATGGCCAGCGTGTTGCGACCGTAGGTGGTGTAGTTCAGCAGCCAGCCGAAGAACACGAAGCAGACGATGGTGATCAGGATCGGCACCGGCACGCCAAACAGCTGGCCGTTGCCGAACACGAAGAACGCCTCGTCACCGACACCGACCGCCTTGCCATTGGAGAAGATGTAGGCCAGACCGCGCACGATCTGCATGGTCGCCAGGGTGGTGATCAACGCATTGATACGCAGCTTGGCAATGACGATACCGTTGATCAGCCCCACCAGCAGGCCCATGGCCAACGCAGCGGAAACACCCAGAAAGACGCTGTCGGTGTCACGGATGACGATACCGGCGATCACCCCGGAGCAGGCCAGCACCGAACCGACCGACAGGTCGAAATGCCCCGACGCCAGGCAGTACAGCATGGTGCAGGCGGCGATGCCGACCGTGGAAATCGCCAGCCCCAGGCCGCGCATGTTCAGCGGCGACATGAAGTTGTCGATCAACAGGGCACAGAGCACGAAGATGCCCAATGCGGCGAGCAACATGGCCCAGTCGTCGACGAATCGACGCATGTTCATGCCCTGGCGGGGAGCCGCCGTCAGGCTGGTTTCGGTAGACATACGCACCTCGTTTTTATTTTTCACGTTTTCAGCCAGTGTGTTCAGCCGCGGGTACGCGGCAGTGCCAATTGCAACAAGCGTTGTTCATTGGCCTCATCGCGGGACAGCTCGCCGGTGATGGCGCCTTCGCTCATGACCAGAATGCGGTCGGAAATGCCCATGACTTCCATCAGGTCGCTGGACACGACGATCACCGCGATGCCGTCGGCGGCCAGGTTGTGGATGATCTGGTAGATCTCCGATTTGGCGCCGATGTCGATGCCACGCGTTGGCTCGTCCAGCAACAGCACCTTCATCGGCATCGACAGCCAGCGGCCGAGAATGGCCTTCTGCTGATTGCCGCCGGACAGGAACATGATCTGTTGCTCCGGCGAAGGGGTTTTCACGTTCATCGAGCGAATCTGGTGCTTGGCGTTGTCACGCTCCCAGCGGCCTTGAATCAGGCAGCCCATGTGTACGTGACGGGGACGCGCACCGATGTTGATGTTCTCGGCGACGCTGGACAGCGGCACGATGCCTTCTTTCTTGCGGTCTTCCGGGCACAACAGAATCCCGGCGGAAATCGCGTCGCGCGGCGACTTCAGTTCCAGCGGTGCACCGTCCAGTTGCAGGGTGCCGGCCTGACGCCGGGCGAGCCCGGACAGCAGGCGGAACAGCTCGGTACGACCGGCGCCGACCAGACCGAAGAAGCCCAGCACTTCGCCCTTCTCCACCGCGAAACTGACCGGCTCTTGCAAACCCGGCCCCAACAGCCCGGTGACACGCAGGCTCGGGCCGTGCTTCTCGCGGGGACGGTAGTTGTAGATGTCCTGGATGTCGCGACCGACCATGCAGGTCACCAGCCGGTCGTGGTCCAGCTCGGCCATGTCGTCGAAGGTGCGCACGAAGCGGCCGTCCTTGAACACGGTCACGGCGTCGCACACCCGGAAGATTTCTTCCATGCGGTGCGACACGTACAGAATCACCCGGCCTTCGTCGCGCAGTTTGACGATGATCGCCATCAGGCGGTCGATCTCCCGCGCCGACAGGCTGCTGGTGGGTTCGTCGAAGGCGATGACGTGAGCGTTGCGTGACATCGCCTTGGCGATTTCCACCAGTTGCCGCTGCCCCAGCGAAAGATCGCCCAGACGGGTGTTCGGGTCGATTTCGTCGGCCAGCCCCTTGAGCAGCTCACGGGCCCGACGGACCATCGCCCGGCGGTTGACCATGCCCCAGCGATTGGGCATGTGGCCGAGCAGCAGATTTTCTGCCACCGACATTTCCGGGACCAGATGCAGCTCCTGGTGAATCACCGCGACCCCGGCAGCGATGCTGTCGGCCGTCGATTTGAACGCCAGATGCTGCTCGCCGATCTGCAGATCGCCGCTGTTGGGCTGATACGAGCCGCCGAGAATCTTCAGCAGCGTCGATTTGCCTGCGCCGTTTTCGCCCATCAGTGCATGGACACTGCCGGCGCGGGCTTCGAAATTGATGTCCGACAGCGCTTTCACGCCGGGAAAGGTCTTGCCGATCCCGTTGAAACGCAGACTGCCGCCCTGCCGCGCAGGGGAAACGTCGTGTTGCTCAACCGATGCGTGTTGCATGAACCACCTCCGCCTCGCCCCGGCCTGGCAGCACGGGACGAGGTCTTGCAGATATCCGCCTGTCGTTCAGGCGTGCCTGTGCAGAAGCCGCGTTATTTCCACAGACCGATCTTGGTCAGCACGTCCTGGAAGTTGGCGCGAGTGATCAGGGTCACGTCGTCCATGGCGGTGTATTTCGGTGGTTCCTTGCCGGTGGTGACCCACTCGTACATTTGCAGGGCGGTGTTGTAGCCCTCTTTGTCCGGGCTAGGCAGCATCGAGCCGAAAAAGCCGCTTTCCTTCTTCTTCAATTCGTCGATGGCGTCGGTGCCGTTGATGCCGATGCCGATCACGTTGGCAGGCGCGAAACCGGCACCTGCAGTGGCACGCACACCGCCGAGCACGGTGTTGTCGTTCATGCCACCGACGATGAGGTTCTTGGCGCCGGAAGGCAGTTTAGGCAGGGCCGCGTTGGTGGCGTCCATGCTGCCCGGTACGTCGAGGGTTTTCTGCGGGGTGAAGAGGGTGTGGTCTTCAGGCAGGCCGGCTTTCTTCAGCGCGTCCACCGAACCGTCGGTGCGCTTCTTGCCGGTGTCCAGCTCGTTGTAGGTGTTGATGATCGCGTAGGTTTCTTTCCAGTCCCACTTGCGGTTCTGCGCTTCGGTGGCCATTGCCGCGCCCTGTTTCTGGCCGACTTCGAACGCCGCCATGCCCAGGTACGGCACGTCTTCCATGAACTTGCCCTTGGCATCGACGAAACGGTCGTCGACAGCCATGACCTTCATGTCGTTGGCCTTGGCCTTGGCGACGATCGACGGGCCGAGCGAGACATCAGGCGGGCAGATGACGAAGCCCTTGGCGCCGTTGGCGGCCAGGCTGTCGATGGCGGAGAGGGTTTTCTCACCGTCCGGCACGGCGATCTTGATCACTTCGAAGCCGTGATCCTTGCCGGCTTTTTCGGCGAAGGCCCATTCGGTCTGGAACCAAGGCTCTTCAGCCTGCTTGACCAGAAAACCGATCTTGACCTTGTCGGCGGCGGAAACACCGGCGCCCATGCCCATGATGGCGGTGGCAACAGCAGCACAGCACAGGGAACGGATCCCGTGGCGACTCAACATAGCTAACTCCTTATTTTTATTGACTAGCTACAGCGTTCAGCAGTGGGTGTCGTGGCGGCCGCAAAACGGGAAAACCGTTCCGGCCGCTCGACTGAAAACAGTCATATCATATTATCAATGCAGCCTATGTAACCGAGTGTCACACCTCCCCCGAAGGCCCGATCAAATCAGCCGACAAAGCGCTGCGACGGCAGCCCGACCACACCGGTTTCGATCTGGATGACAGCGCCGTCCAGCGCCAGCGGGTCCGTGGCCGGACGCGCACTGGTGACAAACAGCGTGGTCATGTCCGGACCACCGAATACACAACTGGTGGGATGACTCACGGGCACTTCGACGATCCGGTCAACGCTGCCGTCCGGGGCGAAGCGGATGATGCAATGACCACCCCAGCGGGCGTTCCATACATATCCCTCGGCGTCCATCGCCGAACCGTCAGGCACGCCGCGGGCATGTTGCGCGGCCCAGATCCTGCGCTCGCCAAGGGCGCCGTCTGGCTGAATCGGATAGCGGTAAATCACCCCGTCGAGGCTGTCGGCGGTCAGCACCGCGGTATCGTTGTCGGCCCACAGCAGCGTGTTGACGATGCCCTGCCCGCCCAGCAGCGGCGTGACAGTGGCGTCGGCATCGACCCGGAACAACCCGCCAGAGCGGCGCTCCAGCGGCAAGTCACCGCCTTCGGCATCGAGGTTGTTCTGCATGCTGCCCAGCCACAGCCGGCCCTGGCTGTCGCAGCGCGATTCGTTGGCGCGGTTGCCAGGCACCGTGTCAGCCACGACGAACAGGCTGTACTGCGGGCGCTCGGCAGGGGAATTCAGATCCAGGCGATAGACACCGCTGGCCAGTGTCACCAGCGCGTCACCTTCGGTGGTAGGAATGATGGCCGACACCGGCTCGTCGAACTGCCAGTGACGCAGGTGCCCCTGCTGCCAGCGCAGGGCGCAGAACCCGGCGATATCGACCCAGTACAGGGCGTGTTGTGCGTCATCCCAGAACGGCCCTTCGGCCAGTTTGAAACGCTGGTCACAGACCGGAAGCCATTTCATCTCGCGTTTTTCCTGTTGTTATTCTTGTTCGGCCCGCAGGCACATTGACGACATCAGCAGTTACGACACCAGCGAGCGGGAAATCACCTCGCAGGCGTTTTCGATCAGACTCATGCAGGCCCACACACCACGGGCCGCATCTCGCGTCGCGATGGCATCGGCCAGATCCTTGTGCAGCGGCAGGGTCCGCCCCAGCTCGCCCGGCACCGCCGACGACACCTCGAACGAGATCGCCAGCAACGCGCCGAGCGCCGGCAGCATCTGCTCGATGAACTGGTTGTGACTGGCCGCCAGTACCGCCTCGTGGAAACACTGGTCGGCGTGGTTGTAGTCCCCCATGTTCTCGACGCTGGCCGCCAGCACCAGATACGCCGCCTGAATGTCGGCGATCTGTTGCGGGGTCGCTCGTTCACAGGCCCAGCGCACCGCCATCGGCTCGATGGCACGACGCAAATCCAGCAAATCCATCACAAAGCTTTTCGGCAACCCCTTGGCCGCCAGCCAGCCGACCACCTGCGGGTCGAACAGGTTCCAGCTGCGCACCGGCAGCACCCGCGTACCGACCTTCGGCCCGACCTCCAGCATGCCTTTGGCCACCAGGGTCTTGATCGCTTCGCGGATCACCGTACGACTGACGCCGAACTCTTCACCCAATGCCGCCTCGACTTTCAGCGACTGCCCCGGCGTGACATTGCCTTGAGCAATCCACGCCCCCAGGCGGTCCACTGTCGACGCGTGAAAACTGTTGCTCATTGATCCGCCCCTTTTTGCGGCCGTTTCCGCAAATCGAGGCTAATGATCATACGATTGCGCGTCAAACCCCTGTACAAGGCGAAAAAGCTGGTCTAAACCTGTCCGGCGCGTGACTGCAAGGAAGATCTTCGCCAAATAGTATTACAATTTATTTTTTTGGCGAGTATTTTCGCAGCCTTAATCAGCAAAACCGAGTTCAACGCTTCAAATAGTATGACCAAATCAGCATCAGGAACCTTTGCATCCATAACAACAAAAGGAAGGACGTAATGAGGAAAACGCTTATCCCTGCTGTAGGACTGACCCTGTTGGCCGCCGCCCTTCAGGCGAACGCCGCTGGCCTTTCCAGTGAACACGGCGCTTTCGGCACCCTGCCGGACGGCACTCAGGTCGAGAAATACACCCTGCGCAACAGCCTCGGCATGCAGGCCACGGTGATCACCTATGGCGGCACGCTGCAATCGCTGCTGGTGCCGGACAAACACGGCAAGGCCGAGGATGTGGTACTCGGCTTCGACGATCTGGATGGCTACCTCAAAGGCACTGCCTACTTCGGCGCCACCATCGGCCGCTTCGGCAACCGCCTGGCGAATGGTCAGTTCAAACTCGACGGCAAGACCTATCAGGTGCCGCAGAACGACAAGACCAACGCCCTGCACGGCGGCACCAAGGGTTTCGACAAGCAGGTCTGGAAAGCCGAGCCGGTCAAGGGCAAGGATTCGGTCGGAGTCAAGCTGACCTACGTGTCGGCGGACGGTGAAATGGGCTTCCCCGGTACGCTGAAGACCGAAGTCACCTACAGCCTCAACGACAAGAACGAGCTGCGCATCCAGTACCACGCCACCACCGACAAGCCGACGGTGCTGAACCTGACCAACCACAGCTATTTCAACCTGGCCGGCGCGGGTAATGGCGACATTCTCGATCAGGTCGCCATCGTCAAGGCGTCGCATTACACGCCGGTCGACGTCAAACTGATCCCCACCGGCGAATTGCCCGTCGTGGCCGGCACGCCGTTCGACTTCCTCAAGCCGGTGGCGTTCGGCAAGCGCATCCGCGAAGACAACCAGCAGCTGAAATTCGCCGAAGCGACCCAGGGCGGCTACGACCATAACTGGGTGCTGGACACCAAGGGCAAGGTTTCGGCACTGGCCGCCGATATCGTCGATCCGAAATCCGGGCGCCGCCTGCAACTGTTCACCAGCGAGCCGGGCGTGCAGCTCTACACCGGCAACTTCCTGGACGGCACCGTCAAGGGCAAGGGCGGCAAGATCTACCCGCACTGGGGCGCCTTCACCCTGGAAACCCAGCACTACCCGGACTCGCCGAACCAGCCGAAATTCCCGTCCACCCGACTGGATCCGGGCAAGGCCTACACTCAGACCACGGTGTTCAAGTTTCTGAGCAAGTAACCCGCGCCGACGGCTTTTGGCTCTGGCCGAAGGCCGTGGGAGGGAGCTCTGCTCGCGAATGCGTCAGCTCAGACACTGCAGCGTTGACTGAAAAGACGCTTTCGCGAGCAGGGCTCCCTCCCACAAAAACAGTCTGCATGACTTGCCAGCAACGCCTGCATCACCCGCCCCATCCACTTGCCCTCATCTGCCCGCAACGCTTCCTCCATCTGTACCAATTGCAACCGTCTGGCACCGGATAGAGCATTTCGACTGAATTTTCCGCAGCGTCGCGACTCACTGAAATGTCAGCGACTGATAGGGAGGTTCGCGAGAGTGGCACAGTACAAGCATTTCAGAATCGATTACCTGCTTCACGGCAAGTACAAGAGCTTCTACATCAGCGCCGAAGCCATGGACAACGCATCCGCCTGGCATTGGGCTTCCGTGGATGCCGGCTTCGGGCAGATACCGAAATACCGCTCGGACAAAGTGCCGAAGGTCAGCAAGCCGAAGGCCGAGCAACTGGGCCTGACCGATGTCGAGTGGGCGGAGTCCTGATTCACATTCATCCCGGTGCGCGGCAGCCCTGCCTCGCACCCGACTGCACGCCAGCCAACAGCAGATCCGCAATCTGCGGGCATTCGCACAGACCGGCTTGAGCCATTGACCGACACACCCCCGCCACACGCCTCACACCAGGCGCTCTGGTGCCGGTCCAACGCTCCGCCACACGCTCTCGCCATCCACACCGGCACCGCCACGGCCGCTGGCACATCCCCTGCAATCTTCACTTTACGCCCGGGCTTTACCCGCGCGCCCCTACCTCTGCGTCGGCAGCACAGCACCGGACCGATGCCCATCGAGAACCCGCAATGACCCTGTCCCGTTTCATTCGCCGCAGCCTGACTGCGCTGGCCCTGATCACCCCCATGGCGCATGCCGCCGACCCCGTCACCCTCGTCGTGGGCGACCAGAACTACTACAACGTGCGCGCCTCGGTGGAGGCATCCGGCGTGCTCAAGGACGCGCCTTACACCGTTGAATGGAAGCACTTCCAGTCCGCCGCGCCGGTTGCCGAAGGCCTTGAGGCCGGGGCATTGGACCTGGGCTTTCTCGGGGATTCAGGGTTTATCTTTCTGGCGGCCAAGGGCGCTCCGGTGAAACTGATCGGCGTCTCGCGGCAGAACCCCGACACCATCGCCCTGCTGGTGCCGAAGGACTCGCCCGCCAAGACCATCGAAGACCTCAAGGGCAAGAAAGTCGCCTACTGGCCCGGCGCCTGGAGCCAGCAATTGACCTTGCGCGCGCTGGAGAAAGCCGGCCTGCCGAAGGATTACGTGGAGTTCGTCAAACTCATGCCGATCGACGCTGCCGCCGCACTGCCACAGGGCAGCATCGACGCCTTCCCGGTATGGGAACCCTACATCTCGCAACAACAGGTGTTTTCCGGGGCGCGGCCAATCATCACGGCTCGTGGCCTGATGCCGGGCTTGTCTAGCATCGCCGCCAACGCCCGCTCTATCGAGCCGAAACGCGCCGCCATCAGCGATTTCCTCGCACGCCTGCAGAAAGCGCGGGCCTGGGTGCAGGCCAACAAGGAAACCTACGCGGACTTGTGGGCGAAAAAGGCCAATCTGGATCAGGCGGTGTCACGGCACTGGATCGGCCAGGCCGACATGAGCGTCGGTCCCGTGGACAAAAGCGCGGCAGCGGACTATCAGGGCACCGCCGATTTCCTCGTGCAGACCGGTGCGCTGCCCAAGGCATTCGACGTCGGCAGCGTGATCGATACGTCGTTCAACGGGGCGTTTCACTGAACATTTTCTGACGATTGGCGGGCTGTATCAGCGCCATTGGCGAAACTGATCATTAAACGATCATTCTGGGTCAGCCCTTGGATTTATTGGCATGCAGCCAGTTATCCACAGAGATATTCACGTTTTCCGTGGACAACTTTTTCAACGATATGGCGTTGACTTTCAAAGCATTCCGGCTACCGCTTCATCGCTCTGCGCGGTTGGGCGGTGGCTCTTTTCAAAAGTAGCGCGCCCATCGCATTACAGCGATAAAAAATCTGCTTTTCCTGCGACGGATATTTCTGCCCACGCCGTTTAACCCTTCAACTGCGCTCACCATCGAGTGCAGGTTTGAAGGAGTTGTCATGAGCGTCTCACGATCTCTGGCGAAAATTCGCTATGCCTTGATCATCCCTTTGGCCCTCGCAGCGCTGGCGGGCACACCGACCTTCGCGCAGGCCGACGTCATCATTCGCCAGGCGCCACCGCCCATGCGCATGGAGCCGATGCCCGGTCCGCGCCATGGCTACGCCTGGGACCGAGGCCACTGGCGCTGGGATGGACGCGGTTATGTCTGGGCGCCGGGCCACTGGCAGCGGGTCCGTCGTAACGCCCAATGGCAACCGGGACACTGGGAATCCCGCGGACCGAACTGGTACTGGATAGAAGGTCGTTGGGTGCGCTGAACCAATGGCGGGGAAGTGGTCTGTAGTTACAGGATATTTCAGCCTTTCCCCGCCAGCGCCGAAAGGGCTCTGGCAACCTGTAACCAGACCGAGTACCACCCGATTGAAAGAAACTGATCCGGACCTTGAGCTGCTGGCCCGCATCGGCAACAACGAAGCGGACGCCGTCAGGGAAATGGTGACACGCAAGCTGCCGCGATTGCTGGCACTGGCCGGTCGCCTTCTGGGCGATGCCGAAGAAGCCCGTGACGTGGCGCAGGACAGCTTTCTGCGCATCTGGAAAATTGCCGCGAGCTGGCGTAGCGGTCCGGCCAGGTTCGACACCTGGCTGCACCAGGTCACACTCAATCTGTGCCGTGATCGCCTGCGCAAGCGCAAGATCCTCGCCCTCGACGATGGCTCGCAAGCCCTGACCATCGTCGATGAAGCACCCCCGCCCGAAGCGCTGCTTCAGGCCGAAGCGCAACGCAAGGAGATGGATGCGGCACTGGCCGCCCTGCCGGACCGCCAGCGCGAAGCGATCGTGCTGCAGTACTATCAGGACCTGTCGAACATCGAAGCCGCCGCACTGATGCAGATCAGTGTCGAGGCACTGGAAAGCCTGCTGGCGCGGGCTCGACGCAACTTACGCAACCACCTTGCCGCCACCGACGACAGGGTCCGCTCAGGGAGGGAGAAGCGATGACGCCCGAACGTTTCGTTCATCTGGCCGAAGCCTATGGCGCCGACCTGCGGCGCTGGCCTGCTGCCGAGCGTAGCGGCGCGCAGACACTGATCGCGCGGGGTGACGCCTGCGTGCTCGACGCCCTGCATCAGGCGCGCTGGCTCGACAGTCGGCTGGACTCGCACCAGGCCCTGCTGGCCGACCCGCTGCTGAAGACCCGGATCGCCACATCGGCGCTCGCTGAACCTCGCCCATCGTGGTGGTCACGTCACGCCGAGTGGTGGTCACGGCTTGGCTTTCTGGGTGCTGGCCTTGCCGGCATCGCGGCGGGCATGCTGGTCATGTCGCTGCAACTGCCGCTGGCAGACTCGTCCGAGGTCCTGCCGAGCGTGTTCGATCATGGCGACATCGAATGGATACTGGGCGTCGACGCCGAGGAGGACCAACCATGAGCCGCACGCCCACACGCCTGAAAACCGGCCTCGTCGCATCATTGCTGCTCAACGTGTTTCTGGTCGGAGGCATCGCTGGCGGCCTGTTCCAATGGTCGAACCAGAAAGCACCAGCCGCCCCCGTCATCCAGCCAGGACTGGGCAAGGCATTGGCGCAGTTACCCGACACCCGCCGCCATCAACTGCGACAGATGCTGCGCGAGACGCGCAAGGAAAATCAGCCACTGATCCTCGCCAGCCGCCAGGCACACCAGGACGTACTGCAACGCCTGCAAGCGCCGGAGCTGGACCGCTCGGCACTGGATGCAGACCTCGACCGTGCGCGCACGGCCGACATCACCTTGCGCAGCCGGGTCGACGCGACCCTGGCCGAATTCGCCGGCAGCCTGCCGGTAGATGAACGCAAAACCCTGGCTCAGGCACTGGCAGCGCGCCACCCGGCACTCGGCCGCTCGCTGCAAAAGGACTGAGTCGCCGCGACGGATTGTTTCAAGTGCTGCGTTTAACCCTTGTATTCATCGCCCTTCAGGCGATCGAGCGTCGAGACAAGGACTTTTTATGCAGCAATTTGCCAAGGCCACCCTGCTGGCCATCGCCGTGACTCTGTCTGTTTCCGGCTGCGTCGTTGAACGCCCTCGCCCACACCGCCCGCCGCCACCGGTGGAAGTGGTGCCAGTGATGCCAGCGCCCGGTGCGCAGTGGGTGGCCGGCCATTACCGCTGGGCCGGCAATCAGTGGTTGTGGGTTCCGGGACACTGGCGCCGCTACTGACACACGACAGCATCAGGCCAATTGTCCCTTGGCCTGTTGCTCCTTGGCCTGTTGCTCCAGTTGCACCTGCAATTGCGGGTCAAGCTGCAGCGCAGCCGCCAGCTCATCCAGGTAGCCGCGCTCGGCATCGTCCGGAACGCCTGTCAGCATGACGCTGGCCAGGTACATCTCGGCGGCGATACCCGCTTCGTTCTCCGCCGCCGAGGCAACCTCACGCGCGTCCAGCGGCTTGGCCACTTCATCGTTCAGCCATTGCTTAAGCTGCGGATCGTCGGCATGACGCGCCAACTCGGTACGGATCATCTGCCGCTCTTGCTCGTCGATGCCGCCGTCAGCCTTGGCCGCCGCGATCAACGCCCGCAGAATCGCATGGCTATGGGCTTCGGCCTCGGCACCTGAGAGCTGATCCACGGTCTGCGGCGGCTCTTGTGACACCGACGCCTGTTGTTGCTGCCAGCTTTGAAAAGCCTGATACGCCATCATGCCCAACGATGCCAGCATGGCGTAATTGGAGCCACCGGAGCGGGCTTGCCCACTTCCGGGCGCACTGCCCGGTCCGTCGCCGAGCAAGCCTCCCAACAAGCCGCCGAGCCCAACTCCCGCCGAGCCTGAACCGCCGCCCAACAGACCGCCGAGCAAGTCACCCAGACCACCTTGTCCTCCAGCACTCGCACCCTGTGCGGACGCGGAGCCCTGCCCCGCGCGCAACAGTTGTTCAAGCAGATCACTTGTGTTCATGACGCTGTCCTCATCCATTAAGAAACAACCTCCCCGAACAAACGATAGTCCCGCCGGGCCTTGCCGCCACGACCGTCCGGCTGACGCCCGCCGCCTGAATACGGGCGCTTCAGGCTGCGGATGCCGTGTTAGGATCGACCGCCATCACACATTCAAGGAACGAGGACATGCTGCAACGGCAGACATTCGATGCATTTCTGTTCGATATGGACGGCACCCTGACCAACTCGGTAGCGGCGGCTGAACGGGTCTGGACACGATGGGCGCAGAGCAAGGGCGTCAACGTTGCGGAACTGCTGGCGAGCATCCATGGCGTACGCTGCATCGACACCCTGCGGCGCCTGAACCTGCCCGGCGTCGACCCGGAACGCGAAGCCGAAGCACTCACCCAGGCGGAAATAGACGATGTGGAAGGCGTGCTGGCCATTGATGGCGCGGCAGCTTTTCTTGCGGCGCTACCACCGACACGCTGGGCCGTAGTGACATCGGCGCCGCGCATTCTGGCCGAGCGCAGGATTCTGGCGGCAGGCCTGCCGCTGCCGGAGGTCATGGTCACCGCCGAAGATGTCAGCCACGGCAAACCGGCGCCTGACTGCTTTTTGCTGGGCGCACAACGTCTGGGCGTGGACGCCAGGGATTGTCTGGTCTTCGAAGATGCCCCGGCCGGCATCGCCGCTGCCGAAGCGGCCGGTGCACACGTCATGGTAATCACCACCACCCACAGCCACCCGCTGGACACCCGCCACCCGACACTGGCGAGTTACGACACCTATACGGTCACTGTCGATCAACAGGGCGCGCTGCGCCTCGACGCACGCTGAGACGGCACTGGGTCACGCTTCGCGCAATACCCGCGCCAGCGTGGCCTTGACTGTGCCGATACCGGCCTGCAACGCCTGTTCGATGGCAGCCATGGTGATCACTGTGCTGCACTTTCCGGCCGCCGGATTCACCACCAGCGCCAGGCAGGCATAATCCAGCTCCAACTCACGAGCCAGCGCCGCCTCCGGCATGCCGGTCATGCCAACGATGTCGCAGCCGTCACGCTCAAGACGCAGGATCTCCGCCGCGGTTTCCAGGCGCGGCCCCTGGGTGCAGGCGTATACGCCGAAATCGCTGTGGGCAAAACCTTCCGCCTGCAGCGCCGCGATCAGTTGCGCACGCAGCGACTCGCTGTACGGGTGGCTGAAATCGATATGGGTGACCTGCTCCAGATCATCGGCGAAGAAGGTGTGCTCACGACCACTGGTGTAATCCACCAGATCGTGAGGCACACACAAATGACCGGTGCCCATGGCCGGATGAATCCCGCCCACTGCGTTCACCGCCAGAATCGCCTGCGCACCGGCCTGCTTCAACGCCCAGAGATTGGCCCGGTAGTTGACCTTGTGCGGGGGGAAACGGTGGGGATGACCATGACGGGCGAGAAACATCACCTCGCGCCCGGCGTACTCGCCCAGTTGGATGTCGCCGGAGGGTGCGCCATAGGGCGTGTTCATGGGCAGCGATTGACGAATCGTCAGACCTTCCAGCTGCGTCAGCCCGGTACCGCCGATAATTGCGTAAACCGCCATGGTCAGCTCCTCAGTCGATCAGTTGCGCCGCGCGCAGGGCGCCCATTGCCGCCAGCCAGCGTGGCTGTTGACGGTACTCGGTGCTGGCGATCCCCTGCCCGCGCATCCGGGCCATGCGCGCCGGCGGCGTGACTTTCAGCTTTTGCGCAGCGCTCAACGCCAGTTCGGCGGCGGCGCGGTCGTTGCACACCAGGCCCATGTCACAGCCTGCGCTCAGCGCCGCTTCGATGCGACTGGCAGCGTCGCCCACCACATGAGCACCGGCCATGGACAGATCGTCGCTGAAGATCACCCCATCAAAGCCCAGCTCACCGCGCAGAATCTCCTGCAGCCAGCGCCGGGAAAAACCGGCAGGCTGCGAATCGACCTGCGGGTAGATGACGTGCGCCGGCATCACCGCCGCCAACTGTTTGCTCAGTTGCGCGAACGGCAGCAGGTCGTTGGCACGAATGGTGTCCAGGCTGCGCTCGTCGGTGGGGATGGCGACGTGGGAATCTGCCTCGGCCCAGCCATGTCCGGGGAAATGCTTGCCGGTGGCCGCCATGCCGGCCTGATTCATTCCGCGAATGAAAGCACCAGCCAACACCACTGCACGCTGCGGATCGCCCTCGAAGGAACGGCTGCCTACGACCGCGCTGCGCTGGTAATCCAGGTCCAGCACCGGGGCAAAACTCAGGTCCAGACCGACCGCCAGCACTTCGGTCGCCATCAGCCAGCCGCACTGTTCGGCGAGGAGTTCGGCGTTGGGGTTATCGGCAATGGCACGCATCGCCGGCAGGCGCACGAAGCCCTGACGCAGGCGCTGCACACGGCCGCCCTCTTGATCCACCGCCAGCAGCAAATCGGGGCGAACCGCGCGAATGGACGCGCACAGCTCGCGGACCTGCCGCGGGCTGTCGATATTGCGTGCGAAAATGATCAGGCCACCCACCTCGGGCTGACGCAAAAACTGACGGTCCTCGGCGGTCAGCCAGGTACCGGCGATGTCCACCATCAGGGAGCCTTGCAGGCCAGAACTCATAGAAAGATCCTTCAACAACCATTGCTCAGTGCGGCATGGTGAGGGATCGTCGGGTGCGATGCAAATGCGCGCACCCGCAAGCAGGTCGGATCAGACCTTGGCAGGCACCGGCGCGGTGGATTTGCTGCGCGGCTTGAGCTGAGCGCTGATCATGGCAGCGTCGGTCACACCGGTTTCCGCGCGCATGCCGGCGGCGAGGAACGGCACCATCAGGCGCATGACCTGCTCGATGGACGTGCTGACCCCGAAATCGGTCTCGGCGATGGCACGCAGAGCCTTGATCCCGGACATGCTGAACGCTGCGGCACCGAGCATGAAATGCACGCGCCAGAACAGTTCGATCGGCGGAATGCGCGGTGCGGCCTCGTTGACCAGCAGCATATAGCGACGGAACACCTTGCCGTACATGTCTTCCAGATAACGACGCAAATGGCCCTGGCTCTGACTGAACGCCAGACCCAGCAAACGCATGAAAATGGACAGGTCATTGCCACTGCGTGGCTGCACGACCAGCGCCTGCTCGACCAGGATTTCCAGCAGCTCTTCAAGGGTCGGCTTGTGTTCAGGTCTGGCCTGACGACGTTCCAGCTCACGGTCGAGACTGATGCAGAACGGCCCGAGGAATCGCGAAAACACCGCCTGGATCAGCGCCTTCTTCGACCCGAAGTGGTAGTTCACGGCAGCGAGGTTCACCGACGCCTTGCTGGTGATAAGCCGCAACGAGGTTTCCGCAAAACCCTTCTCTGCGAACAGTTGCTCCGCAGCATCGAGAATTCGTTCAACAGTTTCCGACTGAGCCATTGGTTGATCGCCTGACAAACACTTGTTTGAAACATACGTTTCAGCCGACTGACTGTCAACCCTGGCCGTTCGTTTTCTGTCTGATCAGTCACGCCATTTAACCATACAAACCGGGGCTGTCAGCAGCCCTCGCGCAAGTCATGGAAGACTTCTCCGGCAGCCGTGTCACAGACCTGTCGAAAAGAACCATTGCCAAGCCTGGATCACTGTATATAATCCCAGTCACTGTATAAAAAGACAGAGCGATGCACATGATCAAACTGACGTCACGCCAAGCCGAGATTCTGGACTTCATCAAACGCTGCCTGGAAGACAACGGCTACCCGCCAACCCGTGCGGAAATCGCTCAGGAACTGGGATTCAAGTCCCCCAACGCTGCTGAAGAACACCTCAAGGCGCTGGCCCGCAAAGGCGCCATCGAGATGACCCCGGGCGCCTCCCGCGGCATCCGTATTCCCGGTTTCGAAACCACCAAGACCGAAGACAGCGGCCTGCCGATCATCGGCCGGGTCGCTGCCGGTGCGCCGATTCTCGCCCAGCAACATATCGAAGAATCGCTGGCGATCAACCCCGCCTTCTTTCACCCGAGTGCCGATTACCTGCTGCGCGTTCACGGCATGAGCATGAAGGATGTCGGCATTCTGGACGGCGACCTGCTGGCCGTTCATACCACCCGCGAAGCGCGCAACGGCCAGATCGTCGTGGCACGGATCGGCGAGGAAGTCACCGTCAAGCGCTTCAAGCGTGAGGGCAGCAAAGTCTGGCTGATCGCCGAGAACCCTGATTTCGCCCCTATCGAAGTCAATCTCAAGGAACAGGAACTGATCATCGAAGGGTTGAGCGTTGGCGTCATTCGCCGCTAAGGAGAACGTTTATGCAGTTCCCACAGACACCGCAACAACATGCACAACTGCCGCTGTTCGAAGCATTCATGATGCCCGGCGCACAGATGCTCGACGTTCCACTGCTTCAGGTACCTGCACTCGACGACACCGCCGAGAAGCCCTGGAGCAATGAACCCGAAGTCTTCAGTGAATTGTCATTGCGCGGCGCTGCGGGAAACTGCCTGAGCCTGCTGGCTCCAGTCCTTCGCGAACTCAGTCAGGACAGCAATGACCGCTGGCTGACCCTGATCGCTCCTCCAACCAGCGTGACCCAAGCCTGGCTGCGCGACGCCGGGCTGAACCGGGAACGCATTATTCTGATGCAGCCACGAGGCACACAAACCGCGCTGGAACTGACCCGCGAAGTGCTGCGTCTGGGCCGTAGTCATACCGTGGTGAGCTGGATCAATCCGATTTCCGGCAGTGCGCGCCAGCAACTGATCAGCGCCGCACGCAGCGGAAAGGCGCAAAGCCTGAACATCCGCCTGGGCTGATTCAATTAGACCGCTGTGCATTCAAGGCACAGGAATGCCGGGCTTCCCTGATTTCAGAGAAGCCACCGACCATGATGACGTGATGCTAATCCGGAAACGGATCAGTGCAGGACGCGAGGCCCCTCTTCTTCCTTGGTCAACTCGCCCTCAGCGAGGCGGCCGGCCATCTGCACACCAACGCTGAGCATCGCCTTGGCGACTTCGACGTGTTGGCCTTGCAGAAATGCCTTGGCATCCTCGGAGAAATTCAAGGTCACGAGCGACCCTTCATCCTCGGCGCGGCGCAGCTCGATGCGGCCGTCAGGCAGTTCGACAATTTCCAGAAAAGAGGTTGGCATCAGGACAGTTCTCCACGAAAGGCGGGCATTGTAACAGCCTGATGACGGAGTCCCTAGCCCACCTATCATTCTGTCTCAGCACTCGCTGAGCCCTTCACGGAAACGAATGGCCAGCCCTTTGAGCTGCTGACGCCAACTTTCCATCTCCTCACGGGTCAGCTCCGGCTCTGCATCGTCCTCAACGGGCACCGCAATGATCAACGGCTGAGTGACATCACCTTTCGGCTTTTTCGGCGCGCTAGGCGGCAGAAACAGAGCGTTGTAGGTCGCCAGCAATTGCGCCAGCCAGGTTTCCCGTTGCTGGGCCAGTTCGACCAACTCGGCCATTTCGGGAATGGCGATCGCTTCCAGCACCTTCGGGGTCAGCAGGTCTTCGGCACGTGGCGTTGCCGCCTGAGGCAGGCGATAGAAGCCGGCAATCTCATGGCACAGCCCCAGCAACGCGCCATACAGATGAAATACCGCCGATTCACGCTCGGCCTGCTCCAGACCCTGGGCATTGATTGCCCGGCTTTCTGTGGCCTTGGCCATGGCTTCCAGGGCCAGCCCTGCGAAAAACAGTTTCTGATTGGTGCGGGTATAGAGTTCGCGAGCCATGACAGTGGCCTCCACAATGAAATTTGAACGAGCATGCCAAGGCAAAAAAATCCCCCGATGCACCACGGCACATCGAGGGATTCTTTTAACGCAAAGCGCGGACGGTTGCCAGACGCTTACGGCTTACCGTCGAGCGATCAGCGCTTGTCTTCGATTTTCCAGTTGCCGCCGTCGTAGAACGCGCGCCAGCCAGTAGGCTTGCCATCAACTTCGGTCTGGACGTATTGCTCCTTGGACTTGCGGCTGTAGCGGATCACTGCCGGACGACCGTCAGGGTCTTTCTGCGGCGCTTCACAGAGGAAGTGATACTTCGGATCGATTTCGTGCTTGTGCGGCACGATTTCCAGCACCAGCGGCGCGCGGGTCTCGCGGTTTTTCGGGAACTGGCTGGCCGCCAGGAACAGACCGGAAGCACCGTCACGCAGGATGTAAGTGTCGTCGACCTTCTCGCACTTGAGCTCCGGCATTTTCACCGGGTCCATCTTCGGCGGCGCCGCTTCGCCGCTCTTGAGCAGCTTGCGGGTGTTCTTGCAGTTGGTGCAGCCAAAGAACTTGCCGAAACGGCCGGTCTTGAGCTGCATCTCGCCACCGCACTTGTCGCACTCGACGCTAGGGCCTTCGTAGCCCTTGATGCGGTAGTTGCCCTCTTCGATCTCATACCCGACGCAATCCGGGTTGTTGCCGCAGATGTGCAGCTTGCGCTTTTCATCCAGCAGGTACGCGTCCATCGCCGTGCTGCACACCGGGCAACGATGCTTGCCACGCAGCACGCGGGACTCGGACTCACCCTCGTCGTCTTCGGCGATCTCGTCACCCGGCGTCAGGTTGACGGTGGCTTTGCAACGCTCTTTCGGCGGCAGGCTGTAACCCGAGCAACCGAGGAACACACCGGTGGAGGCGGTACGGATCTGCATCGGACGACCGCAGACCTTGCACGGGATATCAGTCATCACCGGCTGGTTGGCGCGCATGCCGCTGTCGCTGGCTTCCGCCACTTCGAGTTTTTTCTTGAAGTCGCCGTAGAACTCGTCGAGCACGTTTTTCCAGTCGCGTTCGCCCTGGGCCACGTCGTCGAGGTTTTCTTCCATGCCGGCAGTGAAACCGTAGTCCATCAGGTTGGAGAAGCTCTCCCCCAGACGCTCGGTGACGATGTCACCCATCTTTTCCGAGTAGAAACGACGGTTGTGCAGCGCCACGTAACCGCGGTCCTGGATGGTCGAAATGATCGCCGCATAGGTCGATGGACGACCGATACCGCGTTTTTCCATTTCCTTGACCAGGCTGGCTTCCGAATAGCGCGCAGGCGGCTTGGTGAAGTGCTGGCTCGGGTCGAGCTTGATCAGCTTCATGGTGTCGCCCTGAGCCATGTCCGGCAGCACGTCGTCGTCACCCGGCTTGCTCATCTGCGGCAGCACGCGGGTGTAACCGTCGAACTTGAGGATACGACCCTTGGCACGCAGCTCGAACTCACCCGCAGTCACGCTGACGGTGGTCGACAGGTATTGCGCCGGCGGCATCTGGCAAGCGACGAACTGACGCCAGATCAGGTCGTACAGGCGCTCGGCATCACGCTCCATGCCCGACAGTTTGCTCGGGTGAGTGTTGACGTCGGAAGGACGAATCGCTTCGTGCGCTTCCTGTGCGCCTTCCTTGCTGCTGTAGACGTTTGGTGCGTCCGGCAGGTACTTCTTGCCGAATTCGCTTTCGATGTAGGTGCGCGCCATGGCGACTGCGTCGGCCGACAGGTTGGTCGAGTCGGTACGCATATAGGTGATGTAACCGGCTTCGTACAGACGCTGAGCCATCATCATGGTTTTCTTCACACCGAAGCCCAGACGGTTGCTCGCCGCCTGCTGCAGGGTGGAGGTGATGAACGGCGCCGACGGCTTGCTGCTGGTCGGTTTGTCTTCACGTTTGGCGATGCTGTAGGCGGAAACCTTGAGCTTCTCCAGGGCCGCCATGGCCTGGGCTTCGTTCAGCGGCTTGAAGGCCTCGCCGTTCTCTCTGGCGACTTCGAAGCGCACCTTGGCACCCTTGGTCGTGCCCAGGTCGGCGTGCACTTCCCAGTACTCTTCCGGGATGAACGCGCGGATTTCCCGCTCACGCTCCACCACCAGTTTCACGGCGACCGATTGCACACGACCGGCAGACAGGCCGCGGGCGATCTTCTGCCACAGCAGCGGCGAAACCATGTAACCCACGACGCGGTCGAGGAAACGACGGGCCTGCTGCGCGTTGACGCGGTCGATATCGAGCTCGCCCGGGCTGGAAAACGCTTCCTGAATGGCTTTCTTGGTGATTTCGTTGAACACCACGCGCTTGTAGCGATCGTCGTCACCACCAATGGCTTCGCGCAGGTGCCAGGCAATGGCTTCCCCTTCGCGGTCCAAGTCCGTTGCCAGGTAGATGGTGTCGGCATCCTTGGCCAGACGACGCAGTTCGTCGATCACCTTCTCCTTGCCGGGAAGGATTTCGTACTTGGCTTTCCAGCCGTGCTCCGGATCGACGCCCATGCGGGCCACGAGCTGACGCCGTGCCTTTTCCTTGGGCGACAGCGCCGGCGCCTCGGAAGCGGTCTTGCCGCGCTTGGCGGCAGGCTCTTTGGCGGCACTCGCCGAACCGCTGGTGGGCAGGTCTCGGATATGGCCGATACTCGACTTCACCACGTACTGGCTACCCAGATACTTGTTGATGGTCTTGGCCTTAGCCGGGGATTCCACAATGACCAGCGATTTGCCCATGGATCGGAAAATTCCTAATGCAAGAAAATAAGACGTTGGAGCCTTCAAGGCCCCGCTATATATAGTGGCTGCAAGGTGAGGTCAAGCAGAGGCTACTGCAAGGTCTCGCCTCACGACCTTGAAAAAAGGTCAGGTTCGGCCTTGACCAAAGCAAAGCGCGGCACTTGCTCGCCGTCAACCTCGACCGATTCCATAAACATGCTCAGCGGGCGAACCCACAGACCGAATTCGCCGTACAGAGCCTGATAGAACACCACCTCTTCCTCAGTCTCCGAATGCCTGGCGACACCGAAAACACGGTACTCGGGGCCTTTATAGTGGCGATACAGACCTGGCTGTAACTGCATGTTGCTTTCCTCACCGACCATCACGAAAAAAACTTGAAAAACATTTTCCGACAAAAACAAAAACCGGGGCACGAGGCCCCGGCTTGGACGCTCACATCAATCAGACCCGCTCGAAGACAGTGGTAATACCCTGCCCCAGACCGATACACATGGTCGCCACACCCAGCGTGCCGCCATTCTGCTTCATGACGTTGAGCAAGGTGCCGGAAATCCGCGCACCCGAGCAACCGAACGGGTGACCCAGGGCGATGGCACCGCCATGCAGGTTAACCTTCTGGTCCATCTTGTCGAGCACTTTCAAATCCTTCAGCACAGGCAAGGCCTGGGCAGCGAAGGCTTCGTTGAGCTCGAAGTAGTCGATGTCGGCAATGCTCAGACCCGCACGCTTGAGCGCTTTCTGGGTCGCCGGAACCGGGCCGTAACCCATGATTGCCGGGTCGACACCCGCCACTGCCATCGAACGAATCACTGCCATCGGCTGGATACCCAGATCCATCGCACGCTGACCGGACATGACGATCATGCACGAAGCACCGTCGGTGATCTGCGAAGAAGTACCTGCTGTCACCGTACCACCTTTCGGGTTGAAAGCCGGTTTCAATGCCGCGAGGCTTTCCAGAGACGTTTCCGGGCGAATGGTTTCGTCGAAATCGTACATCTTCAGGAAACCGTTTTCGTCATATCCCTGCATCGGGATGATTTCGTCCTTGAACTTGCCTTCCACGGTCGCCTGATGCGCCAGACGGTGCGAACGCACGCCGAACGCATCCTGCGCTTCGCGGGTGATGCCGTGCATCTTGCCCAGCATCTCGGCAGTCAGACCCATCATGCCCGAAGCCTTCGCGGCGTACAGCGACAGATGCGGGTTTGGATCGACGCCGTGCATCATGCCCACGTGGCCCATGTGCTCGACGCCGCCAATGACGAATACGTCACCATTGTTGCTCATGATCGCCTGAGCGGCCGTGTGCAGCGCGCTCATGGACGAGCCACACAGACGGCTGACGGTCTGCGCCGCCGACGTGTGCGGAATCTGGGTCATCAGCGACGCCATGCGCGCGATGTTCCAGCCCTGCTCCATGGTCTGGTTGACGCAACCCCAGATCACATCCTCGACTTCTGTCGGGTCGACCTTGCTGTTGCGCTCCAGCAGTTTGCTGATCAGGTGCGCCGACATGTCTTCGGCGCGGGTATTGCGGTGCATGCCACCCTTGGAGCGGCCCATCGGGGTGCGACCGAAGTCGACAATCACGACGTCTCTCGGATTCAAGCTCATATTTTCACCTGTTCGTTGGGCACTTAACCGAAGAAGCGCTGGCCGTTCTTGGCCATTTCGCGCAGCTTGGCAGTGGGGTGGTACAAAGCGCCCAGATCAGCGTACTGGTCAGCCAGGGCAACGAATTCAGCAACCCCGATGGAGTCGATGTAGCGCAGCGCGCCGCCACGGAACGGAGGGAAACCGATGCCGTAGATCAGGCCCATGTCGGCTTCGGCGGCAGTGTCGACGATGCCGTCTTCTAGGCAACGCACGGTTTCCAGGCACAGCGGGATCATCATCCAGTTGATGATGTCCTCGTCGGTGACTTCACGCTGCTCGTAGACGACCGGCTTGAGCACTTCCAGCACGGAAGCATCGACGACCTTCTTCGGCTTACCCTTCTTGTCGGTCTCGTAGGCGTAGAAGCCCTTGCCGTTCTTCTGGCCCAGACGGTTGGCGTCGTACAGCGCGTCTACCGCGGAGCGACGGTCGTCTTTCATGCGATCCGGGAAGCCTTCAGCCATCACGTCACGGCCATGGTGACCGGTGTCGATGCCGACCACGTCCATCAGGTAGGCCGGACCCATTGGCCAGCCGAATTTTTCCATGACCTTGTCGATGCGTACGAAGTCCACACCGGCGCTGACCAGCTTGGCGAAACCGCCGAAGTACGGGAACAGGATGCGGTTGACCAGGAAGCCCGGGCAGTCGTTGACCACGATCGGGTTCTTGCCCATTTTCTTGGCGTAGGCGACGGTGGTGGCGACTGCCACTTCGCTGGACTTCTCGCCACGGATGACTTCCACCAGCGGCATCATGTGCACCGGGTTGAAGAAGTGCATGCCGACGAAGTTTTCCGGACGCTTGAGCGCCTTGGCCAACAGGCTGATGGAAATGGTCGAGGTGTTGGAAGCGAGAATGGTGTCTTCACCCACCTGCCCTTCTACCTCGGCCAGCACCGCTTGCTTGACTTTCGGGTTCTCGACGACGGCTTCGACGACCAGGTCGACGTGGCCGAAATCGCCGTAGGACAAGGTCGGACGAATCGCATTCAGCGCTTCGGCCATTTTCGCGGCGGTCAGGCGTCCTTTCTCGACGCGCTTGTCCAGCAGCTTCGACGCTTCGTTCAGACCCAGTTGAATGGCTTCTTCACGAATGTCCTTCATCAGGATCGGCGTGCCTTTGACCGCCGACTGATAGGCGATGCCGCCACCCATGATGCCGGCGCCGAGTACGGCGGCCTGCTTCACGTCGCGAGCGACTTCGTCGTAGATCTTGGCTTTCTTTTTCAGTTCCTGATCGTTCAGGAACAGACCGATCAGACTCTCGGCAGCCGAGGTCTTGGCCATCTTCACGAAACCGGCGGCTTCGACTTCCAGCGCCTTGTCACGACCGAAGTTGGCGGCTTTCTGGATGGTCTTGATCGCTTCGACCGGGGCCGGGTAGTTCGGGCCAGCCTGGCCTGCAACAAAGCCCTTGGCGGTCTCGAAGGCCATCATCTGCTCGATGGCATTCAGCTTGAGCTTGTCGAGCTTCGGCTGACGCTTGGCCTTGAAGTCGAACTCGCCGGAGATGGCGCGCTTGATCAGATCCAGTGCGGCTTCCTGCAGCTTCTCAGGCACAACCACGGCATCGACGGCGCCCACTTTCAGAGCGTCTTCGGCACGATTGTCCTTGCCCGAAGCGATCCACTCGACGGCGTTATCTACGCCGATCAGGCGTGGCAGACGAACCGTACCGCCAAAACCCGGGTAGATGCCGAGCTTGACTTCCGGCAGACCGATCTTGGCGGTGGCGGACATGACCCGGAAGTCAGCAGCCAGGCACATTTCCAGACCGCCACCCAGGGCGATGCCGTTGATGGCGACCAGGGTCGGCACGTTGAGGTCTTCGAAGTCACTGAAGATCTTGTTGGCTTCGAGGTTACCGGCCACCAGTTCGGCGTCGGGCAGCTTGAAGTTGTCGACGAATTCGGTGATGTCGGCGCCGACGATGAAAACGTCCTTGCCGCTGGTGACGATGACGCCCTTGACCGAGCTGTCGGCCTTGAGGGTGTCGACAGCCTCGCGCAATTCATTGAGGGTGAGGCGGTTGAATTTGTTGACGGACTCACCCTTGAGGTCGAACTTCAGTTCGACGATGCCACTTTCAAGAGCCTTAACCGTGATGGCTTTACCTTCGTAAATCATCAACTGATCTCCACGATATGGAAGCTGAACAATACGCGTCAGACGCTGAAATCCGGCGAAGAACACGACGTTTCCGTCGATGCGACCACCAAACGCCAGGCACCCCGTCGACACGATTCGGGCGTCTGTAAGAGCATTCCTACGACAAACGCTCAATTCATACGCCCGTTTGATTTGGGTGCGCCTACCTTCTGCCATATTCCAGCAATTGTCAATTCGCCAGGCAGCAGGCAAAACCGGCAAATCGCAGGTAAAAGACACTTCTGATAAGCGGCCATTCAGTCCGGTGATCGCGTTGAAGGCACGGCCACCGTGACTAAACGCCGGAAACGACAGTTGGCCTGAAAATAATGAAAATAAATGGGATCCAGCGCAGACAAATGCACCAAGAACGTCTACATTCAGCGCACTGCGCATCAAGACGGGTCGTTTTCTGCAGAACGAATGAAACGAATCCGGGCGCGTCTTGCGATATTGCACCGCAAGTTCCCACGAATTATCGGCCTGCCTGGCCAACCCCGGCCCGATGTTGCTATCGGGCTTTTTAATGCCTGCGATTCAGCCGTGGCAGCTTCAACGCATCAGGAAACGGCCCTCAGGCCAGCGCCTTGAGCACTGCCGCAATGCGCTGCAACACTTCATTTTCGCCACGCTCAGCCCAGTACAGTGCGATCAACTGACGCCCCGCCTCAACCTTGTAGACGTCCGCCGGCAAGGTGCGGAATTGTTCGAGCAGGCGCGCGTCTTCACAGGGCTCGCGCCACTGATTGACCCACAACCCGGGCGCCTGCTGCCAGTACACCCAACTGTCGGGCTCGCGCCCCCGCCGTGGCCGATGGTATTGCGCGCACGGGCTTGGCGGCTCCTTCTCCAGCCAGTGCGGCCACTCCTGCGGCATCAACTGCATGGCCAGCCCCATGCGCCGCGCCTCCATGCGCAGGGCCATTCTGCCGCTTTGAGTACGGGACGGGCGCAACCAGACCAGAGGGCTCAGTACAACCGCAACGATTGACAGCACTATCCACACCGTCATATGTCTATGCCCCTGCCGCAGGTGCGGTCGACAAAACGGAACGGCGTGCCATGAGGCGCGTGAAAAGAGCCATAATCAAAACCATCGCAGACCTCAGAAGGAACATCCCATGTCCTATGAACATATTCTGGTAGCCGTGGACCTCACTGAAGAGTGCGATCCGGTCATCAAACGCGCCATGAAGCTGGCCCTGGCCAGTAATGCCAAGCTGTCGCTGGTGCATATCGTCGAACCCATGGCGATGGCATTCGGCGGCGATGTCCCGATGGACCTCTCGCAGCTGCAACAGCAACAGTTCGATCAGGCCAAGGAGAAGCTGGAGGCCCTGAAAAACAAATACCCGGAAGTGAAAACCGGCGACAGCCACCTGACCTACGGGCAGCCGCGCCAGGAAATCCATCAGTTGGCCAAGGAACACCATGTCGATCTGATCGTGGTCGGCAGCCATGGCCGTCACGGCCTGTCACTGCTGCTGGGTTCGACCGCCAATGACGTGCTGCATGGCGCGCCATGCGACGTGCTGGCGGTGCGCCTGATCAAGCGTACGGAATAACCCTCATTCCTGTAGCCGTCCGGCTTGCTGGCGTCAGCGACCTTTCCGACGCCAACGCTGGCAAGCCAGGCTGCTACAGCGTTCTATTCCAACTTCCGTAGCAGTCCGGCTTGTCGGCGGCAGCAATCTCCAGGCTGACGCGATCAGTCGTCCAACTCGGCCCAACGCTCCAGCAACGCGTCCAGCTGACCCTGCAGGCTTTCCAGTTGCGCCAGTACGGCGGTGGTCTGTTCGACCGGACGCTGATAGAAGCCCGGCGCCGCCATTTCTTCGTTCACCGCAGCGATCTGCCCTTCGACTTCATCGATCTGCCCCGGCAACGCTTCCAGCTCGCGCTGCAGCTTGTAGCTGAGCTTTTTCTTTGCCACCGGAATGTCGGCAGCCGCTACCGGCTCGGGAGCGACAGGCGCCACCACGGCGGTGTTGAGTTCGGCTTTGCCGGACTTGCTGTCGGTCACCCCGAGCAGACGCGGCGAACCACCCTGACGCAGCCAGTCCTGATAGCCGCCGACGTACTCGCGTACCTTGCCCTCGCCTTCGAACACCAGGGTGCTGGTGACCACGTTGTCGAGGAATGCCCGGTCGTGGCTGACCATCAGCACGGTGCCCTTGAAGTTCGACAGCACCTCTTCCAGCAATTCGAGGGTTTCCACGTCCAGATCGTTGGTCGGTTCGTCGAGGACCAGCAGGTTGGCCGGCTTGCTGAACAGTTTGGCCAGCAACAGACGGGCACGCTCACCACCGGACAATGCCTTGACCGGCGTACGAGCGCGCTGCGGGCTGAACAGGAAATCGCCCAGGTAGCTCAGCACGTGACGGTTTTGTCCGTCGATCTCGATGAAGTCGCGACCTTCGGAAATGTTGTCGATCACGGTCTTTTCCAGATCCAGTTGATGACGCAACTGGTCGAAATAGGCGACTTCCAGGTTGGTGCCGACTTCCACGGTGCCCGCCGTCGGGGTGAGGTTGTCCAGCATCAGCTTGAGCAAGGTGGTCTTGCCGGTACCGTTGGCGCCGAGCAGACCGATGCGGTCCTCGCGCTGCAGGACCATAGAGAAGTCCTTGATCAGCGTCGGGCCGCCCGGATGCGCGAAGCTCACGTTTTCCAGGACCATGACCTGCTTGCCGGACTTCTCGGCGGAGTCCAGCTGAATGTTCGCCTTGCCGGTGCGCTCGCGGCGCTGGCTACGCTCCACGCGCAGGGCCTTGAGCGCGCGCACGCGGCCTTCGTTACGGGTACGACGGGCCTTGATGCCCTGACGAATCCACACCTCTTCCTGGGCCAGACGCTTGTCGAACAGCGCGTTGGCGGTTTCTTCCGCCGCCAGCATGGCTTCCTTGTGCACCAGGAAACTGGCGTAGTCGCCGTTCCAGTCGATCAGGCCGCCGCGGTCCAGTTCGAGGATGCGGGTAGCAAGGTTCTGCAGGAAGGAACGGTCGTGGGTGATGAACAACACTGCGCCCTGAAACTCTTTAAGCGCTTCTTCCAGCCAGGCAATCGCACCGATATCCAGGTGGTTGGTCGGCTCGTCGAGCAGCAGCAGATCCGGCTCGGCCACCAACGCCTGAGCCAGCAGCACGCGGCGACGCCAGCCACCCGAGAGCTCGGCGAGGGTCTTGTCGGCCGGCAGTTGCAGGCGGCTGAGGGTGCTGTCCACCAGTTGCTGCAGACGCCAGCCGTCACGGGCTTCGAGGTCCGACTGCACATGCATCAGCTTGTCGAGGTCTTCGGCGGTGACGATGTTCTGGCTCAGGTGGTGATATTCGGCGAGCAATGCACCGACACCTTCCAGGCCTTCGGCGACCACGTCGAACACGGTGCGGCCATCGGCTACCGGCAATTCCTGCGGCAGTTCGCCGATCTTCAGCCCCGGCGAACGCCAGATGCTGCCGTCATCGGGCAACTGCACGCCCTTGACCAGTTTCAACATGCTGGACTTGCCAGTGCCGTTGCGACCGATGATGCAGACCCGCTCGCCACGGGCGATCTGCCAGGACACCTTGTCCAACAACGGCATGGCGCCGAACGCAAGGGACACATCGCTGAATTTGAGCAGGGTCATGAGCTTCTCCAAAAACCGGGCGCGCATTCTACCCGAGATACCCGCCCGGTGGGGCGACTCAATGACAGACAGCCATTTGCAATGAGCTATTGTTTCCATTCATGACGGCCCATAAGGCAGCGCTTCAAGGAACGCTGGCAAAAGGCTAAGCTAACGGCATTTTTTCACGGTCTCTCTGCACGGAAGTCTCATGCGCAGTCGTTTGTTACGCCTTTTGTCCTGCCTGCTTCTGTCGGCCACCGCAACCCAGTCCGCCCATGCGGTCGATCTCACCACGCAACGCCAATACTACGATCAGGCCAAGCGCGCCCTCGCCAAGGGCGACTCCGGCCCCTACCGGATGTACGCCTCGGCGCTGAACGATTATCCGCTTGAACCCTATCTGGCCTACGACGAACTGACCGCCCGCCTGAATACCGCGAGCAATCAGGAAGTCGAGAAGTTTCTGGCCGATCACGGCGACCTGCCCCAGGCCAACTACATGAAGCTGCGCTGGCTGCGCATGCTGGCTTCCCGTGGCGACTGGCAGCCCTTTGTCCAGTATTACGATCCGAAGCTCAACTTCACCGAACTCGACTGCCTGTACGGCCAGTACCAGCTGAGCCACAACCTGCGTCCCGAAGGCTACGCCAACGCCGACAAGCTGTGGATGACCGGCAAGACCCTGCCGGCGGCCTGCGACACCTTCTTCACCCAATGGGCGGTCGAAGGCCAACTGACCGAGCAAAAACGCTGGCAACGCGCCAAACTGGCCGCTCAGGCGCGCAACTACGCGCTGGCCAATCAACTGGTCAACAGCATGACCACACTGGCGCCTCAAGGCCGCTTGCTGATCGCGGTCGCGCAAAAGCCGGAAATGGTCAACAACCCGGCGCAGTTCATGCCGGCGGACGAGGCCATGTCCGACGTAGTCGGCCTGGGCTTGCGTCGTCTGGCCAAGCAGGACCCGCAGCGCGCCATGGAGCTGCTGGACAGCTATTCGCCGACCCTGCGCTTCTCCCATGAAGAACAGGTGCAGATCGCCAAGGAAATCGGCCTGACCCTGGCGCGCAGCTACGACGGCCGCGCACTGGAAGTGATGACCAAGTACGACCCGGACCTGCGTGACAACACCGTGACCGAGTGGCGCCTGCGCCTGCTGCTGCGCCTGGGCCGCTGGCAAGACGCCTACGACCTGACCCGGCGCCTGCCGCAGGATCTGGCCACCACCAACCGCTGGCGCTACTGGCAGGCCCGCGCACTGGAACTGGCGCAGCCGAACAACCCGCAACTGCCGACGCTGTACAGGACGGTGTCGAAAGAGCGCGACTTCTACGGCTTCCTCGCTGCCGATCGCACGCAGACGCCTTATCAGTTGAACAACAAGCCACTGATGCTCAGCCAGGCGACCATCAACAAGGTCCGCAACACGCCGGGCGTGCGCCGTGCGCTGGAGTTCTACGATCGCGGCCAGGTGGTCGACGGGCGCCGCGAGTGGTACCACGTCACCCGCCGCTTCAACCGTGACGAGATGGTGGCCCAGGCCAAGCTGGCCTACGACATGCGCTGGTATTTCCCGGCCATCCGCACCATCAGCCAGGCGCAATACTGGGACGATCTGGACATTCGCTTCCCGATGGCGCACCGCGACACGCTGGTGCGCGAGGCACAGGTTCGTGGCCTGCACTCCAGCTGGGTGTTCGCCATTACCCGTCAGGAAAGCGCATTCATGGACGACGCCCGCTCCAGCGTCGGCGCCAGTGGCCTGATGCAGCTGATGCCGGGCACGGCCAAGGAGACGGCGCGCAAGTTCAGCATTCCGTTCGCCTCGCCTGCGCAGATCCTCGACCCGGACAAGAACATTCAGTTGGGTGCTGCCTATCTGAGCCAGGTTCACGCCCAGTTCAACGGCAACCGGGTGCTGGCCTCGGCAGCCTACAACGCAGGCCCGGGACGCGTGCGTCAGTGGCTCAAGGGCGCCAACCACCTCGCGTTCGATGTCTGGGTGGAAAGCATCCCGTTCGACGAGACCCGTCAGTACGTGCAGAACGTGCTGTCGTATGCGGTGATCTACGGACAGAAACTCAATGCACCGCAGCCGCTGGTTGACTGGCATGAGCGGTTTTTTGATGACTTGTGATGCCTGCGTGATCCAGCACTGAGGCAAACTTTGTGGGAGGGAGCCCTGCTCGCGAATGGGCCAGTTCAGTCAATGCATCATTGCCTGATCCATCACTTTCGCGAGCAGGGCTCCCTCCCACAGAATCAAAAGCCTTTGCCGCGTTTGGCAGAAACGCTTGAAACGCCCTACTCCAGCACCTCAACCTCCATCCCTACCTTCACCACGCCGGCGCCGTCGTTGACCATGTTCTGCCCGAACCACACTTCGCCTTCGCGCTCGCGGTAGCCCTTGAGCGTGGCCAGCGGTTCGCGGTCTGCATTGCGCTCGCCGGTGGCAGGATCGATGGTGGTGAGGATGCAGCGCGAGCAGCCCTTGAGTACGCGGAAATGCATGTCGCCAATGCGAATGCGCTTCCAGCCGTCTTCGGCGAATGCCTCGGCGCCCTCGATCACCAGATTGGGACGAAAACGCAGCATTTCCTGCGGCCGACCGACCTTGTCCGAGAGATCATCCAGCGATGACTGGCCGATCAGCAGCAGCGGGAAACCGTCGGCGAAACCGACCTTGTCGTCGACCGTGCCGTAGCCTGACGGCAGCCAGCGGGCGCGTTCCTTGGGAATGTGCACCATGCGCGTCGGCTTGCCGATGAAGTCGCTGACCCAGCGGGCCGCCTCATCGCCGGCATCCGGCACACGCAAGGTGTCGCGCCACACGGTCACGCCGCGCAGGTTGTCTTCGATGTTTTCCGGAAGCGCGACATCCAGCGCGGCAACGCCCGGCGCCGACAGCGTCACGCCACCCATGGCGTTCCACAGCACCGACAATTGCGACATGTGCGGCAAGGCACGCTGGGTGAAGAAGCGACCGTTGCTTTCATCGACCAGCATCCAGCGTCGGTCGCCGCTCAGCCCCAACTCGTCGAAGCTGGCCTGTTGCAGCACTTCGGCCTTGCAGGATTTGAGGGGATAGCGATACAGCGCGCTGAGGTGCAGCATGGACGCGTCCTTATGACAATGCGGAAAGGCCACACTTTATACGAGCCTTCGCCACAAGGAGCAGTACAGATACAAAAAAGCCCCTCCATACAGCAAGGGGCGTGAAACCTTTGCCGATCAGTGTTCGAGCAGCAGACGCTCGCGCACCACGTCGACCAGCTTGTCCGGCTGGAACTTGGAGAGGAAGTTGTCGCAACCGACCTTCTTCACCATGGACTCGTTGAAACTGCCCGACAACGACGTGTGCAGCACCACGTACAGCCCCCGCAGGCGTGGGTCGTGGCGGATTTCGGTGGTCAGACGATAGCCGTCCATTTCCGGCATTTCCGCATCAGTGAACACCATCAGCAGCTTGTCAGTGACGACTTCGCCACTATCGGCCCATTGCTTGAGCATGTTCAGCGCTTTCAGCCCGTCACTGGCCACATGAATTTTCACCCCGAGCTGGGACAGCGTGTCACGCAACTGCGCAATGGCCACGCTGGAATCATCCACCAGCAGGACTTCACGGCCACGCGCGCGCTCCAGCACGGGGTCCTCCAGCTTGTCGCGGGACACCCTGGCGTTGTACGGAACGATCTCGGCGAGGACTTTCTCCACGTCGATGATTTCCACCAGTTGATCGTCAACCTTGCTGATCGCCGTCAGGTAGTGCTGGCGCCCTGCGCTGCCCGGCGGGGGCAGGATCGCCTCCCAGTTCATGTTGACGATGCGGTCGACACCGCCCACCAGAAACGCCTGCACCGAGCGGTTGTATTCAGTGACGATGATCGTGCTCGAAGGCCCCGGCACCAGCGGACGCATGCCGATGGCCTGGGACAGGTCGATCACCGGCAGCGTCTGCCCGCGCAGATTGACCACGCCACAGACAAACGGGTGCCGTTGCGGCATCAGGGTCAACTTGGGCAACTGCAGCACTTCCTGCACCTTGAACACGTTGATGGCGAACAATTGCCGACCCGCCAGGCGAAACATGAGAATTTCCAGGCGGTTCTCACCCACCAGCTGCGTACGTTGGTCTACTGTGTCGAGAATGCCGGCCATCTATTGCTCCTGGAGCAGGGTTCTAATAATTGCGCTGTCCTGTTATCGGCAGCTTCGGTGCGGACCTTAATCGCGATGAATTGCCGCAGGACATAATTGATATCACATTAACATCATGCTTTACTCACGGATATCCCGTATGGCTTAAAGCATTGCCAGACAATGACTTTTGCCGAAAGGACGAGCCGTGCTCATACATTCCCCTAGGGGGATTCCTCAACCACAATCAGGGCAAACCTGATATTCGCGGTTTCTAATAGCCATTATTGTGACGCCCTTCTCATTGAATGAATGGAGTCAGGTACGTGGCTGTGCTCGTGGAAACCCTCGATCCCCTCGTCAAGCCAGTGATGGCAGGCCGCCGCGCCCGCCACTGGATTCAGGGCCAAGGCATTCGCGCGCGCGCCAATACCCTGCCGTTTCAAAACAATTCACAACATTCAGAAACGCCCTACAGACTTTCATTTGCCATCGACATTAACTTTGGGCCACTCGCCCCTAGCGGCCAAAGGCTGCTGTCCATGAAGAGTGGAGATTTCACATGCTGAACGGCAATGAATGGCATCAACTGCACGGTGATTTTCTTGATGAAAGCCAGGTCCTCATGGGCCGCGCGGACGAATGCCTGCACCATCTCGAACTGATCGGCGACGACCGGGACGCCATCGAGTGCCTGCTCAACACCCTGCAGCAGCTGGCCGGCAAGGCCGACGTGGCGCAGATCTCGGCCATTGCCGGATTCGCCCGGCAACTGCGTTACCTGCTGTATTTCGCCAGCGCTGCCGGGCGTCTGCAGCCCAAGGCACTGTTATCGCTGCGGCAATGCCTGTCGCTGCTGTCCTGGCAGGTCGAACTGATCGACCCGGAAACCGGCCTCCTGCCGCTGGACGACAGCGAACAGCATGAGTTGCTGGAGCAGTTCGGTTGCTGCTGCGGCATCGGCAAGCTGGACAACAGCCATGCTGTCACCGTGGAATGGCCCCTCCCGCTGGCCGTCGCGCATGTCGAGTCGCTGCCGGTCGAACGCGCCGACCTTCCTGCCTCTCTCTGACCCGTCCAGACCCGCACTGCCTTGCCTCTCCGCAGTCAGGGCAACATGCCTGAAAACGACACTTTCCCCTGCGATGACTTGATCCTGATCAAACGCGACATGCTCGCCACTTCCAGTTGCATTCGAACTTGCCAGACGGCACCCTGAAGTTTGAAAGCAGGCCATTTAATAGCACATAGCGTTTGCACACCCCGGAATCAGTACCATCGTTCCAGGTAATTCCTGACTAACTGGACAACCCGGTTTTCTCGTCATGTTTGCACTTAACGCTTAATAACCGACGTATTTAAGGTAAGATCGGCGCCCCGCGAATCAGTCGGGAAGTTCTTGAAGCAATTAACGTATTTGCAAATCGACCTCGGGGTTTTGCACACATATAGACGGTGAGCATCTCCGTGTCGCCCGGTTGGCCTGTTTGAGTGGCCTGACATGCAGGTGTCGGGCATCCGCAACATTTATCCGATGGCTTCATTCGCTATGCATGGCAGCAACAAGACCTTCAAGTTACGGCCTATGAGCAGGAACAAGGCGTTTCGGTGGGTGGCGATATTATGTCTGGCGACAACGGCGTCTTGTTCCGTTGCTTACTTTATCGACGGTGGCGTGCCGGCAGGTTTCCTCCTGCTTAACGTCATGGCGTTCCTGTGCCTGTGCGTCAGCCTCATTCGCCCCAGCCGGACCATCCAGTTCCAGCCCCAGGAGCTGGCAGACCACATGCTGCAGGTTCAGGAAACCGAGCGTCATCGCCTCAGCCGCGAACTGCACGACGATATCGGCCAGATGCTCACCGCCGCCAAGCTGCAGAGCGACTGGCTGCAGCGCCGCGCGCCCGAGGAGCTGCATGCGCACTGCGCGATGCTCAACAACATCCTCGATGAAACCCTGGCGAAGGTCCGCGACGTGTCGGCGATTCTCAACCCCAGACAACTGGCAAGCCTGGGCCTGGAAGCCAGCCTGCGCGCGCACCTGTTACGCACGCTGGCCGATACCCCGGTGCTCTGGAGCCTGGAATGCCAGCAGCGTCTGGCCGGAATCCCCGAGGAGATGGCCGTCGCCGCGTTCCGCATCACCCAGGAAGCAGTCACCAACATGCTGCGCCACGCGCAGGCGAAAAACCTGCTGGTGCGCCTGCAACGCCGTCCTGAAGGGCTGGCACTGAGCATCTCCGATGATGGCGTGGGCTTCGTGCCCGCCCCCGATCCCGGCAAGCAGGGTCAGCGCGGCATGGCCGGCATGACCGAGCGCGCCAGCCTGTTGGGGGGCAGCCTGACCGTCGACAGCCAGCCCGGCAACGGCACCCATATTCACGCCCTGTTTCCTTGGGCACCCCGCGCCCGCGAACGCGCCGAGATAAGTAAACGTCCATGACCTGCAACCTTCTTCTGGTCGATGACCATGCCCTGATCCGTGCCGGTGTTCGCGCACTGGTGTCCGAAATTCCCGGTTACCGGGTCATCGGTGAAGCCGCCGATGGCGAACAACTGCTGGAAATGACCCTGGAGCTCAAGCCGGACATCATCCTGCTCGACATTTCCATGAAGGACAGCAACGGCCTGGATGCGCTGGAGCGCCTGCACCGCACGTTGCCGCAGAGCAAGGTGCTGATCCTGTCGATGCACACCGATCCGCAGATGATCATGCGTGCGCTGGAAGGTGGTGCCCACGGTTACCTGCTCAAGGACGCCACCGCCACTGAAATCGAACAGGCACTGGAAGCCTTGCGCAACGATGAGCGCTATCTGAGCCCGGCCATCGCCCACACCGTGATCAACCAGGCGCTGGTCAGCGCGCAGGCGAACAAGGTCGAACCGGTGGAAAACCACAACCTGACCGCTCGCCAGCTGGAGATTCTGCGCCTGATCGTGCGCGGCAAATCGACCCGGGAAATCGCCAACGGTCTGAACCTGAGCATCAAGACCGTGGAAACCCACCGCTCGCAGATCATGAAACGCCTGCAGATCTACGACGTGGCGGGATTGGTGCTGTTCTGCGTGCGCGAACAGATCATCAGCCTGGATGATTGAACGCCAAGCCCGTAGCAGCATGGCTTGCCAGCGGTGCCCCCTCCTGAGATCGCTGCCGCCGGCAAGCCGGACTGCTACGAAAGACGTTTGGCCTGCCCCAGCAACGGCGAATGCGCCGGCAGGTGAATGCGCAACGCTGCCGGGCGCGCTTCGAAACGCAGTTGTTCACCCTGCAACGGCTCGCCATCCAGGTTGATATCCAGCCCCTGCACCGACTTCAGTTCGACCCACGGCAAGCGTGCGCGCACGAACAGATTGTCGATGCCCAGCCCGCCTTCGAGCAGGCGCTTGAGCGTGCCGACCACCTCCTGCGGCGCCGGCAGAATGCTGATGTCCAGCAATCCGTCGTCGGCCAGCGCATCGGGACATAACGGATGCCCGCCGCCCGCCTGCCGGCCATTGCCGATCCCCAAGGCAAGCAGATCGCCCTTCCAGTGAAAGTCCGGGCCGTGCAACTCACCATAGGCAGCCTTCAACTCACTGAAACGCGACAGACCGGTGAACAGATAGGCTGCGCCGCCCAGCACCTTTTTCAGATCCTCCGAAGTATTGGCCGTGACCTGGCTGCCGAAACCGCCCGTTGCCATGTTGAGGAACAATTGGCCGTCAACCTCCCCCATGTCCACCGGACGCGCCGGCACATCGAGCAAATCCAGCGCCCGCCCGATCTCCAGCGGCACGCCGGCCGACCGGGCAAAGTCGTTGGCGGTGCCCAACGGCAGAATGGTCAGGCTGGCATCGCTGTCCGCCAGAGCGAGGGCTTCGGCGATATCCCGCAGGGTGCCATCGCCGCCACCGGCAATGATCTGTCGATGCCCCGCTGCCAGTGCTTCGTTCACCAGACGCTGAGCATCGCCGGCCTCCCAGGTCAGTCGCACGTCCAGTTCCCAGCCGTGCCGACGTTTGCGCTCCACCTCGCTGCGCACCTCTTCATTGAGAGCCTGCTTGCCGTGAAGAATCAAAAGTGCCCTGCGCTGCGTCATAGCCTTCCCTCTGTCCTGTGATTGCGTGCTGATGTTGACCGCAGCGCTGACAAAAATAGCCCGGCCTGCTGGTTTTTTTGCTTTCTCAGCCATTTCCACCGGCCTCAGGTAGGCAAGATGACATCAGTTGTTACATGGGCTTTACTGAATTCATCCCCCGCGTTTGAGGGAAATCCTGTGCATGCCCTGAAGCAGCGCCGACCGTTTGGCAGCGAACAGGATTTTTTCTCATTGATGGGATTGTAATGCGGGCGAAGCAGGTGCTTAATCGACAAAATATTGGCTAGAACTGAAATATTTACAAAAATAGTCATTGTTTTGACTATTTTGAGATTGAGCACCGGAGGCCAGGCCAAGGCCAGACCGGATTCATGGAACGAAATGCGAGGACGTTTTATGCGACTGCAGTCAGTCGACAGTCTTTTGCCAATCGAAAAACGGCTCGGGTCCGCCCTCGCGCAATGCGAGCCACGCCCTGTCCGGTCAGTCCTGTCCACCTCAGCGAGCACTGCGGCGCCGGTGCCCTTCCCACGCGAGACTTCCCGATGAGCACTCTGATTCCCTGCATCATTGCCGGCGGGGCCGGCACCCGGTTGTGGCCCGTCTCCCGTGAGGCCATGCCCAAGCCATTCATGCGCCTGCCAGACGGCGAAAGCCTGCTGCAGAAGACCTTCAACCGCGCCAGTGGCCTGGCCGACGTGGAAAGCCTGCTGACGGTGACCAACCGCGAGGTGTATTTCCGCACGGTCGACGATTACCGCCTGCTCAACAGCAGAAAGATCCAGCTGGACTTTCTACTGGAGCCCTTCGGACGCAACACCGCGCCAGCCATCGCCGCCGCCGCCCTGCACGTGCAGGCCCGCCATGGCGACGACGCACAGTTGCTGATTTTGCCGGCCGACCAGCTGATTCATGACGTCGACGCCTTTGCCGCCGCCGTGGCCGATGCGCGCAAAGTGGCCGACGACGGCTGGCTGGTGACCTTCGGCCTGATCCCGACCCGCGCAGAAACCGGGTTCGGTTACATCGAAAAGGGCCAGGCGCTGAGCGACAGCGCGTATCAGGTCGCCCGTTTCGTCGAAAAGCCCGATGCCATCACCGCTCAGGAATACCTCAGCGGCGGCCTGCACCTGTGGAACGCGGGGATGTTCTGCATGCGCGTCGACACCCTGCTGCAGGAACTGGAAACCCACGCAGCGGACGTGCTCGCTGCCGTGCGCCATTGCCTGGCGCAGTGCAACAGCAAGGAAGGCAAGAACGAAATGCAGATGGAACTGGACAGCGCCACTTTCGCCCTGGCGCCGGACATTTCCATCGATTACGCCCTGATGGAGCGCTCGCAGAAAGTCGCCGTGGTGCCCTGCGAGCTGGGCTGGAGCGACATCGGCTCGTGGCAGGCGATTCGCGAGCTGGCGCCGGCCGACGAAAACGGCAACCAGTGCAACGGTCAGGTCGTGTTGCATGACGTACACAACTGTTACATCGACTCGAAAAAGCGTCTGGTCGGCGCGGTCGGCGTGGACAATCTGGTGATCATCGACACCCCGGATGCCCTGCTGGTCGCCGATGCCGAACGCACCCAGGAGGTCAAGCTGCTGGCGCAGGCGCTCAAGCGTCAGGGCCATCCGGCCTACCTGCTGCACAACACCGTCACCCGGCCGTGGGGGACGTACACAGTGCTGGAGGAAGGCAAGCGCTTCAAGATCAAGCGCATCGTGGTCAAGCCCAAGGCGGCGCTGTCGCTGCAGATGCACCACCACCGCAGCGAGCACTGGATCGTGGTCAGCGGCATGGCCCTGGTGACCAACGGCGAGCGTGAATTCATGCTCGACACCAACGAGTCGACCTTCATCAAGCCCGGACACACTCACCGCCTGGTCAACCCCGGCGTCATCGATCTGGTGATGATCGAGGTGCAGAGCGGCGAGTATCTGGGCGAAGACGACATTGTCCGGTTCAACGATGTCTATGGCCGCGTACCGGAAGCCGCAAAAGCCTGACCGGGGCTTTTACCCTCGGCCGCTCCCGGCGCGGCCGATCTCCGGTGTGGCGGCGACAGGCAAATGCGATCCGCAAGGAGCGGTGTGTCCCATGACGCAAGGTTCTGCCCGATGAAAAGCGCGCGGTCACCGAGCCTGACGGCGCTGTGTGCAGGCGTCCTGGCGCTGGTCGCGCTGCCGGCCTCGGCGGAAGTCCTGCTGCGGGCGCCACGTGCCGTCACCTGGAAGGACTTCCTGGGGGTCAACGCGCAGTTTCATCAGTACGCACCGCAGGTCTACGAGAAGCAGATGGACCGCGTGGACCAGTTGGGCCTGCAGTGGATCCGCTGGAGCCTGCAATGGCCGACGCTGGAGCCTCAGCAAGGCCAGTACCACCTCACCGAACTGGACGCGGCGATGAGTGCCGCCAGCACCCGCCACTACCGCATCGTCGCCAGCCTCGCCGGTTCTGCCGCGTTTGACAGCAGCGCGCCACAGGGCGCCAGCAACGCCGACCAGTATCCGCCACGGGACGACAGCATCTTTGCCGAGCGCATGACCGCCCTCGCCCAGCACTACCCGCAGGTCAGCCACTGGCAGGTGTGGAACGAGCCGAACATTCTCTGGCTGCCCCAGGCCGATCCGGCGGCCTACTACCAACTGCTCACCACCACCGCCCGCGCCATCCGCAGCGCCAGGCCGGACGCCGGCATCGTCAGCGCCGGCGTCGCCTATTACGGGCAGATTCGCGGCTCCACCGCCTACATGCTGCAAGCGATGGTCGATCAGGGCCTGGCCGGCCAGAAAATCATCGCCGCCTACCACCCCTACTCCGACTACCCGGAAGGTGACTCCATCGCCGATCAGGACTTTCTGAGCCGCGCCGGCAATCTCAATCGCAGCCTGCACGATGCCGGGGTGAAAAAGGTCTGGGCCACCGAATGGGGCTGGTCCAGTTATACCGGGCCTTCTCCCCAACAACGCAGCAGCGGCCCCGTCACCCAGGCCGATTACACCCTGCGCCGACTGGCCCTGATGAGCGCTCTCGATTATCAGCGCATCTTTCTGTTCAACCTCAGCGACCACGACCTGCCCGGCCAGCCCCGCGACAGCGCCTACGGCCTGCTCGACCTCAATGGCGAAGCGAAGCCTGTGTACACCGCACTGGCGAATTTCCTCGGCATCACCGGGCCCACTCTGCTGCCTGCCGACCTGCCCCCGGCCACCGCCATTCCCGAAGACCTGATCGCCATCGCCTGGAATCGCCCGGACGGCTCGCACCTGCTGATGGCCTGGAGCGCCAGCGGCGCACACCTGACCTTTCCCGGCATCAAGAAAGCCAGCCTCCACGACCCGCTGACCGGCCAACAGACGGAGCTGGCCGATGCGCGCGGCGTCGATGTCGCGCTGACCCCATCCCTGCAGATCCTCGCCTGGAACCGCTGAGCATGCGCATTCTCTGGACGCTGCCCTACATGCCCTGGCCGATCAGCAGCCCCGGCAACGCCCGTCAGTTTCATCTGCTGCGCAACCTCGCCGCCCGCGGCCATCGGATCACCCTGCTGGTGCATGCCTGCACGGCCGCCGATGCCGATACCCGCGCAGCACTGGAGCCGTGGCTGGAGCGTCTGATCGTCATTCCCAGGCGCCCCAGGCCCAGCCTGCGCACGCTGCTGTTCGCCCGCCCGCCGATGCTGGCCACTCTCAATGGCTTCTCGCCGCAATTGCAGGCCACGTTCGAGTCGCTGCTGGCGGAGCACTGGGACGTGATCCAGATCGAGCACAGTTACAGCTTCCAGCCGTTCGAAGCGCCGCTGCAGCGCCACGGCAAGCCCTTCGTGATGACCGAGCACCGCATCGAATCCAGCATTGAATCCAGCAGCGACACCGTGCGCTATCAGCCGCTGCCGGAGTGGACCCGGCTGCTCCACCGTCTGGATCAGTGGCGCTATCGGCAATGGGAAACCCGGGTGTTCAGTCAGAGTCGGCAACTGATCGCAGTCACCGAGGACGATGCCAAAGGCCTGGCGCGATTGACGGCCAGAGCCACGGCCGTGGTCGCTAACGGCGTCGATTGCGATCACTACGCGCGGATAACGCCTGATCGTCACAGCCAGCGCCTGCTGTTTCTGGTCGAGGATGCGGCCGGTTGCGAAACCTTGTCCTGGCTGCTCGCTCAGGTCATGCCGCGACTCTGGCGGCTGGCCCCGCAAGCACGCCTGAGCATCGGCGGGCAGACACTGACCCGCCAGTGGCGCCAGCGCTGGAGCGACGCACGGATCGAATGGCCGGGACCGATCGACGATCTGCGCACGCTGCAAAAAAATGCGGCGATCTTTCTGGCGACGCCGGGCGATGACAGCGACGCCCGCCTCAACGTGCTGCAAGCCATGGCCGCCGGGCTGACCGTGGTGGCCGGTACGGCGGGGTACAGCGGCTTGAACCTGATCGACGGTGAGCATTACCTGCGCTACGCCAATGCCGACGATCTGGTGCGGCGACTGGCAAACATCATCGAACAGCCTGCGCAACTGGTGCGGATCGGTGAAGCCGGTCGTGCCCATGTCCGCCAGCAGCACGACTGGTCGGTGTCTGCCAGCCGCCTCGAAGGCATCTACTCCCAGGTCCGGCGCGCCCGCGCCGGCCACTGAACGGCGGCGCGGAACCGGCGGCTACGACCAGTTGCTGTCATTCCACGCTTCGTGGGTGGTGCACACTTCCCACAGGGTCTGGCGCAACCAGCGATGGGCCGGGTCCTTGTCGAAGCGTGGATGCCAGGCCTGCATCACGGTGACCGGCTCAAGCTCCAGCGGGATCCGGAACGCTCGCATGCGCAGGCCCAGTTCGCGCATGCCCCACAGCACCGGCTCCGGTAGCGCCATGACCAGATCGCTGCGCGCGGCGGAAAAAATCGCCGAATGAAAGTTCGGCGTCACCAGCGCCACCTGCCGAGACAGCCCCATGTTTTCCAGCGCCTCGTCGATCGGCCCTCTGGCCCGCCCGCGCCGGGAAACGCTGACGTGATCGTAATGGGCGAATCGCTGCGCGCTGATCGCCTCGGCGAGGATCGGATGCCCCTCGCGCACCAACCCGACGAAGACCGTGTCGAACAGCTTCTGCACCTTGATTTCCGGGCCGAAGTTGGGCCGCGAGGTGATGTGCAGATCGATCCGCCCTTCGCGCAACGCATCATCGTCGCCTTCGCCTTCCGGCACGAAGCGGATTGTCGCCCGTGGCGCCCGAGCCCGCAGTGCATCAAGCAAATGCCCGCCGAACGCGCCGAAAAACACATCGTTGGAACGGATGTTGAAGCAGCGTTCCAGGGTGTTGAGATCCACTTCTTCGCGGGACTGGAACAGCTCGGCGGCCTGCTCCACCAGACAGCGCACCTGAGCCTGCAAGGCCAGCGCTCGCGGGGTCGGCACCAGCCCGCGACCGGCGCGCACCAGCACCGGATCACCCAGCGCTTCGCGCACCCGGGTCAGCGTCCGGCTCATGGCCGCCGGGCTCAGGTGCATGCGCCGGGCCGCCCCCACCACGCTGCCCTCTTCAAGCAACGCATCGAGGGCGATCAGCAGATTCATGTCGGGCAGCGGCATCGGTCAGACCTGTTCCGAGATTTCGATCAGGTTCAGGTCCGGGTCACGCACATACACCGAACGGATCGGCCCAGTGGCGCCGGTACGCATCACCGGCCCTTCGATGATCGGCCACTGCGCATCGTTGAGCCGGGCAATGACCTGCTCCAGCGGAACGCTGGCGATGAAGCACAGATCCAGCGCGCCGGGCACTGGCACATGGGCCTTGGGCTCGAATTCATGGCCGCGGATGTGCAGGTTGATTTTCTGCTGGCCGAACCTGAACGCCATGCGCCCGGCCCCGAAGGTTTCCAGCTGCATGCCCAGCACACGGGTGTAGAAATCCACCGTGGCATCGGCATCGACGGCGGTGAGGACCAGATGGTCGAGGTGATCGATCATGGGAGTTGTTTCCAATGTGTTCATTCAGGGCCATTGCGTAGATATCGTCATGACACCCCTGTTGGCAAGCCTGAGAGAGATCTGATGTGGGAGGGAGCCCTGCTCGCGAAAGCGTCATTCCGGTCAATGCTGTACTGACTGATCCACCGCTTTCGCGAGCAGAGCTCCCTCCCACTTTGTTTTGTGGTGTATCCGCAATCCCTGTAGCAGTCCGGCTTGCCGGCGGTAGCGATTTCAACGACATCACCGTCAGCAAGCCAGCACCTGCAAATATCCGCGTCGCGTGGATCAGATCAACCCACGCGCACGCCATTGCGCCCGCTGTTCGGCATCGATGCCCAATTGTTCGAGTACCTCATCGGTGTGCTGGCCCAGCTTCGGTGCCGGGCGTTCCACACCGCCCGGCGTGGTGCCGAGCTTGGGCACGATGCCCGGCAAGGTGACGGGCGTGCCGTCGTCCAGCTGGCTGGCCAGCAGCATGTCCCGCGCCTGGTAATGGGGATCGGCGGCAATGTCGGCAGCGTTGTAGATCTTGCCGGCCGGAATCCGCGCGGCGGTGAGCTTTTCCAGCACCTCGTCCAAGTCATGGCTGGCCGCCCAGGCAGAGATGGCGCCATCGATCAGCTCGACATGCCGAACCCGACCATCGTTGTGCGCCAGTTCAGGGTCGGCCGCCAGATCGGGCCGCTCGATCAGGGTCATCAGCCGCTGGTAAATGCTGTCGCCATTGCCGGCAATCAGCGCATAACGGCCGTCCCGACAGCGGTAGGCATTGGACGGCGCAATACCGGGCAGACTGCTGCCGGCGGGTTCGCGAACCGCGCCGAACACCGAATATTCCGGAATCAGGCTTTCCATCATGTTGAACACCGACTCATACAGCGCCACGTCGATTTCCTGACCCTGACCGCCGTTCTGGTCGCGGTGCCGCAGCGCCAGCAACACGCCAATGACACCGTGCAGTGCCGACAACGAATCGCCGATCGACACCCCGACCCGCACCGGCGTACGCCCCGGCTCGCCGGACAGATGACGCAACCCGCCCATGGCCTCGCCGACCACGCCAAAACCGGGACGGTCACGGTACGGCCCGGTCTGCCCGTAGCCGGAGACCCGCAGCATCACCAGTTTCGGGTTCAGCGCGTGCAGCACGTCCCAACCCAGGCCCCAACCTTCCAGCGTGCCGGGACGGAAGTTCTCCACCAGCACATCGGCCTCGGCGAGCAGCTTGCGCACCACCTCCTGCCCTTCCGGCTCGCGCAGATCGAGAGTCACCGAGCGCTTGTTGCGCGACGACACCGCCCACCACACCGACGTGCCGTCGTGCAGCAGCCGCCACTTGCGCAATGGATCGCCGGTGCCCGGCGGTTCGATCTTGATCACATCGGCGCCGAACTCGCCCAGCACTTTCGCCGCAAACGGTCCGGCAATCAGTTGTCCGAGCTCGACGACCCGGATCCCCTGCAGAGGCTTTTGCATGAGATGCCCTTTTGTTCTGGAAAAACGTGATGCTGATTGTCTGCTTTGCTGGCTTTCCGGGGAAATGCAAATTTCACCGCCGTATTCCGCATGCGCTAAAGGCTTCTGGCCAACGCCGCCCCACGCCCGGAAAGCCGATAGGTCTGCATGGGGCTGCGCGGCGATTCGGGGGCCGTCATCTCGACCCAGCCGTCGTTCAGCGCAGGCCCCAGATAGGTGTTGCGAAACGACTGGCGATGGCTCAGCCCCATTCCCGACATAAGATCGCCAGCCGACATCGCCGGCTTGTCGAGCAGGAAGCTCAGCAAGCGCGCCACATGATCGCTTACTTGTGCGGTTACTTGTGCGGCCACTTGTGCGGTAGCCGCTTCTGCATCTTCGATTTCACACAGCGCCTGTCGCAAAGCGGCGAGCATGAACTCGACGAAGGGCGTGCCTTCGGCCATCTGGTCAGACGCTGAGAGCGCGGCGTAGTAGTCCTCCTGCTGCTCGCGAATCACCGTTTCCACCGGCAGATAAGCCAGTACCGGACGCCACTGGCTGAGGATCAGCGTCTGCCACAGCCGCCCCATCCGGCCGTTGCCGTCAGCGAACGGATGAATGAATTCAAATTCATAGTGAAAGACGCAACTGGCTATCAAGGGATGCAGCGCCGATGTGCTCAACCAGCCCATCAAGTCCTGCATCAGGCTGACAATCCGGTTGGCCGGGGGCGCCATGTGCAGCAGACGATCGCCGCGATAGATGCCCACGCCGCCCTGCCTGAAATGTCCGGCGTCGTCGATCAGCCCGTGCATCAGTAAGCCATGGGCACCGAGCAGATTCTGAAGTACCGACGGTTGCCACTGCGGCATCACCTCATAGGTCGCAAAGGCATTGCGCACTTCCTGAATCTCGCGCGGGAGCCCAAGAACCCGCTGTCCTTCAAGCACAGCAGTTACTTGCTCAAGGCTCAGGGTGTTGTTTTCAATGGCCAGCGACGCCTGAATCGTACGAATGCGATTGCCTCGCCGCAGCATGGGCGTCAGGCGTTCATCGCGCATCGCCGTCAAACGTCCGACCCGCTCACTGATGTCGGCCACCAGGTCGAGCATCAAGGGGGTCAGCGTCAGAGGCGGTTGGTAGTTTTTCATGCGTTCAGGTCCGTCTTCGGTCTATTGCAGGCGTGCATTGTCACGTCTTTGGATCGCGGAAACACCCGGTCTACGCGGTCTTTTTATCCAGGCTCACCCTCAAGCCTCTCGTGCCCCACGCACATGCTCGATAAACCGCATCACCACCGGTGTCTTTTCGTGGCGGCGGTGGATCAGGGACAGGTAGGAGGTGGGCTGGCAATCGTCCAGGCGTCGGTAGATCACGTTGGGCAGGCGGATGTGGTCGACCACCGATTCCGGCACCACCGCCACGCCCTGGCCGAGGCTGACCAGGGCGATGACCGACACCAGCCCGCCCGGTTGCGGGCCGAGGGTCGGGGCGAAGCCGCCCTGGGCGGCCACTTCCAGGGTGCCGGAGATCTGTTCGGGAAGGATGAAGGTTTCGTTCTGCAGGTGCACCGCATTGAGGGTCTTGAGTTTGCACAGCCAGGAACTGTCCGGCAGCGCCAGAGCAAAGCCTTCGGTGAGCAGTTTCACCGCACCGACGCCGTCAGGCAGATTCATCGGCGAGCGGATGAAGCCGACGTCCAGCCGGCCCTCCTCGATCATCCGCGGCAGCGCCGCCATCAGGCATTCAGTGATCGTGAACTCGACATCGGAAAACTGCCGGCGAAATTGCCCGACCTGATGCTGCAACACCCCGGAAAACACCGCCGAAGCGATATAGCCCAGCTCGATCCGCCCCGCTTCGCCACGACCGGCCCGCTGCACGTTGTATTGCGCGGTCTCGAACTGACGCACCGCCAGCTCCGCTTCGACCTGCAAGGCGCGACCAGCTTCGGTCAGGCGCACTTCCCGTGTCTCGCGAACGAACAGGCGCGTGCCAAGGGCGTTTTCCAGATCCTGGATCTGCCGGGTCAGGGTCGGTGGCGCGATGCCCAGTTGCTCGGCCGCGCGGGTGAAGTGGCGGTGCCGGGCCACCGCGAGGAAGTAGCGAAAGTGACGGATTTCCATGTCGCGTTACCTTGAAGGTAATGAAGTCGTTGAATACGGGTAATAAAGCATAAGCCATCCGGCGATATCCTGCGCCTACGCCAAACCTGTAGGAGCGCGCTTGCCCGCGATGCTTTTGGTCAGAGATTTTCGTGGTGCCTGACAGGCCGCCATCGTGGACAAGCAAGCGCCTACATGACCATTAGCTGGCACCTAACAAGATCCCGGAGCCCACCATGTCCCGCCCCAGCCCCCGCATGACCCTGCTCACCGCCTCCGGCGTGTGTGCACTGATGGTCCTCGACACCAACGTCGTCGCCGTCACTCTGCCCAGCATTGCCCGCGACCTGGGTGCGGGCTTCGCCGATATCGAATGGGTGGTCAGTGCCTACATGCTGGCCTTCGCCGCGCTGCTGCTGCCCGCCGGCAGTCTGGCCGACCGCTTCGGCCGCAAGAAAATGCTGATCAGCGGGCTGGTGCTGTTCATTCTGGCCTCACTGGGTTGCGGCGCGGCGCCGAACATTCTGTTTCTCGACATCGCCCGCGCGCTCAAGGGCGTCGGTGCGGCGCTGTTGCTGACCTCGGCGCTGGCGACCATCGGCCATGTCTTCCATGACGAAACCGAGCGGGTCAAGGCCTGGGCGTTCTGGGGCGCCTGCATGGGGCTGGCGATGACCGCCTCCCCGACAATCGGCGGGCTGATCGCCGAACTGGTCGGCTGGCGCTGGATTTTTTACCTCAACCTGCCGGTAGGGCTGGTGTTGCTGGCCATGGTGTTGCGCAACGTCGAGGAGTCGCGCAACGAACAATCGGCGCGACTGGACCCGGTCGGCAGCCTGTTTTTCAGCGCCAGCCTGCTGTGCCTGATCTGGGGCCTGATCGAAGCCAACCGCATCGGCTGGGAGCATCCACTGACGTTCTCCCGGCTGGCGGGCGGCGCGGCGTTGCTGGGGCTGTTCGTGGTGGCCGAACGTCTGCAAAAGCGCCCCATGGTCGACCTGCAACTGTTCAAATACCCGCGTTTCATCGGCGCACTGCTGGGCATGTTCGCCTACGCCGGCTGCGCGCAGGTAATGATGACCCTGCTGCCGTTCTACCTGCAGAACGGCCTGGGCTTCAGCGCCATCGATTCCGGTCTGGGCATGCTGCCGTTCGCGATCACCATGCTGTTGTTTCCGCGTCTGGGGCCGAAGCTGTCCCGTCATCTGTCACCGGCGGCGATGATGGCGCTGGGGTTGAGTCTGGTCGGTCTTGGCAATCTGCTCAGCGCCTGGGCCACCACGATTGGCGGCTACCCGGCGTTTGCCGTGGCCATCGCAGTGACCGGCGCCGGTGCCGGGCTGCTCAACGGCGACACGCAGAAAAACATCATGGCCTGCGTGCCTCGCGAGCGCACCGGCATGGCCTCGGGCATGAGCACCACGATGCGCTTCAGCGCGATCATGCTGACCGTCGGCGTGTACGGTGCGCTGCTCGCCAGCCACACCCTCGACGCCCTGCTGCACAACCTGCGGGCCAGTGCCCCCGGCTGGACCGATCAGGCCGAGTTCATGGCCTCGCGGGTGGTGGCCGGCGACATGAGCGCAGCGCTGCAGCCCCTCGATGCCAGTGCCCGGCAGATCGTCCAGCCGCTGGCGCAACAGGCCTTTATCAGCGGTTTCGGTTCGGTGCTGTGGGTGGCCGGCTTCGCCGGGCTGTTTGCGGCAGTGCTGGTCGGTACGCTGATGCGCAAACCGATCCCCGTCCTGCAGTTGAAGACCGCCTGATCAGCCCTGCCGCTTGAGCCACTCGCCGGGCGGCAGGCCCATTTCCTGAACGAACGCCTTGCTCAACGCCGCCTGGGAGCTGTAGCCCACCGAGGCGGCGACGATCTTCAGTTTGACGCCCTGCTTCATCAGGTCCCGCGCCAGCTTCAGCCGCCAGCCGGTCAGGTAGGCGATGGGCGACACGCCGACCACCTTGAGAAATTGCGCGGAAAACTTCGTCCGCGACATGCAGGCCAGCTCGGCCAGTTGCTTGAGGCTCCAGTCGCGCTCGGGGTTGAGGTGAATCTGGTTGATCGCCTTGCCCAGTTGCGGATCGAGAATTGCCGCCAGCCCGCCGCGGGCGATCATGCCCTCCTCGATGGCGCGCCGCACCAGCACGATCAGGATGTATTCGAACAGCACGCTCAGGCCCTTGCGATGGCCGGCGCCCTGGCCGCGAAACTCCGCGAGCAGGGCGTCGATCACCGGCACCACCGGGTCGAGGTCGCTGAACGGAAACACCAGGGTGTCGGTCACCCCCAGCGGAAACGAACGGCCCATGCTCACGCCGAACTCGAAGGTGGCGCAGATGATTTCCGCGCCCTGTTGCGTGGTCGGCTGCAGCTTGTAGCGACAGGTGCTCGGGCACAACAGCACGGTCGGCCCGTCCAGGGCGATGCGCGGATGGCCGGGGCGGATCAGGTCCAGCCCGCCCTTTTCAACGATATGGATGAACGCGGTGCCGTCCGGCTTGTTGATGTCCAGGGTGTCGAACACCGTTCCGGCGTAAAACAGCCGCCCGGACATCTGGATTCGGTCGAAAAACTCGGATAGCGCGTCCATTGAGTCACTTCAGGCAAAAAAGGCGGACGCCGGGACAAAACCGCCACGGCGCGAACGACGAACATGGCTCCACTTGCCGGGCACCACGACACCCGTAGCGACGGGCCCGCAAGAGGTTATTCCAATCCGAGGAGCCTCACAATGAGCACTGAATCGAGCAGCAACGACCTCTACCGCGACCCGCAGAACCCTGTGTTGCCGGACCCCGGCATGCAGCTGGACCTGTCCCGTGCGGCGCTGGTGGTGATCGACCCGCAAGTAGACTTTCTCAGCCCCGAGGGCGTGACCTGGCCGTTCGTGGGTGACTGCGTCACGGAGAACGGCGTGGTCGGCCACCTTGAGCAACTGTTCGCCGCCGCCAAACAGGCCGGTATTCCCGTGGCGATTTCGCCGCACTATTACTACCCCTGCGATCACAGCTGGGAACACGGCGGGCCGCTGGAAAAAATGATGCACGACATCGGCATGTTCGACCGCCGTTCGCCCCTGGACCTCAGCGGCTTCGACGGCTCCGGCGCCGATTTCATGCCGCAGTACAAACCGTTCATCCTCGACGGCAAGACCATCATCTGCTCGCCGCACAAAGTCTACGGCCCGCAGACCAACGACCTGACCCTGCAACTGCGCAAACAGGGCGTCAGCCAGGTGATCCTCGCCGGCATGGCCGCCAACCTGTGCGTCGAGTCACACCTGCGCGACCTGGTGGAACAGGGTTTTGAAGTCGCCGTGGTCCGCGACGCCACCGCCGGCCCGCGCATGCCCGAGGGCGACGGCTACCATGCGGCGCTGATCAACTACCGCTTCATCGCCAATGCGCTGTGGACCACGGCGCAGGTGCTGGAGCGGTTGAAGAAGTAACGGTGCATCCCTCTGAATGAGGGTGCATACACCGCCAAACCCGTAGCAGTCCGGCTTGCCGGCGTCAGCGCACTCAAGGACGCCACCGCTGGCAAGCCATGCTGCTACGGGTTTGGATTGCTCATCCGTCAGGCGGCAAACGCAGCATTTTTTGTGGGAGGGAGCTCTGCTCGCGATGGCGGTGGGTCAGATATCACGATGTCGACTGATACGACGCTTTCGCGAGCAGGGCTCCCTCCCACAGGTTTTGTGTTGTCAGCAAAATTCAGGCAGGACACGTCCACCCCGTAACAGCCCGGCTTGCCGGCGTCAGCGCACCCAAGGACGCCACCGCTGGCAAGCCATGCTGCCACGGGTTTGGATTGCTCACCCGTCAGGCGGCAAACACAGCATTTTGTGGGAGGGAGCCCTGCTCGCGAAGGCGGCGGGTCAGCCAACACAGCATTGACCGGGATGACGCTTTCGCGAGCAGGGCTCCCTCCCACAGGTTTTGTGTTGTCAGCAAAATTCAGGCAGGAAACCACCACCCTGTAGCAGTCCGGCTTGCCGGCGTCAGCGCACTCAAGGATGCCACCACTGACAAGCCATGCTGCTACAGGTTTTGGATTGCTCATCCGTTAGGCGGCATACACAGCATTTTGTGGGAGGGAGCTCTGCTCGCGAAGGCGTCAGGTCAGTCAACGTCGTATCGATTGACCCACCGCTATCGCGAGCAGGGCTTGTGTCTTTAGCTGAGGTAATGTCAGAGGTGAGAGGGGTGGATGGCAGCTGATGAGCAGCGGTGCCTTTTGAGCACGTGAG